>NZ_JAHHWP010000004.1:0-269802 GCF_018729305.1 Phycicoccus mangrovi | reverse complement strand
CCCCCCCCCCCGCATCGTTTTTCAAAGCGCGGTCCAGCCGGGGCTTTTACACACGCGTTCGCGGAGAGGGAGGGGCCGGGGGGAGGGAGGGGCGCTGGGGGTCACCAGAGGCCGGCGAGGTCTCCTCCGATGCGGAGGGTGAAGGCGCCGACGACGACGACGAAGACCGTCCGGACGAACCGGCTGCCGCGCGCGACCGCGGTGCGCGCGCCGACCCACCCGCCGAGGAGGTTCGCGACGGCCATGACGCCGCCGACGACCCAGACGACGTGCCCCCCGGGGGCGAACACGGTCAGCGCGCCGAGGTTCGTCGCGAGGTTGGTGATCTTCGCCTTGGCGCTGGCCTCGAGGAAGGCGTACCCGAGCAGCCCGACGAGCGCGAAGACGAGGAAGGACCCCGTGCCCGGCCCCAGCGCGCCGTCGTAGACGCCGATGACGAAGCCGGTCAGCACCGCGGCCGTCGTGTGCCGGGCGCCGCTGAAGCGCAGCCGGGTCAGCTCGCCCACCGACGGCTTGAGCAGCGTGTACGCCCCGACGACGACGAGCATGACGAGGATGACCGGGTTGAAGAGCGACTTCGGGATGTGCAGCCCGAGCAGCGCCCCGCCGATCGCGCCGAGGTACGCGACGGCGGCCATCGGCAGCGCCGTGCGCAGGTCCGGCCTCACCCGCCTGTAGTACGTGACCGACGCGGTGGCGGTGCCCCACACCGACCCGAACTTGTTCGTCGCGAGGACCTGGGCCGGCGTCGCCCCGGGCATCCCGAGCAGCAGCGCGGGCAGCTGGACGAGCCCGCCGCCGCCGACGACGGCGTCGACCCACCCGGCGACGAACCCGGCGAGCGCGAGCAGCGCGAGGACGTGCGGCGCGACGTCACCCACGGGTCACGCGGCGTTCCACCCGTCGACGATCCCCAGCACGTCGAGCAGCTCGTGGGCCCGCGCGTCGGGGACGGCGGTCACCTCGACCTTCTGGTTGTCGGGCAGCACCGAGTGGGGCACCCACACGGCGCGCATTCCGACCTGCTGCGGGCCGTGCACGTCCTCGAACATCCGGTCGCCGACGTACACCGCCGCGGCCGGCTCGACCCCGACGGCGCGGCACGCCGCGAGGAAGACCTCGGGGTGCGGCTTCACGTGGTCGAGCTCGCTCGAGTAGAGGTCGGCGTCGATGAGGTCGAGCACGCCGTCGCGCGCGAAGATCTCGCGGTGGTACTCGCGCGTCCAGATGGTGTTGGACAGCACGCCCACCTTGATCCCCCTCTCGCGCAACCCTTCCCAGAGCGGCTTGACCTGCGGGTCGGTGAGGGTGTGCGGCTCCCAGAAGCGCCGGTACGCCGCGAGCGCGAGGTGGTGCCGGTCGTGCTCGGCGTCGACCCCGGCGGCGTCGAGGATGTCGGCGAGCGCCGCGGACGAGTGCTCGTCACGGCCGCGCGCCCACGCCCCGGCCTCCGCCTCGAGGATGCGGTCGGCCAGCCGGTGCGCCTCGTCGAGGTCGGCCTGCGGCACGTCCGGCGACCCGACGGGGATGCCGTGCACCTCGCGAGCGAAGACCCGCCACTGCTCGGGCAGGTCGACGTCGTGCCAGGGCGTCAGCGTCCCACCCCAGTCGAAGACGACCGCCTCGACGCGACGGCTCACGCGCGACCGACCTCCGCCAGCACCTCACGCACCGCGTCGTCCGTGGCGACCTCGCGGCGTTCCCCGGAGCGGCGGTCCTTGACCTCGACCTTCCCCTCGGCCAGCCCGCGGCCGACGACGACGATGGTCGGCACGCCGATGAGCTCGGCGTCCTTGAACTTGACTCCGGGAGAAGCCTGCCGGCGGTCGTCGAGCAGCACCTCGACACCCTCGGACTCGAGCGCGCGGGTCAGCTCCTCGGCGTACCGGTGCACCTCCTCGTCCTTGCCGGTGGCGACGACGTGCACGTCGGCGGGCGAGAGCTCGCGCGGCCAGACGAGCCCGAGCTCGTCGTGGTTGCCCTCGGCGACGCAGGCGACGGCGCGCGAGACACCGACGCCGTAGGAGCCCATGACGACGGTGCGCAGCTTGCCGTTCTCGTCGAGCACCTTGAGGTCGAGCGCCTCGGCGTACTTGGTCCCGAGCTGGAAGATGTGCCCCATCTCGATGCCCCGGGCCGACTCCAGCCCGTGCCCGCACGAGGGGCAGGCGTCGCCCTCACGGACGTCGGCGGCCTCGATCGTGCCGTCGGCGGTGAAGTCGCGCCCGGCCACGAGGTCGAGGACGTGGCGGCCGTGCTCGTCGGCGCCGGTGACCCATGCGGTGCCCTCGACGACGCGGGGGTCGAGAAGATAGCGGATGCCCGAGGACCGCTCGGAACCGAGCGCACCCGGCCCGATGTAGCCCTTGGTCAGCGTCGGGTACCGCGCGAAGTCCTTCTCGTCGAACGCCTCCACGCTCGCCGGCTCGACCTGCGCCCCGAGGCGCTTCTCGTCGACCTCGCGGTCGCCGGGCAGGCCGATGGCCAGCGGCTCGCGCGTGCCGTCGGGGTGGACGAGCATGACGACGACGTTCTTCAGCGTGTCGGCGGCGGTCCACGACCGGCCGTCGGCGCGGGGGAAGGCGTGCTCGAGGTGGGCGACGAGCGTGTCGATCGTCGGGGTGTCGGGGGTGTCCTCGACGTGCGCGGCGGGCACCCCGGAGGCGTCGACCGCGTCGGGCACGGGCACCCGGACGGCTTCGACGTTGGCGGCGTACCCGCAGTTCGCGCACCGGACGTAGGTGTCCTCGCCGTTCTCGGCGGTCGCGAGGAACTCCTCGGACTTCGAGCCGCCCATCGCGCCGGCCATCGCCTGGACGATGACGTAGTGGAAGCCGAGCCGGTCGAAGATCCGGACGTAGGCGTCGCGGTGCAGCTGGTAGCTCTTGTCGAGCCCGGCCTCGTCGAGGTCGAACGAGTAGCTGTCCTTCATGACGAACTCGCGCCCGCGCAGGATGCCCGCGCGCGGCCGCGCCTCGTCGCGGTACTTCGTCTGGATCTGGTAGATCGACAGCGGCAGGTCCTTGTACGAGGAGTACAGGTCCTTGACGGCGAGGGTGAACATCTCCTCGTGCGTCGGGCCGAGGAGGTAGTCGTCGCCCTTGCGGTCCTGGAGGCGGAAGACGCCGTCGCCGTACTCGGTCCAGCGGCCCGAGGTCTCGTAGGGCTCGCGCGGCAGCAGGGCGGGGAAGAGGAGCTCCTGGGCGCCGATGGCGTCCATCTCGTCCCGGACGATGCGCTCGACGCGGCGGAGCACCTTGAGCCCCAGCGGCAGCCACGTGTAGATGCCGGGGCTGACCCGGCGGATGTACCCGGCGCGCACGAGCAGCTGGTGGCTCGGGACCTCCGCGTCCGCCGGGTTCTCGCGAAGGGTTCGCAGGAACAGGGACGACATGCGCATGGCCACGGGGAGGCTCCTGGGGTCGTGGGAGGAGAACCCGGCAAGGATAACGACGCGCCCGTCCCCGGCGCCGCGCGGTTTGTGCGGCGGCCGGACAGCGGGGCCTCCCGTCGCCCACCCGCACGTACCCCCGACGGGGAGCCGCGGCGCCCCGGGCGAGGACCGTCATTTGTCCGGTGGTCGAACGAAAGGGTCCGGCGGGTCTATGGTGACGCCCATGTCGACGTCGACGAGCCGTCGGACCCCGGGGTCCGCGCTGCCCCGCGGAGGGGGCCGGGAGGCCGCGCGCCAGTCGACCCTGCGGGAGCACAACCTCGCCGTCGTCCTCCAGCGCGTCGTCGACGCCCAGGCCGTCGGCGCCCCGCTGTCCCGGGCGGCCATCGCCGGCGAGGTCGGCCTGGCCCGCGCCACCGTCTCGGACCTCGTCGACCGGCTCATCCAGGCACGCCTCGTCTCCGAGCTCGAGCCGCTGACGGCCTCGCGCGCGGGCCGCCCCGCCGTCCCCCTCGCCCCCTGCGGCCGCTCCGTCGTCGGGCTCGGGCTGTCGGTCGGCATCGACCACCTCTCCGCGCTCGTCCTCGACCTGGCCGGCATCACCGTCTCCGAGCGCGTCGTCGAGGTCGACCTGCGCGGGTGCGACCCCGACCGCACCTTCGCCCGCCTCGCCGAGCTCGCCGCCGAGACCGTCCGCGCCGTGAGCGCCGACGGGATGCGCGTCGCGGGCGCCTGCGTCGCCCTGCCCGGCCTGGTCAGCCGCGAGACGACCACGCTGCGCTACGCGCCCAACCTCGACTGGCACGACATCGCGGTCGACGACGCGCTGACCCGCCACCCCGCGCTGGCGCACCTCCGGGTGACGGCGGCCAACGACGCCGACCTCTCGGCGCGGACCGAGGTCGAGGAGCGCCGCCGCCGCGACCGCCGCCCGGCCGAGGCCCAGAACTTCCTCTTCGCCTACGGCGCGGTCGGCATCGGGTCGGCGGTCGTGCTCGGCGGCCGCGTCTTCGAGGGGATGCACGGCTGGGGCGGCGAGATCGGCCACGTGGTCGTCGACCCCGACGGCCGCCCGTGCCACTGCGGCGCCGTCGGGTGCCTCGAGCCCTACGCCGGCAAGGACGCGATGGTCGAGGCCGCCGGGATGCCCCCGGGCACGACGACGGCCGCCCTGAGCGGCGCCGCCGAGACCGCCGGCCCCGCGGCGGACGCGGTCGACGCCGCGGCCCGCGCCCTCGGCCAGGCCGCCGCCACCGTCGTCAACGTGGTCGACGTCGACGAGGTCGTGCTCGGAGGGGTCTACGCCACGCTGCACGGCCGCCTCTCCCCCCGCGTCCTCGCCGAGCTCGAGCGCCGTGCCGTCATCGCCCGGTGGGCCACCGTCCGCGTCTCCCCCGCGCTCGGCGGCTCCAGCTCGCCGGCCCGCGGCGCCGCGCTCACCGTCCTCGACGACGTCATCGCCGACCCCTCGGCCTGGCTCGTCACGGCCGGGTGAACGGCGAGTTACCCGATCGTTACCAGGCGGTACCGGGCAGCCTCTTGCCGGACAACGGTGTCTCCAATATGTTCGGCCGTACAACAATTCGCGTGAGCCCCGGGCCCCAGCGGCCCACCGGACGCCTGAGCCCTCAACGTCGAGGATGGGAAATGAGCAACGTCGCACCGACCGCCACGGGCACGGCCCGCACCGGCAGCCACGAGGTCATCCTCGAGATGCGCGCCATCACCAAGGAGTTCCCGGGCGTCAAGGCCCTCTCCGACGTCGACATGACCGTCCGCCGCGGCGAGATCCACGCGATCTGCGGCGAGAACGGCGCCGGCAAGTCGACCCTCATGAAGGTCCTGTCGGGCGTCCACCCGCACGGCAGCTACCGCGGCGAGATCCTCTGGAACGGGGCCCCGGCCCGGTTCTCGTCGATCCGCGACAGCGAGCAGGCCGGCATCGTCATCATCCACCAGGAGCTCGCGCTCATCCCCGAGCTGTCGATCGCCGAGAACATCTTCCTCGGCAACGAGCAGACCCGCCGGGGCGCGATCGACTGGGTGCAGACCCAGGCCAAGGCCGCCCAGCTGCTCGAGCGCGTCGGGCTCTCCGAGGACCCGATGACCAAGGTCAAGGACATCGGTGTCGGCAAGCAGCAGCTCGTCGAGATCGCGAAGGCGCTCTCCAAGGACGTGCAGCTGCTCATCCTCGACGAGCCGACCGCGGCGCTCAACGAGTCCGACTCCCAGCACCTGCTGCAGATCATGGACGGCCTGCGCTCGCACGGCGTCACCTGCATCATGATCAGCCACAAGCTCAACGAGATCGAGCAGATCTCGGACGCCATCACGATCATCCGCGACGGCCGCTCCATCGAGACCCTCCGGGTCAAGGAGGACGGCGTCGACGAGAACCGGATCATCCGCGGGATGGTCGGCCGCGACCTCGAGTCGCGCTTCCCCGACCACACGCCGACGATCGGCGAGGTGTTCTTCGAGGTCAAGCACTGGAACGTCCAGCACCCGGTGCGGGCCGACCGGCTCGTGGCGAACGACGCGAGCTTCTTCGTCCGCCGCGGCGAGATCGTCGGCTTCGCCGGGCTGATGGGCGCCGGCCGCACCGAGCTGATGCGCAGCATCTTCGGCCGCTCGTACGGCACGCTCCTCGGCGGCACGATCGTCAAGGACGGCAAGGAGCTGCACCTCAAGCACGTGCGCGACGCCATCGACGCCGGCCTCGCCTACGTCACCGAGGACCGCAAGACCCTCGGCCTCAACCTCCTCGACGACATCAAGCGCACGACGGTCTCGGCCAAGCTGTCCCGGATCACCCACGGCCTCGTCGTCGACGAGACCGAGGAGTACCGGATCGCGGAGCAGTACCGCCAGGACCTGCGCACCAAGACCCCGAACGTCGAGGAGGGTGTCGCCAAGCTCTCGGGCGGCAACCAGCAGAAGGTCGTCCTCGCGAAGTGGCTCTTCACCGAGCCCGACCTGCTCATCCTCGACGAGCCCACCCGCGGCATCGACGTCGGCGCGAAGTTCGAGATCTACGGGATCATCCAGCGCCTCGCGGCGCAGGGCAAGGGCGTCATCGTCGTCTCCTCCGAGCTGCCCGAGCTCCTCGGGCTCGCGGACCGGATCTACACGATCGCCGAGGGCCGGATCACCGGCTGCCTCGACAAGGCCCAGGCCGACCAGGAGTCGCTCATGCGCCTCATGACGAAGAACACCACCCGCACGCAGGCCAACGCGGTCTCCTGACCCCGACCCGAGGACCCCCATGAACATCGTCCGCAAGATCTTCGGTGGCGACATCCGCCAGCTCGGCATGGTCGCCGCGCTCGTCATCCTCATCGCGTACTTCCAGTGGCGGACCGGCGGCCTGACCCTGGACCCCAACAACGTCAACAACATCATCCAGGGCAACGCGTACATCCTCGTCCTGGCCATCGGGATGGTGCTCGTCATCATCGCCGGCCACATCGACCTCTCGGTCGGCTCGATCTCGGCGTTCGTCGGCATCGTCGTCGCCATCGCGATCCGCGACTGGAGCCTCCCCTGGCCGGTCGGCATCCTGCTCGGCCTCGGGCTCGGTGCGCTCGTCGGCGTCTGGCAGGGCTTCTGGGTCGCCCGCGTCGGCATCCCGGCCTTCATCGTCACGCTCGCCGGCATGCTGTTCTTCCGCGGTGCCAACCAGTTCGTCGGAGACTCCACCACCGTCCCGGTGCCCGCCGGCTTCCAGGTCATCGGTTCGGGCTCGCTCCCCGAGGTCGGCCCGAACACCGGCTACAACAACCTCACGGTGCTGCTCGGCATCCTGGGCTGCGCGGCGATCGTCTTCGGCGCGCTGCGCTCCCGCGCCCGCCTGACCAAGATCGGGGCCCAGGTCGAGGAGGCGTGGGCGATGTGGGTCCGCCTCGCTCTCGTCTGCCTCGTGATCCTCGGCGCGATGTTCCTCATCGCCTCGGGCCGCAAGGGCTTCCCCGTCTCCGGCCTCATCCTCGTCGTCCTCGTCCTCGTCTACGGCTTCATCGCGAGCAAGACCGTCCTCGGCCGGCACATCTACGCCGTCGGTGGCAACCGCCACGCGGCCGAGCTGTCGGGTGTCAAGAGCCGGCAGATCAACTTCTTCGTCATGGCGAACATGGCCGTCCTCGCCTCCCTCGCGGGCATGATGTTCGTCGCCCGCTCCACCGCGTCCGGTCCGTTCGACGGTGTCGGCTGGGAGCTCGACGCCATCGCCGCCGTGTTCATCGGTGGCGCCGCGGTCACCGGTGGTGTCGGCACCGTCGTCGGCTCGATCGTCGGAGGCCTGGTCATGGCCGTCCTCAACAACGGCCTCCAGCTCCAGGGCGTCGGCGCCGACGCGACCCAGATGATCAAGGGTCTCGTCCTCCTCGTCGCCGTTGCCTTCGACGTCTACAACAAGAGCCAGGGCAAGCCGTCGATCCTCGGTCTGTTCCAGCGCAACCGTGACCGCAACCGGCGCCTGGCCGAGGCCGAGAGCGGCACCGTCGACACCCAGAACCCCGCCCAGTCGAGCGTCAGCTCGACGAGCAGCACCCTCGGCTCGGACTCCTGAGCCACCTCCAGACCCCTCCGGCCGGCGCCCGCCGACCCGTGAGCAGGACCCCGCGTCCGCAGGACGCGCGAGTAGAAGGAAGAGCACATATGCGTCACCTCACCAAGGCGCTCGCGATCACCGCGGTCGCCGGCCTCGCCCTCACCGGCTGCGGCCGGTCCGAGTCCGACAACACGGCCGCCACGGCCAGCGCGGGCAGCTCGGCCGCCGCCGGCTTCCCGGCCGACTCGGTCATCGGGATCTCCCTGCCGCAGAAGACCTCCGAGAACTGGGTGCTCGCCGAGCAGCTGTTCAAGGACGGCCTCGCCTCCGCCGGCTTCCAGGGAGACGTGCAGTTCGCCAACGGCGGTGTCTCGGAGCAGCAGAACCAGATCCAGGCCATGGTCACCAAGGGCGCCAAGGTCATCGTCGTCGGCGCCATCGACGGCTCGCAGCTGGGCACCCAGCTCAAGGCCGCCAAGGAGTCCGGCGCGACGATCATCGCCTACGACCGCCTCCTGACGAACACCGCCGACGTCGACTACTACGTCGCGTTCGACAACTTCAAGGTCGGTGAGCTGCAGGGCCAGGCGCTCCTCGAGGGCATGGCCAAGAAGAAGCCGAACGGGCCGTACAACATCGAGCTCTTCGCCGGCTCCCCCGACGACAACAACGCCAAGGTCTTCTTCGACGGCGCGATGAGCGTCCTCCAGCCGAAGATCGACGACGGCACCCTCAAGGTCGTCTCCGGCCAGACCTCGTTCGAGCAGGCCGTCACCCAGGGCTGGAAGGCCGAGAACGCGCAGAAGCGCATGGACACCCTGCTCGCCGGCTCCTACGGCGGCAGCACCGAGCTCGACGGCGTCCTCTCCCCCAACGACACCCTGGCCCGCGCCATCCTCACCTCGGTGGACCAGGCCGGCAAGCCGGTCCCGGTCGTCACCGGCCAGGACTCCGAGGTCGAGTCGGTCAAGTCGATCATGGAGGGCGTCCAGTACTCCACGATCAACAAGGACACCCGCGAGCTCGTCAAGGAGACCATCGCGATGGTCAGCGCCCTCCAGAAGGGCGAGAAGCCGACCGTCAACGACGACAAGTCGTACAACAACGGCGTCAAGGTCGTCCCGGCCAACCTCCTCGCCCCGGTCATCGTGACCAAGGAGAACGCCGCCGAGGCCTACGCCAACGACCCGACGCTCGGCCCGCTGACCAAGTGACCCCAGCCGGCTGACCGCACGGTCATCCACGACGAGGGCCCGTCCGCACCCGCGGACGGGCCCTCCGTCGTCCCCGGCGAGGGCCGCCGGCGGCGCTCAGGCCTCGCGCTCCCAGCGGCTGCGCAGCCCCGCGTCGACGAACCCGAGCCGCTCGTAGAGCCGGTGCGCCGGGTTGTCGACGTTGACGGCGAGCCACGCCTCCTCGCAGCCTCCGCGGGCCAGGGCCCGCAGCGAGCGCGCGACGAGGTGCGCGCCGAGACCGCGGCCGCGCCAGGCCGGGACCACGCCGACCTGGTCGACCCAGCAGTCCGACAGGGTCACGAAGCCCGCGACCCGGGCCTCGGCGTCGAGGACGACGCGCGAGCGGTCGGGCCGGAAGCCGGGGTCCTCGGTCAGCTCGTCGACCCACTCCTCGAGCGGGGGGTCGGGGAAGCCCGGCCGGTCGGCGAACGAGGCCCGGTAGGCGCGGTGGAAGAGCGAGGCGGTGTCCTCGCTCCAGGCCAGGGCCCTGGTGCCGCGTGGCCGGCGCACGAGCGGCACGGCATCGAGGTCGTGGCGCATCACGTGCTCGGCAAAGGTGCGGCGCAGCCCGAGCGCGCCGAGGAAGTCGTCGGTGCCCGGCGAGGTCGTCTCGACGACGACCCGGGTCAGCACTCCCCCGGACCGCTGGGTGCACCAGGCGGCCAGCTGCTCCCCGAGGCCGGTGTGCCGGGCCGAGGGGCGCACGAGTCCGGTGGCGCTCCATCCCCCACCCGCGACCGGGCGCACGGCGGCGGCCGCGACGAGGTCGCCGGTCTCGTCCCGTCCGCCGACCCCGGGGCCGTCGAGGAAGAGCCGGCGCAGCATCGGCTCGTCGGCGAGGAGCGGCAGCCCGCCGTCCGCGCGCAGGCAGGCCAGGGCGAGCTCGCGCAGGTCGGGCAGGTCCGCGGGCCCGAGGGGCGTCCACTCGGTGAGGGCCATCAGCGGGGCCCGCGCGTCACAGCAGGACCGTGGAGAACTCGCCGACCTCGTGGAAGCCGAGCCGGTCGTAGGTGGCGCGGGCAGCGGTGTTGAAGTCGTTGACGTAGAGCGAGACCAGCGGCGCCTGGCCGGCCATGACCTGCTCGAGCACCGACGCGAGCATCGGCACGGCGAGGCCCTGCCCGCGCAGCCGTGGCGCGACCCACACCCCCTGGAGCTGGGCGCAGCCGAGGGCGATGCTGCCGATGTCGGTCTTGAACACGACCTCGCCGTCCTCGACGACGACGTAGGTGTGCCCCCGGGCCACGAGCGAGGAGATGGAGGCGCGGTAGCCGCGGCTCGACCCGCTGTAGGGGCGGTAGCCGATCTCGGCGGTGAACATGTGCTCGGCGGCGGGCAGGACGAGGTCGACCTCCGACGGGCGGGCCGGGCGCACCCGTTCGTCGAGCGCGACACCGAGCGCCGACGGGGGCTGGTGCGCGGCGAGCAGCGGCTGGTGCGCCCGCACCGCCCGCGGTGTCCCCCAGTGCGGCTCGAGGTGGCTCCACAGCCCCTCGACCTCCTCCCGCGGCCCGAAGACCGAGGCGGCCCGGCCGCGCCAGCGGCGCAGCCGCTCGGCGAACGCCGGCTGGTCGGCGGCGGTCGTGCCCACGGGCACGACGTTGGCGCTGGCCCAGCACAGCGACCGCAGCTCGCCGTCCTCGCGCAGCCCGAGGACCGAGCCGATGGACCCCGTGCGCGCCCCCTCGAGGAGGCGCGCGGCCACGAACACACCGCGCGGCAGGTCGCGGGCGCACACCTCGAGGGCGGCGTCGCGGTCGGCGAGCGACAGCGGCCGGACCGGGGATCGTGTGCGCAGCACGTGCACAGCCTAGGGCCGTGAGGCCCAGAGCACAGGATGCTCCAGGTCGGTGTTGTCCAGGACCCACGTGGCGCGCGACCGCGGGGCCACCTCGGCGAGGTAGGTCCGCTGGCCGCCGACGTACCTCGCGTTGGCCGACGAGTCGGGGTCGCGCAGCGCGTCGTCGACCGGCCCGAAGCGGGCGTTGCCCCGGGGCACCGAGACGTCGAACGGCACCTCGACCCAGAGGCTCGCGTCCCACAGACCGGCGAGCTCGGGGCGGTGGAGGAAGATGCCGTCGACGAGCAGGAGCGCATCCTCGCCGGCGGAGGGCTGCGTGTCCTGGACGGGGCCGTCGGCCCCGACGTCGAACACCGCGCGCGCCCACGGGGCGCCGGCGCGGAAGGGTTCGACGAGGCGCGAGCGCACGGCGTCGTGGTCGTAGGAGTCGCGGTAGAAGGACTCGGCGGTCCGGCCGCGGGCGTACCGCAGGGACCGGGGCCGGTGGAAGCCGTTGACACCGGCCCGGTGCACCTCGCGCCGCCCGTCGAGCGCGGGTGGGGTCACCCGGTCAGGAGACGGTGACGCTCGGGGCGCCCGCGGACTCCTCGTCGACCGGCTCGCCCATCTCCTCGGCGATGCGCATGGCCTCCTCGATGAGCGTCTCGACGATCTGGCTCTCGGGGACGGTCTTGATGACCTCGCCCTTGACGAAGATCTGGCCCTTGCCGTTGCCGGAGGCGACACCGAGGTCGGCCTCGCGGGCCTCGCCGGGGCCGTTGACGACGCAACCCATGACGGCGACGCGCAGCGGCACGGTCATCCCCTCGAGACCGGCGGTCACCTCGTCGGCGAGCTTGTAGACGTCGACCTGGGCGCGCCCGCACGACGGGCAGGAGACGATCTCGAGCTTGCGCGGACGCAGGTTGAGCGACTGGAGGATCTGGATGCCGACCTTGACCTCCTCGACCGGCGGGGCCGACAGGGAGACGCGGATGGTGTCGCCGATGCCCTGCGACAGCAGCGCCCCGAACGCGGTCGCGGACTTGATCGTGCCCTGGAACGCGGGGCCGGCCTCGGTGACGCCGAGGTGCAGCGGCCAGTCGCCGCGCTCGGCGAGCAGCTGGTAGGCCTTGACCATGACGACGGGGTCGTTGTGCTTGACCGAGATCTTGAAGTCGTGGAAGTCGTGCTCCTCGAAGAGGCTGGCCTCCCAAACGGCCGACTCGACGAGCGCCTCGGCCGTCGGCTTGCCGTACTTCTCGAGCAGCCGCTTGTCGAGGGACCCGGCGTTGACGCCGATGCGGATGGAGACGCCGGCCTCCTTGGCGCGACGGGCGATCTCGCCGACCTGGTCGTCGAACTGCCGGATGTTCCCGGGGTTGACCCGCACCGCGGCGCAGCCGGCGTCGATGGCCGCGTAGACGTACTTCGGCTGGAAGTGGATGTCGGCGATAACCGGGATCTGCGACTTCTGCGCGATCGCCGGCAGCGCCTCGGCGTCGTCCTGGCTCGGGCACGCGACCCGGACGATGTCGCAGCCGGCGGCGGTCAGCTCGGCAATCTGCTGCAGCGTGGCGTTGATGTCGGTCGTCGGCGTCGTCGTCATCGACTGCACCGACACCGGCGCGTCCCCGCCGACCTCGACCTTGCCGACCCGGATCTTGCGGGACGGGCGGCGGGGGGCGATGACGGGCGGCGGCGCGGCAGGCATACCGAGGGAGACGGACATGGAACCAAGCCTACGGTCCGAACCTCGGAGGACCATGAGTGACCTCCCCGCGACCTCGTCCACCCGCGCAACCCTCGACGCGGCCGTCGCCGACGCGCAGGAGGCCGGGCACCTGCGCCGGCTGGTCGGCGGTCTCGACACCGAGCTCGAGGCAGCTCGTCGCGAGCGCGACCTCGTCGAGCGGCGTCACCGGCTCGAGGCCGATGACGTCCGCCGGCTCGAGGGCGTCGGGTGGTCCTCGCTCGTCGCCGCTGTGCGCGGCACCCGTACCGGCGAGCTCGACCGCGAGCGGGCGGAGGAGACCGCTGCTCGCTACGCGCTGCAGGCGGCCTCGGCACGGGTCGCCGACCTCGAGGCCCGTCGCGAGGCGACCGTCGAGCAGCTGGAGCGCCTCGGTGACACCGCGGGCCGGGTCGAGCGGGCCCGGCGCGCCCACGCCGAGGCGGTCCGGGCGACCGGCGCCTCCCCCGAGCTCGAGACCGTCCTCGACGACCTCGCCCGGGTCGAGGCCCTCGGCACCGAGCTCGACGAGGCCACCGCCGCGGGCCGCCGCGCCGCCCACGAGCTGGCCGCCGCGCGCGGACGCCTCGGGTCGGCCGAGAGCTGGTCGACCTACGACACCTGGCTCGGGGGCGGGCTCGTCTCGTCGATGGTCAAGCACGACCGCCTCGACGACGCCGGCCGGCACGTGGCATCGGCGCAGGCGGCCCTCGCCGACTTCGCCCGCGAGCTCGGCGACGTCGGCGCGGTCGACACCCTGCGCGCCGACCTCGGCGTCGGGCCGACGATGCGGACCGTCGACATCTGGTTCGACAACCTGTTCACCGACCTCTCGGTCCGCGCGCGCATCAAGGACTCCGCCGCCGACGTCGACGCGGCGGCGCTGGCCGTGCGCGACGTCCTCGCGGACCTCGAGCGACGCGCCGGCCTGCTCGCGCAGGAGCGGGCGGCGCTGCTGCGCCGGCGCGACGAGCTCGTCGGCGGCTGACCGGGGTCAGCCGAGGCGGACGGGGTTGACGAGGTCGGCGTAGATGAGCAGCGCCGACATCCCGACGAGCACGATCGCCACGGAGTAGGCGACCGGCAGGGCCTTGGCGACGTCGACGTAGCCCGGGTCCGGCCGCCCGCGCAACCGGGCCCAGCGGCGCTTCGTGCCCTCCCAGAGCGCGCCGGCGACGTGGCCGCCGTCGAGCGGCAGCAGCGGCACGAGGTTGAAGACGAAGAGCATGAGGTTGAGGCCCGCGAGGAGGCTGACGAGGAACCACAGCCGGTCCGTGACCGACCCGCCGGTCAGCGAGGAGAGCCGACCGGCCGAGGCCTCCCCCGCGACCCGGCCGACGCCGACGACCGACATCGGGCCGTCGACCTCGCGCTCGGCACCGGAGAACGCCGCGTTCCAGACACCGACCATCCGCGAGGGGATGTCGACGAGGGCGGCCGCGGTACGCACCACCGAGTCCGTGAGGATGCCCGGCACCGCCGTCGCCGGCTGCGGGACCCACGCCGTCGGGGAGCTGCTCGTGACGCCGAGGAAGCCGGCCTCCGTCGTCTGCACCGTGCCGTCCGCGTTCGTGACCGGGCGGCCCTGGTCGTCGAGGACGGCGACCTGGGTGCGGATCGGGGTGACGCTCAGCGAGAGCTGCCGGCCGTCGCGCTCGACGACGACGTCGACCGCGCGCCCGGCGGCGGGTCGGACGAGCCGGCCCACGTCGGTCAGCTCGCGGACCGGCTGCCCGCCGATCGACACGAAGCGGTCCCCGGGGAGGATGCCCGCCGCGAGAGCGGGGGTCTGCGGCTTGCCGGCGCACGACGTGGCCTGCGACGCCTGCGCGGCCGGCACGACGCACTGCGCGACGGAGGCGACCTGGGCCCCGGGCTGCGCCGTCGGCAGGCCGTGGGCGGTGACGAAGAGGGTGAGCAGGACGACGCCGATGAGGAGGTTCATCAGCGGGCCGCCCATCATGACGACGACCTTCTTGGGCACCGAGAGCCGGTAGAAGACGCGGTCCTCGTCCCCCGGCTTGACCTCCTCGAGGCTCGCCGCGCGGGCCTCGTCGACGAGCTGGCTGAACCGGCCGGTGCTCGAGGCGCGCAGCATGCCGGGGGCGTCGCCGGGGCGCGGCGGGAACATCCCGATCATCCGGATGTAGCCGCCGAGCGGGATCGCCTTGAGGCCGTACTCGGTCTCGCCGCGGCGTCGCGACCACACGGTCGGGCCGAAGCCGACCATGTACTGCGTGACCTTGACGCCGAACTTCTTGGCGGGGACGAGGTGGCCGACCTCGTGCAGCGCGATGGACGCGGCGACGCCGAACGCCATGGCGAGCACGCCGACCACGTAGGCCAGGATCGTCACCGGTCTCCTCCGGGGGTCTCGACGGGTGCCGCCCCCACGATCTCGCGGGCCCGCTCGCGGGCCCACCGGTCGGCGGCGAGCACGGAGTCAACGCTCGAGGCGTCGACATCGATCCCATTGTGCCCCGCGGACGCCTCGTGCGCCTCGACCACCCGGGCCACGGTGTCGACGATGTCGGTGAACCCGATGGCGCCGTCGTGGAAGGCGTCGACCGCGACCTCGTTCGCCGCGTTGTAGACCGCCGGGTGCGTGCCGCCGGCCTCCCCCACCCGCCGGGCCAGCCGGACCGCCGGGAAGGCGTCGTCGTCGAGCGGGTGGAACTCCCACGTCTGCGCGGCGGTCCAGTCGCACGGCACGTCGACGTCGGTCAGCCGCTCGGGCCACGAGAGGCCGAGCCCGATGGGGACGAGCATCCGCGGCGGCCCGAGCTGGGCGATCGTCGAGCCGTCGTGGAACTCGACCATCGAGTGGATCTGCTGCTGCGGGTGGACGACGACGTCGATCCGGTCGAACGGGACGTCGAAGAGCAGGTGGGCCTCGATGACCTCGAGGCCCTTGTTGACGAGGGTCGCCGAGTTCGTCGTGATGACCCGGCCCATCGAGAAGTTCGGGTGCGCGAGGGCCTGGTCGGGCGTGACCCCGGCGAGCTCCGCGCGCGTGCGGCCACGGAACGGGCCGCCGCTGGCCGTCACGACGAGCCGGCGCACCTCGTTCGCCCGGCCGCCACGCAGCGACTGCGCGATGGCGCTGTGCTCGGAGTCGACGGGGACGATCTGGTCGGGCCGGGCCGCCGCCTTGACGAGCGGGCCGCCGACGATGAGCGACTCCTTGTTCGCCAGGGCCAGGGTCGAGCCGGCGGCGAGGGCCGCGAGGGTGGGCCGCAGGCCGATCGAGCCGGTGATGCCGTTGAGCACGACGTCGGCCCCGCAGCCGGCGGCGAGCGTCGCGGCCTCGTCGCCGACGACGACCTCGGGCCGGTAGGAGGGGTCGCCCGCGGCGGCGGCCACCGCGGCGCGGACCTCGTCGGCGTCACCGACGGCGGTGGCCACGAGGGGCGCCCGGGTCGCGGCCGCCTGCTCGGCGAGCAGGCGCAGGTTGCGCCCGGCCGAGAGCGCGACGACGGTGAAGCGGTCCGGGTGGGCGGCGACGACCTCGAGGGCCTGGGTGCCGATCGACCCGGTGGAGCCGAGGACGGCGACGGTGCGTGAGCTCACGGCTCGCCATCCTGCCTCATCGCTCACGACGTGAAGACGCGCTCCTCGATGAGGCGCTCGCCGACGACGCGGACCTGCGGCCGGTACCGCCCGTGCTCGAAGTCCTTCTCGACCTCGAGCTCGATCTGCCCGCCGCCGAAGCGGTTCTTCTCCACCGAGATGACGACCCACCGGCGGTAGGTCTTGATCGCCCCGAGGTCGTAGGTCAGGTGCTCGCGGGCGACGATGTTCTCCTTGGTCTGGAGGATGAGCACGATGTCGGCCTCGTAGGCGAGCGCGCTGCTGCCGCGCAGGTCGCGGGTGCGCATCCGGTGCCCGGCCCCGAGGCCCTCACGGTCGGCGGCGGTGATCGCGACGACGGGGCACTCGAGCTCCATCGCGATCTCCTTGAGCGTCTCGACGACGAAGGTGACGCGGGTGGTCTCGTCCGCGGTGCCCTCGATGCCGTCGACGGGGATCTTCTGGAGGTAGTCGACGAGCACGAGCGGGGGCTCGCCGGTCTCGTCGGCGACGGCGGCGACGGTGGCGGCGATCTGGGCGATCGTCGTCATCCGGTTGCCCTCGACGATGTGCAGCCGGTCCGACCAGCGCTCGACCGCCATGAGCGCCTCCTGCCCGAAGGACAGGCCGCGCATCGCCGAGCCGAGGCCGCGGCGGTCGGGGTCCTCGGCCTCGAGGACGGCCCGGAAGGCGCGCACGTCGGCCGGCGGGAAGATCGGGTCGTCGACGAGGTCGGCGGCGGCCGCGGCCTCCAGGCCGAGGAGGCGCTGGATGAGCGAGGCGGCGGTCAGCTCGAAGGAGAAGACGACGGCGTGCCGGCCCGTGACGACGGCGTTGCGCATCATCTGCATCGCGAAGGTCGTCTTGCCGGCGCCCTCGGTGCCGGCGACGAGCACGAGCTCACCGGAGCGCAGGCCGCCGGTGAAGGTCGTGTCGAGCAGGTCGAAGCCGGTCGGCCACACCGTGGCCCCGGGTCGGGCGCCGAGGCGCAGCGCCTCGTCGGTGTCGTCGAGGAAGGAGCGCACGGACCGCTGGCGGTCCGGACGGTCGGAGTGACGGGCCCGGCTCATGGGGCCAGTGGAGCACTCGGGACCCGTGGGGCGCAGCCGGACGCGGACGATCCTGTCCCTTCGGACGAGGCCGCCCCCGCCCCGGGAGGCCTCAGGTCGCGAGACCCACGTACTTGACCTCGAGGTACTCGTCGATGCCCTCGAAGCCGCCCTCGCGGCCGAACCCGGACTGCTTGACCCCGCCGAAGGGCGCCGCCGGGTTGGAGACGATGCCGGTGTTGACGCCGACCATCCCGAACTCGAGCGCCTCGGCGACGCGCAGGACGCGGGCGTTGTCGCGGGTGAAGACGTAGCCGACGAGCCCGTACTCGGTCGCGTTGGCGCGCTGCACGGCCTCGGCCTCGGTCGCGAAGGTGCAGATCGGCGCGACCGGTCCGAAGATCTCCTCGGTGAGGCAGCGCGCGTCGTCCGGGACGTCGGTGAGGACCGTCGGCGCGTAGAAGTAGCCGCGGCCCTCGACCGGCGCCCCGCCCGTGAGGACGGTCGCGCCCTTGTCGACGGCGTCCTCGACGAGCTCGTGGACGCCGCGGCGCGCCTTCTCGGTGATGAGCGGGCCGACGTCGACGCCCTTCTTCGTGCCCTTGCCGACGGTGAGGCCGGCCATCCGCTCCGCGAGCCGGCGGGAGAACTCGTCGGCGACATCCTCGTGGACGAAGAAGCGGTTGGCCGCGGTGCAGGCCTCCCCGATGTTGCGCATCTTCGCGAGCATCGCGCCCTCGACGGCGGCGTCGAGGTCGGCGTCCTCGAAGACGACGAACGGCGCGTTGCCGCCGAGCTCCATCGAGACGCGCAGCAGCTGCTCGGCCGACTGCTCGACGAGCTTCTTGCCGACGGCGGTCGACCCGGTGAAGGTCAGCTTGCGCAGGCGCGGGTCGCGGATGACCGGCTCGCAGACCTCGCCCGAGCGGGTCGTCGTCACGACGTTGAGGACGCCGTCGGGCAGACCGGCCTCGCGCATGACCTCGGCGAGCAGGAGCATCGTCAGCGGGGTCTCGGCCGCCGGCTTGACGACCATCGTGCAGCCGGCGGCGACCGCCGGCCCGATCTTGCGGGTGCCCATCGCGAGCGGGAAGTTCCAGGGCGTGATCATGAGCGTCGGCCCGACCGGCTGCGCCATCGTCAGCAGGCGGGTCGCGCCGTTGGGGGCCACCGAGTAGCGCCCGTGGATGCGCACGGCCTCCTCGGAGAACCAGCGGAAGAACTCCGAGCCGTAGGCGACCTCGCCCTTGGCCTCGGCGAGGGTCTTGCCCATCTCGAGCGTCATGAGCATCGCGAACTCGTCGGCCCGGGCGGTGACGAGCTCGAACGCGCGCCGCAGGATCTCGCCCCGCTCGCGGGGAGCCGTCGCGGCCCACGCGGGCTGGGCCTCGGCGGCCGCGGCGAGCGCCGCCATGCCGTCCTCGGGCGTCGCGTCGGCGCACGTCGTGAGGGTCGCGCCGCTCGAGGGGTCGTGGACCTCGAAGCGGGCACCCCCGCCGGCCTCGCGCCACCGGCCGCCGATGAGCAGGCGGGTCGGGACCGACTCGACGAGGGCCTTCTGCGTGGTCGCCATGATCTCCTCCGGTGGTACGGGGCGGCGCGGGCGTGCGCCGGACGGGTCGAGCCTAGGACGGGCGGGGCGGCCGGGGGCCGACCGGGGTCAGCGGTCCTCGAGGCCCCACGGCGAGCCGTAGCCGGCGGGCTTCGGCGCGGCGAGCAGGTCGAGGAACGGCACGGCGTCGAAAGCCTCCGGGCCGAGCACGCCGGCGCCGGACCAGGCGCCGCTCGAGAGCAGCTCGAGCGCGACGACGGGGTTGACCGCGGTCTGCCAGACGACGCACTGGGCGTCGTACTCGCGCATCGTGTCGGCGTTGTCGGACACGTGGTAGAGGTACGTGCGCCGCGGCTGCCCGTCCTTGCCGGTCCCGGTGACCCACAGGCCGGCACACGTCTTGCCCTCCATCCGCGGGCCGATGGTCAGCGGGTCCGGGAGCACCGCTGCGACGACGTCGCGGGGGCTCACCTCGACGCCCTTGACGGTGACCGGCTCGGTGCGGTCCAGGCCGAGGGTGTGCAGCGTGCGCAGGATGGTGATCATCTCCTCGCCGAGCCCGTACTTGATGGTGACCTTCCTCGCGTCGACCCAGCGAGGCATGAGGAGCACCTCCTCGTGCTCGACGTGGACGCACTCGACGGGGCCGATCCCCTCGGGGAACTCGAAGACCTCGGGCTCGCTGAACGGCGGGAGCGTGAACCAGCCGCCGTCGGGCTCACCGGCCCGGTCCTTCTCCCAGACGACCGGCGGGTTGAGGCACTCCTCGATGATCGTCCACATCGAGAAGCCCGGCGCGAAGACCTCGTTCCCGTCCTCGTCGCGGATGACGAGGTTGGCGCCGTCGCGGGTGCCGAGCTCGTCGATCTCCGAGAACAGGTGGTCGGCGGCGTAGCGCGCGAAGACGTCGGACAGGCCCGGCTCGACACCGATGCCGACGAGCGCGAGGCGGCCGTCGGCCTCCCACTCCCCCGCCTGCGCGAACTGCTCGTCACCGAGCTTGACCCCGACCTTGGCGTACGGCTCGTCCGCGTGCCGGCGCGAGAGGCTCATCGCCATGTCGAGGTAGTCGGCGCCGCCGGCGCGCGTGCCCTGGAAGACCGGGACGACGAAGCGCGGGTCCACCGCGTTGAGCACGTGCGTGGCGCCGACCTCGCGGACGAGGGCCTCGACGGCCGCGGCGTCCGAGGCGTCGACCTGCGCGGCGCGGAAGCGGCTCTCCCCCTCGCGGCGCCCGGAGGCCGCGGCCACCGTCCGCTCGGCCCGGGAGACGTCGTGGTCGGCCACGACCCACGCCTCGAAGAAGTCACGCTCTGCGGCGATGCGCGCGGCGGCGTCGCCGACGCCGCCCGCACCGATCATGAGGACGCGCACGGGAACCTTCCTGTCGGCCGGGACGGTGCCCGGCGAGGGGGTCACTTGCTGCTGCGACGGGCGTTGCCGACGACCTGGCCGATGATGACCAGGGCGAGGGCGAGCACGAACATCGAGAAGCCGATGACGTTGGCCTGGGCGGGGATCCCGCGCAGGTAGGAGACGTAGACGAACTTGGGGAACGTCGTCTCGTTGCCGGAGACGAAGTTCGTGATGATGAAGTCGTCGAAGGACAGCGAGAACGACAGCAGCGCGGCCCCGACGATGCCGGGGAGGACGAGCGGGAAGGTGACCCGCCAGAACGTCGCGCCCGGCCCGGCGTAGAGGTCCTGCGCGGCCTCCTCGATGCGCGGGTCGAGGCTCTGCAGACGGGCCTTGACCGTGACGACGACGAAGCTGATGCAGAACATGATGTGCGCGATGGTGATCGTCCAGAAGCCGAGGCCGAGGCCGACCCGCGAGAAGCCCTGGACGAAGATCGTCAGCAGGCTGGCGCCGAGGACGATCTCGGGCGTGGCCATCGGGACGAAGACGAGGACGTTGCTCGCCGCCCGGCCGCGGAACTGGTGGCGCACGAGCGCGAAGGCCAGCAGGGTGCCGAGAACCGTCGCGATGACGGTCGCGATGACGCCGATCTGCAGCGAGGTGACGAGCGCGTCGCAGACCCCGGGCGCGCCGCAGGGGTCCTTCCAGTGCTTGAGCGTCGGGCTCCCCTCGGGGTTCCAGACGATGTTCGACTTGCGGTAGTTGTTGAACGAGAAGACGAACGTGTACGCGACCGGCAGGAACAGGTAGAGCAGGACGAGGACCGCGACGATGATCGCGAAGCGGTTGGTCAACCAGCGGATCACACCAGCTCCTCCGTCCCGAAGCGGCGGACGTAGACGAACACCATGGCGAGGATGAGCGCCATGAGCGTGAAGGACAGCGCGGCCGCGACGGGGAACCCGCCGAGCACCTTGAAGAACTGGCTCTCGATGACGTTGCCGACCATCTTCGTGTTGTCGGCGCCGAGCAGGTCGGCGTTGACGTAGTCACCGGCCGCCGGGATGAACGTCAGCAGCGTGCCGGCGAGGACGCCCGGCATCGACATCGGCAGGGTCACCGTCCGGAAGGTGGTGAACCCGTTGGCGTACAGGTCTCCCCCGGCCTCGATGACGCGGTGGTCGGCCCGCTCGAGGCTGGCGTAGATCGGCAGCACCATGAACGGCAGGAAGTTGTAGGTCAGGCCCGCGACGACCGCCGCCCACGTCTCGGTGATGTGCCCGCCGGGCAGCAGGTGCAGCGCGTTGAGCGTGCTCGCGACCGGCCCCTCGTCGGCGAGGATCTGGCGCCACGCGACGGTGCGCAGGATGAACGAGGTGAAGAACGGCGCGACGACCGCGATGAGCATGATGTTGCGCCAGCGCCCGGCCTTGAAGGCCATCGCGTAGGCCAGCGGGTAGGCCAGGCAGAAGGCGAAGAAGGTCGCGAGCCCCGCGAAGAGCAGCGAGCGCCCGAACTGCGGCGCGAAGTCGGTGAGCGCGGAGAGGTAGTTCGAGAAGTTGACGTCGCGGTAGTAGTAGCCCGGGTAGCCGGGGAACTGCGACTGCAGGCTGACCGAGAACAGCTGGACCAGCGGGACGACGAAGAAGACGAGCAGCCAGAGCGCCCCGGGCACGAGCAGGAGGTAGGGCAGCCAGCTGCGGCCCTCACGCTCCTGCGGCGGGGCGTCCCCGGCGGGGGCACCTCCCGCCGCGCCGGCGTGGGCGAGCGCGCTCACGCCGTCGCCTCCGCGGCGGCCTGCGCCTCGGCCTCGTCGGCCGGCACGGTGAAGGCGTGCGCGTGGTTCCAGGCGATCCACACGTCGTCGCCGGGCCGCAGGTCGATCGGGTCGACGTCGAGGTTCTGCTCGTAGCAGCTCCAGATCGTGCCGCTCGGAAGACGGACGAGGTACTCGGTGGCGACCCCGGTGAACGAGACGTCGAGGACGGTGCCCTTGACGTCGTCGCCGGTGCCCTCCGGCGGGCGGCGCAGCACGCGCACCTTCTCGGGCCGCACGCCGAACATCACGGTGCCGTCGGTCGCGTTGGCCCGGGCCAGCGGCACCTTGACCTTCGTGCCCTGCACCTCGGCGACGAGGCTGTCGCCGTCGCGGTCGACGACCCGGCCGGTGCCGAGGTTGGAGCGGCCGACGAAGTTCGCGACGAACGACGTGCGCGGCAGGTCGTACAGGTCGGCCGGGTGGCCCATCTGCTCGATCCGGCCGTGGTTCATCACCGCGACGGTGTCGGCCATCGTCATGGCCTCCTCCTGGTCGTGGGTGACGTGGATGAAGGTGAGCCCGACCTCGGTCTGGATCCGCTTGAGCTCGACCTGGAGCTGGCGGCGCAGCTTGAGGTCGAGGGCACCGAGCGGCTCGTCGAGGAGGAGCACCTCGGGCCGGTTGACCAGGGCCCGCGCGAGGGCGACACGCTGCTGCTGGCCGCCCGAGAGCTGGGCCGGCTTGCGGGCCGCGAGGTGGTCGACCTGGACGAGCGCGAGGGTCTCGTCGGCGAGCGCGAGCGCGTTCTTGTCGCCGCGACGCTTGGGCCCGAAGGCGACGTTGTCGCGGATGGTCAGGTGCGGGAAGAGCGCGTAGCTCTGGAACACCGTGTTGACCGGGCGCTCGTAGGGCCGGCTGCCGGTGATCTCGGTGTCCCCGATGAGCACCTTGCCGGCCGTCGGCTGCTCGAGCCCGGCGACCATCCGCAGGGTGGTCGTCTTGCCGCAGCCCGACGGGCCGAGGAGGGCGAAGAACGAGCCGCGCGGGACGACGAGGTCGAGGTCGTCGACGGCGGTGAACTCGCCGAAGGACTTCGTGACGGACTCGAGGCGCAGGTCGCCCGTCGCCTCGCGGAAGCCGCTGTTGCGTGCCATCAGTTGCCCTGCACCTTCTGCCAGATGGCGCTGTAGGCCTGGTCGTCCTGGGGCGAGAGCGCCGGGAAGCCCTGGATGTTGTTGTCCTTGATGTACTCCGCCGACGGGAAGATGAACGGGCTCTCGGCCAGCTCGGGGTCGGACTTGGCGAGCTCCTCCTGCGCCCCCTGCACCGGGCAGACGTAGTTGACCCATGCGGCGACCTCGGCGGCGACGGACGGCTCGTAGTAGTAGTCCATGAGCGTCATCGCGTTGCGCCGGTGCGTCGAGGTGATCGGCACCATCATGTTGTCGCTCCAGAGGGTGCCGCCGGACTCGGGGATGACGAACTGCCAGTTGTCGTTCTCGGTCTCGGCCCGGAGGATGAACAGGTCGCCGCTCCAGACGATGCCGGCGATCGCGTTGCCGGACTTGAGGTCCTCGAGGTAGCTGTTGCCCTTGATCCGGCGGATGTACCCCTCGGACATCTTCTGCTCGATGACGGCGACCGCGTTCTCGAACTGGGTGCGCCCCCAGCCGCCGGTGATGTCGACCCCTTGGCTCTGCATGACGAGCGCCACGGTGTCGCGGAACTCCGACAGGACGACGATGCGGCCCTTGAGCTCGGGGGTCCACAGGTCGTCGAGGCTCTTGATCTCCTTGGAGACCCTCGTCTTGTCGTAGCCGATGCCCGCGAAGCCCGACTGCCAGGTGAGGGAGTAGTTGCGCCCGGGGTCGAAGCTGACGTCCTTGAGGCTGTCGAGGAGGTTGCTCGCGTTGGGCATCCGGATGATCTCGAGCGGCTGGGCCAGCTGCTCGCGGATGACGCGGTTGGCCATCCAGTCGGTGAAGACGAAGATGTCCTTGCCGATGTCCTGCTTGGCCCGCAGCTGCGGCGCGATCTTGTTGAAGTAGGAGTCGTTGTCCTCGATGTCCTCGGAGTACGTGGCCTTGATGCCCGTCTCCTTGATGAACGCCTCGAGGGTCGGGTACTGCTTGGTGTCCTCGTCGTAGTCGAGGTAGGCGGTCCAGTTGGCCCACCGGACGACCTTGTCGGTGGCCGAGACGTCCTCGGGCAGCTGCACGGCCGCCGCTCCCCCGGACGGCGGGGTCGGGGGTGCGCACGCGGCGAGGCTCGCGGCGCCGCCCAGCGCGGCCGTCCCGAGGAGGGAGCGACGCGAGAGCTGTGCGGAGCGGGCGGCCCGGACGAGGTCGCGGACGGCGGGGTCGGCGGGGGGCCGCCGGCGGAGAGGTGCCATGGGTGACCTGCCTCAGCTCTCGATGTTGGCCATGACGTGCTTGACCCGGGTGTAGTCCTCGAACCCGTACATCGACAGGTCCTTGCCGTACCCGGACTTCTTGTAGCCCCCGTGCGGCATCTCGGCGACGAGCGGGATGTGGGTGTTGATCCACACGCACCCGAAGTCGAGCGCCTTGCTCATCCGCATCGCGCGGCCGAAGTCCTTGGTCCACACCGAGGACGCGAGGCCGTAGTCGACCCCGTTGGCCCAGGCGACGGCCTCGGCCTCGTCGGTGAACCGCTGGACGGTGATGACCGGGCCGAAGATCTCGTTCTGGATCGCCTCGTCGTCCTGGCGCAGCCCCGAGAGCACGGTCGGCTCGAGGTAGTAGCCGTCGCCGAGCGCCGAGACCCGGTTGCCGCCGGCCGCGACCTGCGCGTGCGAGGGCAGCCGCTCGACGAACCCCGAGACGTGCGCGAGCTGGCGGGCGTTGTTGACCGGGCCGAGCAGCGCGTCGGCGTCGTCGGGCAGGCCGACCGGTGCGGAGCTCTTCGCGTACTCGGCGAGCGCCGCGACGAAGTCGTCGTGGATGCGGGGCGCGGCGAGCACGCGGGTGGCCGCCGTGCAGTCCTGGCCGGCGTTGAAGTAGCCGGCGATCGCGATGCCCTCGACCGCGGCCTCGATGTCGGCGTCGTCGAAGACGACGACCGGTGCCTTGCCGCCGAGCTCGAGGTGGACGCGCTTGACCTGCGGCGCGGCGCTGGCCGCGACCTCGGCGCCGGCCCGGACCGAGCCGGTGATCGCGACGAGCGAGGGGGTCGGGTGCTCGACGACGAGGCGGCCGGTGTCGCGGTCGCCGGTCACGACGTTGAGCGTGCCGGTCGGGAGGAACTCCGAGGCGATCTCGGCGAGCAGCAGCGTGGACTCGGGGGTGGTGTCGCTCGGCTTGAGGACGACGGTGTTGCCGGCGGCCAGGGCCGGGGCGATCTTCCAGACCGCCATGAGGAGCGGGTAGTTCCACGGCGTCACCTGGCCGACGACCCCGATCGGCTCACGACGGATCCATGAGGTGTGGCCGGCCATGTACTCGCCGGCCGCCTTGCCCTCGAGGACGCGGGCGGCCCCGGCGAAGAACCGCAGCTGGTCGACCATCGGCGGGATCTCCTCGCTCGCCGTGAGCGCCTTGATCTTGCCGGTGTTCTCGGACTCGAGGGCGATGATCTCCTCGGCGCGCGACTCGAGCGCGTCGGCGATCTTCAGCAGCGCCTGCTGCCGCTCGCTCGGCGTCGTGTTCCCCCACTCCCCGAACGCCTTCGACGCGGCGGCGTACGCGCGGTCGACGTCCTCGGCGCCGCTCACGGGGGCCTTGGCGACGACCTGCCCGGTCGCCGGGTTGACCACGTCGGTCGTGGCTCCGGTGGAGGCGTCCGTGTAGGACCCGTCGACGAAGTTGCGCAGGTCGCGAGGGCTGCTCATGTCTGGTGCTCCCGGGGGTCGGTGGCGGGGTGGACGCGGTGCGTCGGGGTGACCGGGCACGCGGCTGCGGGCACAGTAGTACGCCGCGCCGCGAAATCACTAGGGTCCGTCCACGATTCATGGGGAATGTTGCACGAATGTGGCACGGAAGTTGCGGAATCCGTTCCGCGGTACTTGCGTGACCCCCTCCCAGCAGCCACGATGGGGCGCGTGACCGCACGGCAGCCCCGCGACCGCTCGCACGACATCCGCCTCGACGACGTCGCCAAGCGCATCATCGAGCTCCTCCAGGAGGACGGGCGGCAGTCCTACGCCGCCATCGCGAAGGCGGTGGGCCTCTCGGAGGCCGCCGTCCGCCAGCGCGTCCAACGCCTCCTCGACGCCGAGGTGATGCAGATCGTCGCCGTCACCGACCCCCTCCAGGTCGGCTTCCGACGGCAGGCGATGATCGGCATCCGCGCCGGCGGGGACCTCGTCGACCTCGGCCAGGCCCTCTCGGACATGCCGGAGGTCGACTACGTCGTGACGACGGCGGGCTCCTTCGACGTGCTGGCCGAGGTGGTGTGCGAGGACGACGACCACCTCCTCGAGCTGCTCACCCAGCGCATCCGGCAGCTGCCGGGCGTCGCGAGCACCGAGACCTTCGTCTACCTCAAGCTCAACAAGCAGCACTACAACTGGGGCACCCGATGACCATCCACCCGAACGACGTGTGGGAGCCGAGCTCCGACCGGCACACCGCGACCGGCGCCCTGTACTCCGAGGCCGCCCGCGACCACCTCTGGATGCACTTCACGCGGCACTCGACCTTCGAGGACCCGGGCCACGGGGGCCTCGGCCAGTCGGTGCCGATCATCACCCGCGGCGAGGGCTGGCGGGTCTGGGACGACCGCGGCAACGAGTACATCGACGGCCTCGCCGGCCTCTTCGTCGTCAACGCCGGCCACGGCCGCACCGCGATCGCGGAGGCGATGGCCAAGCAGGCCGCGGAGCTGGCGTTCTTCCCGCTGTGGTCCTACGCGCACCCGCGGGCCATCGAGCTCGCGGAGCGGCTGGCCCACCACGCGCCGGGCGACCTCAACCGCGTGTTCTTCACGACCGGGGGCGGCGAGGCGGTCGAGACCGCGTGGAAGCTCGCCAAGCAGTACTTCAAGCTGACGGGGAAGCCGACCAAGCACAAGGTCATCTCTCGGTCGGTGGCCTACCACGGCACCCCGCAGGGCGCGCTGTCCATCACCGGCATCCCGGACGCGAAGATGCCGTTCGAGCCCCTCGTGCCCGGTGGCCACAAGGTGCCGAACACGAACATGTACCGGGCGCCGGAGCACCTGCGCGAGGACGAGAAGGCGTTCGGCCGCTGGGCCGCCGACCGGATCGCGGAGGCCATCGAGTTCGAGGGCCCCGACTCGGTCGCGGCCGTCTTCCTCGAGCCGGTGCAGAACTCCGGCGGCTGCTTCCCGCCCCCGGCCGGCTACTTCGAGCGGGTCCGCGAGATCTGCGACGAGTACGACGTCCTCCTCGTCTCCGACGAGACGATCTGCGCCTTCGGGCGGATCGGGTCGATGTTCGCCTGCCAGGACTTCGGCTACGTGCCGGACATCATCACGACCGCGAAGGGCATCACCTCCGGGTACGCCCCGCTCGGCCTGATGATCGCGAGCGAGCGCCTCTTCGAGCCGTTCCGGAAGGGCACGACGTACTTCCCACACGGCTACACCTGGGGCGGTCACCCCGTCTCGTGCGCCGCGGCGATGGCCAACCTCGACATCTTCGACGCCGAGGGCCTCAACGACCGCGTCAAGGAGAACGCCCCCGTCTTCAAGCGCACCCTCGAGCAGCTGCTCGACCTGCCGCTCGTCGGTGACGTGCGCGGCGCCGGCTACTTCTACGGGATCGAGCTCGTCAAGGACAAGACGACCCGCGAGACCTTCGACGACGCCGAGAGCGAGCGGCTGCTGCGCGGCTTCCTCTCCAAGGCGCTCTTCGACGCGGGCCTGTACTGCCGGGCCGACGACCGCGGCGACCCCGTCGTCCAGCTCGCGCCCCCGCTGACGATGGGCCCGAGCGAGTTCGACGAGATCGAGCGCCGCCTGCGCTCGGTGCTCACCGAGGCCGAGAACCACCTCTGAGCGTGGACGGCTCGACGGGTACCGCGCCGCTCTGGTGGGACGGCCGGTCCCCTTCTCCCGCAACGACGTCCGAGGCCGACCTGCCGCTGCGCGCCGACGTCGTCGTCGTGGGCGGCGGGTTCACCGGGCTGTGGACCGCCTACTACCTGCTGCGGGCCGACCCCTCCCTCGAGGTGCTCGTCCTGGAGTCCGAGCACGTCGGCTTCGGGGCCAGCGGGCGCAACGGCGGCTGGGTCTCGGCCCTCTGGCCCGTCGGCGCCGACACGGTCGCCGCCCGGCACGGCCGGGAGGCGACGCTCTCGCTGCTCGCCGCGCTGCGCGACACCGTCGACGAGGTCGGCCGGGTCGACGCGGACGAGCAGCTCGGCGGCGGCTTCGTCAAGGGTGGGACGGTCGCGCTCGCCCGCACCGAGGCGCAGGCGGCCCGGGCGCGGGCCGCGGCGGAGCACGGCGCGGCGTGGGGTGACGGCACGACGTGGCTCGGGCCGCAGGAGGCCCGCGAGCGCCTCCACTCCCCCGGCGTCCTCGGAGCCACCTTCAACCCGCACTGCGCCCGGGTGCAGCCGCGCGACCTCGTCGACGGTCTCGGCGCCGCGGTCCGGCGCCTCGGGGCGCGGGTCGCCGAGGGCGTGCGGGTGGCGCGCGCCGGGGACGGTGTGGTCGTCCTCGCCGACGGTCGTCGGCTCAGCGCGCGGGCGGTCGTGCTCGCGACGGAGGGATGGACCCCCCACCTGCCGGGGCACGAGCGCGCACTCGTGCCGGTCTACTCGCTCATGGTCGCGACCGAGCCGCTGCCCGCCGCGACCTGGGAGCGCATCGGCCTCGCGCAGCGCGAGGTGTTCACCGACCACGGGCACCTCGTCATCTACGGGCAGCGCACGGTCGACGACCGGATCGCCTTCGGCGGCCGTGGCGCGCCCTACCACCTCGGCTCCGGCATCCGGCCCGAGTTCGACCACGAGGAGGCCGTGTTCGCCTCGCTGCGGCGGACCCTGACCGACCTCCTGCCCGTGCTCCGCGGGGTGCGCTTCACGCACGCGTGGGGCGGGCCGCTCGGCATCCCCCGCGACTGGAACCCCACGGTGCTCTGGGACCCGGTGACGCGCACGGGCCGCGCCGGCGGGTACGTGGGCGACGGGGTCGCCGCCACCAACCTCGCCGGGCGGACGCTCGCCGACCTCGTCCTCGGCCGCACGAGCGCCCTCACGGCGCTGCCCTGGGTGGGGCACCGCTCACCGTCGTGGGAGCCCGAGCCGCTGCGCTGGCTCGGGGTCAACGCCGGGCTGCAGGCCGCCCGCCTCGCGGACGCCGAGGAGACGCGCACCGGCCGCGCGAGCCGCATCGCCCCGATGCTGTCCCGTCTGACCGGCGGCCACTGAGAGACCCTCCGCGGGCGATAGGTTCGCCCGGTGCACGAGATCGAGACCCTCGACGCCCTCGACGCCGCCCTCGACGCGGGCACCCCGCTGCGCCGGATGCGGCTGCAGGACCTCGACCTCACCGACCGCGCCGACCGGCTGCTCGCGCGCACCGACCTCGAGGGCCTCGTCGTCCTCGGCGGCCGGCTGCCCGACCGCCTCGGCGAGCACCTGCGCCGGCACGGCGCCCTCGTCTTCCCGACCGACCCGCACGCCCCGGTCGACCCCTACCGCGCGACCCTCTACTCCCCCGAGGAGCTCTACGCCGGCCTGGCCGCCTCGGGCTACGCCGCCACCCCCGACGCGCTGGCCCACGCCTGGTCGCGCGACGCGACCCTCGGGCACGACGTGTTCGTCACCCTCCTGCGGGCCGTCCACGACGACTCGATGAGCGACGCGCTCACCGACCTGCTCGACGACCTCCCCGTCGTCGGCGTCATGGGCGGGCACGCCCTGCGCCGGGACGAGGAGGCCTACGCCCGCGCCGCGGCGCTCGGGCACGCCCTGGCCCGCTCGGGCCTCGTCGTCGCGACCGGTGGAGGGCCCGGGGCGATGGAGGCCGCCAACCTCGGCGCGCTCGCCGAGCACCCCGACGACCTCGCCGCGGCGGTCGAGCGGCTGCGGGCCGTGCCGTCCTTCCGCCCCGACGTCGACGCGTGGGCGCGCCTGGCCCTCGAGGTGCGCGAGCCCCTCGTCGCGGGCCGGACGGCGCGCGCCGTGCGCAGCGTCGGCATCCCCACGTGGTTCTACGGGCACGAGCCCCCGAACGTGTTCTGCGACGGGATCGCGAAGTACTTCAGCAACGCCATCCGCGAGGACGGGCTGCTCGCCCGCTCCCGCGCCGGCGTCGTCGTCCTCGAGGGGGCGGCCGGCACGGTGCAGGAGGTCTTCCAGGCCGCGACCCGCCTCTACTACGACAGCGAGCCCGCCGACGGCCGCCCGCTCCCCCGGCTCGTCCTCGTCGGAGCCCGGCACTGGAGCGAGACGGTCCCGGTCTGGCCCGCCCTCACGGCGCTGGCCGCCGGGCGCCCGATGGCGCAGCACGTGCACCTCGTCGACGACCTCGCCGACGCGGTCGCGGTCCTCGCTACGGGCGCGTGAGCAGGACGATGCCGAGGCACATCTCGTCGGTCGTGCCCTCGCCCCACACCACGTAGCGCTCGCGCTGGCCGGCGAAGGCCGGCAGGAGGTCGCGCAGGGACTGGTCGTGGCGGCAGGTGACCGTGATGCGGTCGCCCGGCGCGACGCGGACCGGCTTCTCCAGCGGGATGCTCCCCTGGTCGTCGAAGTCCCAGGTCGCGATGTCGAGCACGCGTCGCGCGCGGTCGGTGCCCTTGTCGACGTCGACGGTGATGGACCGGCCCAGCAGGTGCATGTGCCCGGCGACGGCGCGGATGGTCCCCTCGTCCTTGACCGTCCGGGTGCAGCTCTGGACCGGGCCGGGGACGACGGGACCGCAGAGCAGGTGCAGCAGGTCGGCGGTCGCCGGGCGCTCCTCGAAGCGGCGCGAGACGTCGGCGACGGACACGACGCGGGCGCACATCCCGGCCGTGCGGTTCTCGCGGCACGGCAGCTCGACCGGCGCCGGGAGGAGCATCGTGTCGAGCGGCTTCTTGCGGCTGCCCGCCGCCTCCGAGACACGCAGCCGGACGGTGCTGCGGTCGGTGCCGGAGCCCGCCAGCAGGTTGTAGTGCATCTGGACGACGAGCCGCCCGCCCGCGCGCAGCGGGATACCGATGTCGTCGGCCATCACCCGCTCGCCGCCACCGGGCGCCCAGGCACCGACCCAGTCGGCGTCGTCGAGGTTCACCCCGATGCCCTGGATCCCGCTGCCGCCGAAGCAGGTCCAGCCGTCCCCCGGGTCGGCCGCGTCAAGCCGCTGCGCCTGCGCGATGCCCTCCGGCTCCACCCGCGACACGATGACGTGGTGGACCAGCGCCGCGTTGTCGGGCCGGATGTCGACGCCGCTCACGAGCTGGTCGGTGCCCAGGTGGGGGTCGAGCAGGAAGCAGCGGTAGTCGTCGGTGGCGGTGGGGGTCGGCGCCGTCGGGGTGTAGGCGCCGGGCAGCCGGACCTCGACGAACCGCTCCCCGGCACGCAGCGGCACGTCCGGCGGCCGCGACACCGGGGCGGCCGGCCTCGACGTCGCGGCGGCGTGGGCCGCCCCGTGCGAGCTCTTCGCCCGCAGGTCGTCGGGCAGCGGAGCGGACGAGCAGCCCGCCAGCCCCACGGCCAGCACGGCGGCCAGGGAGAGCAGGCGTCGTCGCATGACCGGAGCGTAGTGCCGGGGGCGCCCCGCGGTCAGGCGGTGGAGGCGGCCAGCTGCCCGCAGGCGCCGTCGATCTCGGAGCCGCGGGTGTCGCGGACGGTCGTCGGGATGCCGTGCGCGCGCAGCCGCTCGACGAACTGCTGCTCGACCCCGCGCCGCGACGCCGTCCACTTCGAGCCGGGCGTCGGGTTGAGCGGGATCGGGTTGACGTGCACCCAGCCCCGGCCACGGGCGGCGAGCTTCTCGCCGAGGAGGTCGGCGCGCCACGCCTGGTCGTTGATGTCGCGGATCAGCGCGTACTCGATGCTGACCCGGCGCCCGGTGACCTCGTAGTAGCGGTGCGCGGCGTCGATGGCCTCGTCGACCTTGAAGCGCGTGTTGATCGGCACGAGCTCGTCGCGCAGCTCGTCGTCCGGGGCGTGCAGCGACAGGGCGAGCGTCACCGGGATGCCCTCGGCGGCGAGCCGGTCGATGCCCGCCACGAGGCCGACGGTCGACATCGTGATGCCCCGCGCCGAGATGCCCAGGCCCGAGGGCGCCGGCTCCGTGAGGCGCCGGATCGCGCCGATCGCGGCCTTGTAGTTGGCCAGCGCCTCGCCCATCCCCATGAAGACGATGTTGCTGACGCGGGCCGGGCCGCCGGCGGGCGCCTCGTCGGAGCCCTCGGCCTCGTCGCCGAGACCGGCCCCCTCGGTGCCCGCGCCCACCTCCGGCAGCCCGCCGTGGCGCAGCATCCGGGCGGCGGCGACGACCTGCTCGACGATCTCGGCCGTCGACATGTTGCGGGTCAGGCCCTCCTGCCCGGTCGCGCAGAACGGGCAGTTCATCCCGCAGCCGGCCTGGCTCGAGATGCACACCGTGACCCGGTTCGGGTAGCGCATGAGGACGGACTCGACGAGCGCGCCGTCGAAGAGCTTCCAGACCTGCTTGACCGTGGCGCCCTGGTCGGCCGTGATGTGGCGGACGGGCTGGAGCAGCGGCGGCAGGAGGTCGCGGACGAGGTCGTCGCGGACGGCCTTGGGCAGGTCGGTCATCTCGTCCGGCGAGTCGACGAGCCGCTCGAAGTAGTGCGTCGAGAGCTGGTTGGCGCGGAAGGCCGGGTGGCCGAGGGCCGTGGCGGCCTCGCGCCGCTCCTCGACCGTGAGGTCGGCGAGGTGGCGCGGCGGCTTGCCCCGGCGGGGCGCGACGAGGGTCAGCTGGCCGGGGGCGGGGCGCGGGGCGGGGGTCTCGGACATGGTCCCCCGATTCTCGCAGGCCGACCGCGGCCCGGGCGAACCGCGGCCCGAGGCGCTGCGCATGCTCCCCACCTCAAGATTCTTCGTTTCGCCCACACCGGGACCTGTCATCCCTTTACTCTCTCTTTAACTTCGCTCCGCAGGGGGAGCGAGGATGCAGGGAAAGGCAGGGCCATGGGCCTGTTCGACCGCTGGCGCTCGCTCGCAGGGGGCGCCGCCACCGTCCCGGGGACGACCTCCCCCGTCCGTCACCCGGTCGCCGCGGTGCCGGACCTCGACTCCGACCCCGCGCTCGACGCGGCCGTCCGGGCGCACCTCGAGCGGCTCACCGCGGCCGCCGAGACCGACATCGACTCGATGTCGCCCGAGCGCTTCGACGCCGCGCTCACCTCCCGCCTCGTCGCGCGGGACCGCCTGCACGCGACCGGCCTGGGCTTCCAGTACGTCATGCCCTTCACCGAGCACGTCGACGAGGTGCTGACCCTCGACCTCCCGACGAGCGTCGTCACCCTCCCCGAGTCCCGCGTCGTCGCGACGCACCGCCACCTGTGGTCGCTCATGGAGATCGCCCGCGCCAACCTCCTCGAGGAGCTGCACACCGCCGACGCCGAGCGCATCCGCCTCGGCCGCCCGCGCCACTCGGTCTCCGCGATCGTCGGCGACTCGCCGTACACCTCCTCCTTCGCCCGCTTCCTCCCCGAGGTGATCGAGCGCTGGCTCCCCGGCGCCGGCCTCTCCGGCGGGGTCGTGTTCGCGATGCCGCACCGGAACGCCCTCGTGCTGCAGCCGTGCTCGACGCCCGCGGAGGCCCGGGCCGCCCTCGAGCTCGTCCCCGCGCACGCCGCCGAGATGTACGCCGACGCCGCCGGCCCGGTGACCCCGCACGTCTACCACTGGTACCACCGCGAGATCACGTGCCTCACCGAGGAGCTGCCCGACGGCACCCTCGCGGTCGGGTCGACCCCGGTGCTCGACACGATGCTGTCCCGCGGGCGGCGCCGGGCGGGCTGACCCGCCGGCGTCGAACGTCCGGTCAGGCCGCCGGCACGAGGAAGAACAGCAGGGCCCAGGCGATCGGCGCGACCGCGACGAGGGAGTCGAGGCGGTCCATGAGGCCGCCGTGCCCCGGGAGCATCGTGCCCATGTCCTTGATGCCGAGGTCGCGCTTGATGCTCGACTCGATGAGGTCGCCGGTCGTCGCCGCCCCGGCGGCCACGGCCCCGAGCAGCGCGCCGCCCCACCACGGCCCGTCGAGGAGCAGCGGCAGCGAGACGGCACCGACGAGCGCGCACGTCGCGACCGAGCCCGCGAAGCCCTCCCAGGACTTCTTCGGGCTGAGCGAGGGCGCCATCGGGTGCTTGCCGAGGACGACCCCGACGGCGTAGCCGCCGATGTCGGAGAACACCGTGACGAGCACGAAGACGATGATCCGCTGGCGGCCGTCGGGCTCGGCCAGCATGAGCGAGGCGAAGCCGCCGAGGAAGACCGGGTAGAACGCGACGAGCGCGGAGGCCGACAGGTCCCGGGCCGCGCCGTCGAGACCGTCGGCCACGCGCCACACGAGCAGGCCGACGAGGGTGAGGCCGAACGTCACGACGAGGGCCTCGGCGCCGCGCAGGTACGCCGAGGCGATCATCCCGACGGCCCCGAGCATCAGCGGCAGGAGCGGGACGCGCAGGCCGCGCGTCGCGACGGCCCGCCGCACCTCCCAGGCCCCCCGGCAGATCGCCAGGACCACGACGACGAGGAAGGCCCGCGGGTCGAGCACGAGGCTCGCGATGACGACGGCCCCGAGGAGCAGCCCGACCCCGACGGCGGCCCGCAGGTCGCGCCCGGCCTTGGGGGCCTTCGGGGCGGCGTCCGCGGTGTCGGTGGTCGCGGCGGCGTCGGTGGCGTCGGTCATGGGGCGCTCAGACGTCGAGGAGCTCGGCTTCCTTGCCCTTGAGCAGCTCGTCGATCTGCTCGACGTGCCGCTTGGTGACCGCCTCCAGCTCCTTCTCGGCGCGGGTGCCCTCGTCCTCGCCGACCTCGCCGTCCTTGACGAGCTTCTCGAGGGAGGTCTTCGCGCTGCGCCGGATGTTGCGGACCGACACGCGGGCCTCCTCGGCCTCGCTGTGCGCCATCTTCACGTACTCGCGGCGGCGCTCCTCGGTCAGCTGCGGCATCGTGCAGCGGATGATGTTGCCGTCGTTGCTCGGGTTGACGCCGAGGTCGGCCTGCTGGATCGCCTTCTCGATGGCGTGCATCGAGGACTTGTCGAACGGGCTGATGATGATCGTGCGCGCCTCGGGCGTCTGGAACGACGCGAGCTGCTGCAGCGGGGTCGGGGCCCCGTAGTAGTCGACCGTGATCTTCTGGAACATGCCGGGGTGGGCCCGGCCGGTGCGGATGCCGGCGAAGCTCTCCTTGGCGACCTCGACGGCCTTCTCCATCTTCTCCTCGGCCTCGAACAAGGTCTCGTCGATCACGGCGGGCATCTCCTTCGGTTCGCGTCGCGGGCGCGACGCTGCGGGTCCAGTCTGTCAAAGGCCCGGGAGCGCCGGGCCGGGGTCGGTCAGCCGGCGTGGACGAGGGTGCCGATCGGCTCGCCCCGCAGCGCGCGCGTCACGTTGCCGTCCCCCTCCATCCCGAAGACGACCATCGGGAGGCGGTTGTCCATGCAGAGGCTGAAGGCGGCGGCGTCGACGACCTTGAGGCCGGTGCGCAGCGCCTCGCCGAACGTCACCTCGTCGAGCTTGCGCGCCCCCGGGTTCTCGCGCGGGTCGCTGTCGTACACCCCGTCGACGCCGTTCTTGCTCATGAGCACGGCGTCGCACTGGCACTCCAGCGCCCGCTGGGCGCTCACGGTGTCGGTGGAGAAGTACGGCATCCCGGCGCCGGCGCCGAAGATGACGACCCGGCCCTTCTCGAGGTGGCGGATGGCCCGGCGCGGGATGTACGGCTCGGCGACCTGGCCCATCGTGATGGCGCTCTGCACCCGGGTGTCGACCCCCTCCTTCTCGAGGAAGTCCTGCAGCGCGAGGCAGTTCATGACGGTGCCGAGCATGCCGATGTAGTCGGCGCGGGCGCGGTCCATCCCCTTCTGCTGCAGCTCGGCGCCGCGGAAGAAGTTGCCGCCGCCGACGACGATGGCCACCTCGATGCCCTCGCGGACCGCGGCCGCGATCTGGCGGGCCACCCCCCGGACGACGTCGGGGTCGACACCGACCTGCCCGCCGCCGAACACCTCGCCGGAGAGCTTGAGGAGGACCCGGCGGTTGCGGGTCGCGGCAGCGGCCTCGGCCGGGGCCTCGGCGGTGGCGGACGTGGTCACGTGGCCTCCTGGGCGCGGGTTCACGGCGGTCGCCCGATCCTGTCACACCGGATGGCCCCCGGCCCAACCGGGAAACCCGCCGGTAACCTCCACCTGCGACGATGGCGCCGTGGACGACGAGCGCGAGGTGCTGACCTGGGAACGCTTCGACGAGGCGGTGTGGTCGCTCGCCGAGGAGATCGCGGCCGAGGGCGTCCCGGACATGATCCTGTCGATCGCCCGGGGCGGGCTGCTCATCGGCGGGGCCCTCGGGTACGCGCTCGGGGTCAAGAACACGTACACGATGAACGTCGAGTTCTACACCGGGGTCGACGAGCGTCTGGAGGTGCCGCGCATCCTCCCGCCGGCGCCCGACTTCGTCGATCTCCACGACGCGACGGTCCTCGTCGCCGACGACGTCGCGGACACCGGCCTCACCCTGCGCTCGGTGGAGGAGTTCTGCGCCGGGAAGGTCGGCCGGGTGCGGACCGCCACCATCTACGCCAAGCCCCGCTCGGTCGTCCGGCCCGACCACGTCTGGCGCGACACCGACCGCTGGATCACCTTCCCGTGGAGCGACCGCGTGCCGGTCACCGGTCGCGGCGTCCGGGACGCCTGACCGTGTGGCCCGTCACCGCCTCGCGGACCGTCTACGCCAACCCGTGGATCGAGGTCGTCGAGGACGACGTCGTGCGCCCCGACGGCGAGCCCGGACTCTACGGTGTCGTGCGCCTGCGCCGGCCCGCCGTCTTCGTCGTGGCGCTCACCGAGGCCGACGAGGTGGTCCTCGTGACCGTCGACCGGCACACGACCGGCCCGTCGGTCGAGGTGCCGGCGGGTGGCTGCGAGGAGCCCGACCCCCGCGACGCGGCCCGCCGCGAGCTCGCCGAGGAGACCGGCCTGCGGGCCGAGCACTGGCGCGAGGTCGGCCGGATGGACGCCCTCAACGGCATCTGCGTCGCCCCGGAGGTCGTCTACCTCGCGACCGGCCTCTCCCCCGTGGACGGCGCCGGGGGAGCGGTGGCGGAGGTCGACGAGCAGGAGGCCGAGGGCATCAGTGCGGTGCGGACCGTGCCCTGGCCCGAGGTGATGGCGATGGTCGGCGACGGCCGCATCCGCGACGGCGAGACGGTGGCGGCGCTGATGTTCGCCGCGCTCGCCCTGGGTCGCGTCGGCTGACGACCGGGTCCCGACCCGGTCAGAGGACGCCGGCGTTGCGGAGCATGAACTCCGTGTCGGTGTCGCGCCCGCCGCGCGGGTCACGGGCCGGCTGCGTCTCCTGGGTCGTCACCATCTGCTCGGGCCGCACCCGGGGCAGGTCGACGTGCACCCGGCGCTCGAGGTCGTGCCGGTCGGTGTCCTGTCGTGCTGCGTCCATGGCGGCCTCCCTGCGGCCATCGTCGCACGTCGCCGCCCTGCCCGACAGGTGTCGGGGGTCGGGCGTAGCGTCCGCGACATGAGCACCGCGCAGCACGAGGCCGTCGTCCGCGCCTACTGGGCCGCCGCGGAGGCGCGCGACTGGGAGGCCTTCGGGGCGACCCTCTCCCCCGACGTCGTCTACCGCTGTCCCCAGACCCGAGAGGTCGTGCGCGGACGCGAGGACTACGTGCGCTTCAACCGTGAGTTCCCGGGCGACTGGCACCTCACGGTCGACCGCGTGCTGAGCGACGGAGCCGGGGCGATGAGCCGCACCACCTTCACCGTCCGCGGGGAGACGATGACGGGCCTGTGCCTGTTCACGATGGACGCGCAGGGCCGCGTCGAGACCGTCGAGGACTGGTGGCCGGCCCCGTACGAGCGCCCCGCCGAGCGCGCGCACCTGAGCGAGCTCGAGAAGTGACACGACGCCGCCCCCGGGAGGACCCGGGGGCGGCGTGCGTGGAGCGCTCGATGAGCGACCGGGTCAGGACCCGATGCGGAAGCGCGCGAAGCCGGTGGCCGACGCGCCGGCCTCGTCGAGGACCTTGGCGACGGTCTTCTTGGCGTCCTTCGCGAACGGCTGCTCGAGAAGCACCTGCTCCTTGAAGAAGCCGTTGACGCGACCCTCGACGATCTTCGGGAGGGCGGCCTCGGGCTTGCCCTCCTCCTTCGCGGTGGCCTCGGCGACGCGACGCTCGTTCTCGACCTGCTCGGCGTCGATCTCGTCGCGGGTGAGCACGGTCGGCGCGAACGCGGCGACGTGCATCGCGACGTCGCGGGCGGTCGTGGCGTCGCCGCCCTGCGTGGCGACGAGGACACCGATCTGCGCGGGCAGGTCGGGGCTCGTCTTGTGCAGGTAGGAGACGACGTGCTCGCCCTCGAGGCGCGCGACCCGCTTGACCTCGATCTTCTCGCCGATGGTGGCGTTGGCGTCGTCGAGGAGCTGCTTGACCGTCGTGCCGTCCTCCAGGGTGGAGTCGAGCAGCTGGCCGGCGTCGGCGGCCTTCGTGGCCACGGCCTGCGCGAGCACCTGGTCGGCGAGGGCGATGAAGCGCTCGCCCTTGGCGACGAAGTCGGTCTCGCAGAGGACCTCGACGAGGGTGCCCTCGCCGCCCTCGGCCTGCGCGGCGACCAGACCGTTGGAGGTCGTGCGGCCCTCGCGCTTGGTGACGCCCTTCTGGCCCTTGACGCGGAGGATCTCCTCGGCCTTGGCCATGTCGCCGTCGGCCTCGTCGAGAGCCTTCTTGACGTCCATCATGCCGGCCGCGGTCTTCTCGCGGAGCGCCTTGATGTCAGCGGCGGTGTAGTTCGCCATGGTTTCCTGTCTCGCTCGATGGGGTGAGGGGAATGAGCCGGTGGCTCAGGCCTGCTCGGCCGGGGCGGCCTCGGCGGCCGGGGTCTCCTCGGCAGCAGCGGCCGGGGTCTCCTCGGCGGTGGCCTCGGCAGCCTCGGGGGCGGTCGCGGCGGTGGTCTCGCCGGCCTCGGGGGCCACGGCCTCGGCGGCCTGGTCGGCGTCGCCGGAGAGCAGCTCGCGCTCCCACTCGGCCAGCGGCTCCTCGCCCTGGGTCTGCTCGCCCGCGGCGGCCTGGCCACCGGAGCGCGCGATGAGGCCGTCGGCGACGGCGTCCGCGATGACGCGGGTCAGGAGGGTGACGGAGCGGATGGCGTCGTCGTTGCCCGGGATCTTGTAGTCGACCTCGTCCGGGTCGCAGTTGGTGTCGAGGATCGCGATGACCGGCAGGCCGAGCTTGCGCGCCTCGTCGACCGCGAGGTGCTCCTTCTTGGTGTCGACGATCCAGACGGCCGAGGGGACCTTGGACATCGAGCGGATGCCACCGAGGGTCTTCTCGAGCTTGTCCTTCTCGCGCTTCATCATGAGGAGCTCCTTCTTCGTGCGGCCCGAGCCGGCCACGTCGTCGAAGTTGATCTCCTCGAGCTCCTTGAGGCGCGTGAGGCGCTTGGAGATCGTCTGGAAGTTGGTGAGCATGCCACCGAGCCAGCGGTGGTTGACGTACGGCATGCCGACGCGGGTCGCCTGCTCGGCGACCGGCTCCTGCGCCTGGCGCTTGGTTCCGACGAAGAGGATGGTGCCGCCGTGGGCGACGGTCTCGCGGACGAACTCGTACGCGTTGTTGATGTAGGTCACCGACTGCTGCAGGTCGATGATGTAGATGCCGTTGCGCTCGGTCATGATGAAGCGCTTCATCTTCGGGTTCCAGCGACGGGTCTGGTGCCCGAAGTGGACGCCGCTCTCGAGGAGCTGGCGCATGGTGACGACGGCCATCGTCGTTCTCCTTGGTGTGTGTGGTTGTCAGTTGCGTCGGTGGAGCCCGAGCCCCGAGGGGTGGACCCACCTGCCTGGCGTCCCGACGCACCCCGGGCGGACCCGACCTCGTGAGGTCGCGGGCCGCCACTGCCGTGGTGCGTCCCCGGCCGGCGGACCGGCGCGGGAGGAGGACGCGCGAGATGTGGCTCCCGCACGCGGACGCACGGAGGCCATCGGACATGCTACGGCGCGCAGGGGTCCGGCACGAAATCGGTGGGCGGCCCCGCGGGAGCCGAGGTAGCGTCGCGACCTCGTGGGCCGCCTCCTCGACGTCGTCGCCCCGCCCCGGATGGGCGGGGCGTTCCGGTGGAACCTCGCGTCGTCGTGGGTCGCCCAGGTCGGCGACGGCATCGCCCTCGCGGCCGGGCCGCTCCTCGTGGCCTCGCAGACCCGCTCCCCCGTGCTCATCGCGATGGCCGCCGTCGTCCAGAAGCTGCCCGGCCTCGTGCTCGGCCTGTACGCCGGGGCGGTCGCCGACCGGGTCGACCGCCGGCGCGTCGTCCTCGCCGCCAACGCCGGGCGCATCGCCGTCCTGCTGGCCCTCGTCGTCGCTCTGCTCACCGACACGCTCTCGGTCGGGCTGCTCCTCGGCCTGCTCCTGCTCGTCGGGACGGCCGAGGTCTTCGCCGACACCGGGTGGCGGGCCATCCTGCCGATGATCGTGCGGCCCGCGGACCTCGGCCTGGCCAACGCCCGGCAGATGTCGGGCTTCCTCGTCGGCGACCAGCTGGTCGGGCCGGCCGTCGGGGCGGCGCTCTTCGCGCTGGGGTCGGCGGTGCCGTTCGGGGTGCACGTCCTGGCGCTGCTGCTGTCGGTCGGGCTCTTCACCCGGGTCCGGCTGCCCGTCGTCGAGCGCACGGCCCCCCACCAGCACGTGGGCCGCGACATCCTCGACGGGCTGCGCTGGATCGCCCACAACGCCCCGGTGCGGACGCTGACGCTCGTCATCCTCGTCTTCAACGTCACGTGGGGCGCGCCGTGGGGCGTCCTCGTCTACTGGGCGCAGGAGCGGCTCGGGGTCGGCGCCGTCGGGTTCGGGCTGCTCACGACGGCATCGGCGACCGGAGGCATCGTCGCCGTCCTCTCCTACGGGTGGCTCGAGCGGCACGTGCCGCTGGCCCGCCTCATGAAGGCCTGCCTCGCGCTCGAGGTGCTCACCCACCTCGTCCTCGCGGTGACGACCGTCTGGGCGGTGGCCCTCGCGGTCATGGTCGTCTTCGGCGGCTACGCCTTCGTCTGGGGGTCGCTGTCGTCGGCGGTGCGCCAGCGCGCGACGCCGCAGGACTACCAGGGGCGGGTCGGCAGCGTCTACTGGGTCGGGCTCGTCGGCGGGCTGCTCGTCGGGCAGCTCCTGGGCGGCGTCATCGCCGAGCGGTTCGGGGCGGCGGCGCCGTTCTGGTTCGCCTTCGCCGGGGCCGGGCTGACCCTCGTGCTCGTCTGGCGCCAGCTGGACCACATCGCGCACGCCGACGCCGGGACCACCTCGGCCGACGGCTCCCCCGCGTAGCCTGCGGGCCATGCCTTCGATCCCCGGCCACCCCGCGCTGACCGAGTTCGGGACGACGATCTTCGCGACGATGACGCAGCTGGCGCTCGAGAAGGACGCCGTCAACCTCGGTCAGGGCTTCCCGGACACCGACGGGCCGCCCGAGGTCCTCGAGGCGGCCGTCGAGGCCATCCGGTCCGGGCGAAACCAGTACCCGCCGGGGCCGGGCGTGCCGGAGCTGCGTGCGGCGGTCGCCGCGCACCAGCGGCGCTTCCACGGTCTGGAGGTCGACCCCGCCCGCGAGGTGCTCGTGACCGTCGGGGCGACCGAGGCCATCGCGGCGGCGGTGCTGGCGCTCGTGCGGCCCGGCGACGAGGTCGTGACCTTCGAGCCCTACTACGACTCCTACGCGGCGACCATCGCCCTGGCCGGTGGGGTGCGGCGCACCTCGCTGCTGCGCTTTCCCGACTTCGCCGTCGACGAGGAGTCGCTGCGCGCCGCGTTCTCGGACCGGACCCGGATGGTCCTGCTCAACACGCCGCACAACCCGACGGGCAAGGTGTTCACCCGCGCGGAGCTCGAGCTCGTCGCGCGGCTCGCCGTCGAGCACGACGCGTGGGTGGTGGCCGACGAGGTGTACGAGCACCTGCTCTTCGACGGCCGGCGGCACCTGCCCATCGCGGCGCTGCCCGGGATGCGCGAGCGGACGCTGACCATCTCGTCCGGGGGCAAGACGTTCGCGACGACCGGGTGGAAGGTCGGCTGGCTGACCGGGCCGGCCGAGGCCGTCGCCGCGGCGCGCGGGGTCAAGCAGTACCTGACCTTCGTCGGGTCCGGGCCCTTCCAGCCGGCCGTCGCCGTCGGGCTCGGCCTGCCGGACGCGGTCTTCACCGGGCTCGCGACCTCGATGGCGGCCAAGCGAGACCGGCTCGTCGCGGGGCTGCGGGCGGCCGGCTTCGAGGTGCCCGTCCCCGAGGGCGGCTACTTCGTCCTCGCGGACGCCGCCCCGCTCGGGGTCCGCGACGCCGAGGCGTTCTGCCTCGAGCTGCCCGACCTCGTCGGCGTCGTCGGGGTGCCGGCGTCCGCGTTCCACGACGACGTCGACGCCGCGCGCACCCTCGTCCGGTTCGCCTTCTGCAAGCGCGACGAGGTCCTCGACGAGGCCTGCCGCCGCCTCACCGGCCTGCGCCAGGGCTGAGACCCGCAGCCGTCCCTCCCCCTCCCACGCGCCCGGTGAGCCGAGGGTGCGTGCATCAATCGACACATTCGTCGATTGATGCACGTCTGGAGCCGGCGTCCCGGCACCGGCTCCGTCCACAGGGCGCCGCCGGCCGCGGCGCCGTCCACAGATGCTCCGGGCCCCCTGGCCCCCGTGCGGCGCGCGGTCGAGGCTCGACCCATGACGACGACCGGCGCGGTGGGCGCGCTCCTGGTGGCGACGGGCCTCGCCCTCGGGGTGGGCGCGACGGTCGCGGGTGGGGAGGCGGGGTCCGCGGCGTCCGGCCCGACGGCTCCGGCGGCGACGGGCTCCCGTGCCGCGAGCGCGCTCCCGGACGCGCCCGGCGCCGGTCGTCCCGTCGAGCGTGCTCGGTGGCGCTGGCCGGCCGCGCCCGTGCCGGAGGTCGTCCGGCGCTTCCTGCCGCCCGCGTCGGCCTACGGTCCGGGCCACCGCGGCCTCGATCTCGGGGTCGCGGGCGCGGCACCGGTGCTGGCGGTCGAGGCGGGACGGGTCACGCACGCGGGCGTCGTCGTGGGCCGGGGCACGGTGACCCTCCGGCACCGCGACGGCCTGCAGAGCACGTACGAGCCGGTCGTCCCCGAGGTGCGCGTCGGCGACGAGGTCGCGGCCGGCGAGCGGTTGGGGCGGCTGGGAACGGCTCCCGCCCACTGCGGCCGGCGCACGTGCCTCCACCTCGGCGCGCGACGCGACGGCGCCTACCTCGACCCGTTGCCGTTCCTCGTCGGAGGCGGCCACGTCCGGCTGCTGCCCCTCGGGACGACGGGAGTCAGCGCGAGGTGACGAGCGGCGCGCCGCCGCTGTCGCTCCCCGCGACCGCCGCCACGGGCCGCGGGCCGGCCGGGCCCGCCGTGGACGGGGCGTCGGGGCGCCCCAGCCACCAGGCGACGGCGAGGAGGACGACGAGGGCGAGGGCGAGGAGGAGCGCCAGCCGGCGACGGGTCGCCGGCGCCCCGCCGCCTCCGTGGGCCGCTCGCCGGGTCCGGGCCCGGGGCGGCGAAGGGGTCACCGTGGCGTCGGCGGTCCCGGCGTCGGCCGGGGCTGCAGCGGGCACGTCAGCCGCGTGCTGCCCCTCGCGCCCGGGGCGCCGCACGGAGAACCCGCGGCGGGACCGGCCGTGGAGGTCGCTGCGGCGCACGACCGTGGCGGTCGCGGCACTGTCGGTGCCGGTGTCAGTGCCGGTGTCGGTGCCGCCGCCGGGCCCGGGCGCGCCCGGGAGGCCGTCCGGTGACGGCGCCGCGGCGACGTCGCGCTCGGCGAGGTCCTCGGTCGTGGAGAGCTCGGGTGCGGGCGCGCCGTCGAGGTCCTCGGGCAGCGAGTCGTCCCACCACGATCGTCGCGGGGCGGGCCGGTCCTCGCCCGGCTCGCCCGCCGACGCCGGCGCCGGCGGACCCGGCACCGCCTGCTCACCGGACCGGTCGTCCTCGACCGGGGGCAGGGTGTCGTCCCACCACCGGCTGGGTGCGACGGCGCTCGAGACGGGCTCGGACTCGGACTCGGACTCGGACTCGGACTCGGACTCGGACTCGGGCTCGGGCTCGGGCTCGGGCTCGGGCTCGGGCTCGGGCTCGGGCTCGGGCTCGGGCTCGGGCTCGGGGGCAGCGAACCACGCCGAGCCCGTTCCCGCGGCCGGCGTGGGTGCCGGCTCGGGTGCGGGGAGCGTCGAGGAGGGGAAGGCCGAGGAGTCCTCGAGGTCGAGCCCGAGGCGGTCGCCGACGACGCGCAGGTGGGCGCCACGGGCAGCGACCTGCGCGGCGGTCCCCGCGGCGAGCGCGTGCGGGTCCGCGGCGGGCGGCGTCGGCTCCGCGGCGGGCGGCGTCGGCTCGGCGGTCGTCGCCTCCGGGAGCGCGGCCTCGAGCTCGTCGGGTCCGAGCGCCTCCAGGTCGGCGGGGCCGTCCGTGCGCCGGAAGCGCCGGGCGAGCCGGCTGCGCTTCGGGGCGGCCTCGGCCTCGGCCAGCGCCTCCTCGAGGCTGATCTCGGTGAGGTCCTTCGGCTCGAGGTAGAGCCGACGGACCTCGGAGATCCACTCCGGGTACGCGGTGTCACCCACGGCCCCGGGCCCCTCAGGCACGCGGGTGGGCCTGTGCGAAGGACCGCTTGAGGCGATCGACGGACACGTGCGTGTAGATCTGGGTGGTCGCGAGCGAGGCGTGGCCGAGCAGCTCCTGGACCATCCGCAGGTCCGCCCCGCCCTCGAGCAGGTGGGTCGCGGCGCTGTGGCGCAGCCCGTGCGGCCCGAGGTCGGGGGCGTCGGGGACGTGGGCCAGCAGGCGGTGCACCGCGTCGCGCACCTGGCGCGGGTCGACCCGTCGGCCACGACGCCCCAGCAGGAGCGCCGGCCCGCTGCCGTCGACGGCCAGGCGTGGGCGTCCCCGCTCGAGCCACTCGGCGACGGCGTCGCGCGCCGGGGTGCCGAACGGCACCCGCCGCTCCTTGTCGCCCTTGCCGACGACCCGCGCGACGCACGCGGCGAGGTCGACGTCGTCGACGTCGAGCCCGGTCAGCTCGCTCACCCGGATCCCGGTGGCGTACAGCAGCTCCAGGGCCGCGCGGTCGCGCAGGTGGACGGGGTCGTCGTCGTCCGCCGCGGTCGCGGCGACCTCGAGCAGGGCGCCGGCCGAGCGCTGCGTGAGCACCGGCGGGAGCGTGCGGTGGCGGCGAGGGGCCGCGAGGCGGAGCGAGGGATCCTGCTCGACCCGTCCGGTGCGCTCGCACCACCGGAAGAAGGTGCGCAGTGATGCGGAGGTCCGGGCGACCGTCGAGCGGGCGGCGCCGGAGCGGGCGACCGTGCCGAGCCATCCGCGCAGGTCCGCGAGCGTCACGGAGCGCAGGCCGGCGTCGTCCTCGACCCCGGCCGCCGCGAGGAAGGCCGAGACGTCGCGCGTGTACGCGCGCACGGTGTTCTCGGAGCGGCCGCGCTCGGCACGCAGATGACGCTCGAACGCGGACAGCGCCTCTGGCTCGGGGGCGGTCACGCCCACACGGTGTCACCGGGCCTCCCGCGACGCAACGAGAACCGCCGCAACATCAACCGTTCGTCCACGCAGGAACCCGGGCACGTCGTCATCCGGTCCTCGGGACGGCCGCGCCGGCCGCGGTCTTGCGCCAGCGGCCATCGGCCTGCTCCAGCAGCCCCAGCACCTCGAGCACCGCGAGCGCCGCCGGGAGGCGGACCGGGTCGGTGCCGGAGAGCGCGGCGAGGCGCTCCGGGGGGAACCACCGCCGCAGGGGCGCCGCCGCCCAGACGGCGTACTCGGTCGGGTCGAGCGCGTCGGTGGGCCGCGGCTCGGCCCGCCGGGGTGCGCCGAGGTCCTCGCCGATGCGTCCGGCGAGCTCGACCACGTCGGCGACGTCGGTGACGAGGACGGCCCCGGTCTCGCGGACGAGCTCGTGGCAGCCGGCGGACGTCGGGCTGGTCACGGGGCCGGGGACCGCCCCGACGGGCCGCACGAGGTCACGGGCCTCGCGCGCCGTCGAGAGGGAGCCCGACCGCAGCCCGGCCTCGACGACGACCGTGGCCCGCGCGAGGGCGGCGATGACCCGGTTGCGGGCGAGGAAACGGCCGCGCAGCGGCTCGGCCCCGGGCGGTACCTCGCCGACGACCGCACCCGTCGCGGCGACCGCGCCGATGAGGCGCTCGTGCGCTCGCGGGTAGGCACGGTCGAGACCACAGGCGAGCACGGCGACGGTGTCACCCTCGGCGGCGAGCGCCCCGCGGTGGGCCGCCGCGTCGATGCCGAAGGCCGCGCCGCTCACCACGGTCCACCCGCGGCCGGCGAGGCCCTCACCGAGCTCGGCGGCCACCCGCAGGCCGTAGGCGGTCGCCGTCCGGGAGCCGACGACCGCCACTGACCGCTCGGTGAGGGCGGCGACGTCGGCGGCCCCCCGGACGTACAGGCAGAAGGGCGGGGACGAGAGCCGGTCCAGGGCGGTCGGCCACTCCGGGTCGCCCGGGACGAGCACCCGGAGGCCCGCCGCCGAGACCGCCGCCGCCAGCCCGGGCAGGTCAAGACCCGGCACCCTGACGTAGACCTCGCCGCCTGCCTCGGCCCGGCGCTCGCGGATGGCGGCGAGCGCCTCCGCACCGCCCTCCTCCGCGACCGTCCGCACGGTGGGCCCGTGCTTGGGCTCGACGAGGTAGGACAGCGCCACCCGCGCCCAGCGTTCGTCGCGCTCCAGCGGCGACACGCGCCCGGTCATGCCGCCGTCCCCTCGGCGCGGCGCAGCTGGAGCCCGAGCGCGACGTCCTCGCGCCCGGGGGTGGTGCGTCCCGCGAGGTCGGCGGCGGACCACGCCACCCGGAGGACCCGGTCGTACCCCCGCAGGCTGAGCCCGCCGGTGTCGAGCGCCCGGTCGATGACGGCGGTGACCGACGGGCCGAGGCGGTAGGGCGCCCGGCGCAGGACGTGGCCGGGCACGAGGCCGTTGACGCTCCAGCCGGCCCCCCGCCAGCGCTCGGCCTCGGCGCCGCGGGCGGCGAGGACCCGGGCCGCGACGACCGCGCTGGTCTCCCCCGCCTCGTCGCCGAACGCCGCGGGGCGCACCGGCGGCACGTGGACGCGCAGGTCGACCCGGTCCAGCAACGGACCGGACAGCTTGGTCGTGTACCCGCGCAGGTCGTGGGCGCTGCACCGGCACTCGGTGCCCTTGCCGAAGGCCATCCCGCACGGGCACGGGTTGGCGGCGAGGACGAGCAGGAACCGCGCCGGGTAGCGCACGAGGGCCTTGGCCCGGGCGATGACGACCTCCCCGCTCTCGAGCGGCTGGCGCAGCGTCTGGAGCACCGAGGACCGGAACTCGGGCGCCTCGTCGAGGAAGAGGACGCCGTGGTGCGCGCGCGAGACCGCGCCGGGCAGGACGACCCCGGATCCCCCGCCGGCGAGCGCGGCGGTGGAGGTGCTGTGGTGCGGCGCGACGAAGGGCGGGGTCCGGTCCAGGCGCGTCACCTCGCCGACCGGGGCGACGAGGCTGCGCACCGCGTGCACCTCGAGCGCCTCCTCGCGCCCCAGCCGGGGCAGGACGGTGACGAGGCGCTCGGCGAGCATCGTCTTGCCGACCCCCGGGGGTCCGGTCATCAGCAGGTGGTGCCCGCCGGTCGCCGCGAGCTCGAGCGCGACGCGGGCCTCGGGCTGGCCGACGACGTCGGCGAGGTCCGGCCGTCGGCGGGGCTCGTCGTCGGTGTCGGGCGCCCGCTCGGCCACCGGCAGGCCGCCGGGTGTCGGCTCGCGGTACCACCGGACGACCTCCTCGAGGGTGCGCGCACCGTGGACGACGACCCGGTCGACGAGCTGCGCCTCGGCGACGTTCTCGACGGGGACGACGACGTGACGCACCCCGCGGCGAGCGGCCTCGAGCAGGGCCGGCAGCACACCGCGCACCCCGCGGAGCCGGCCGTCGAGCGAGAGCTCACCGAGGTGCACGACCGGCTCCACCGCCGCGCGCGGGAGCACCCCGGACGCCGCGAGCACCGCCACGGCGATGCCGAGGTCGAAGCCCGAGCCCCGCTTGGGCACCGACGCCGGGGACAGGTTGACCGTGACGCGGTGCGGTGGGACGGGGAAGCCGGCCGTCGCCGCGGCCGCCCGCACGCGGTCGGGTGCCTGGGCGCAGGCGGTGTCGGGGAGGCCACCGACCGTGAAGCCCGGCAGGCCGGCCGCGACGTGGGCCTCGACGTCGACCAGGGTGCCGTCGAGCCCGCTCAGGGCGACCGACCGCGTGCGCCCGAGCCCGAAGGTCACGACCCCACCCCGACGACGTGCCGCACCCGCGGAGCCTCCCCCGGCCGGCAGAGCACCCCGACGACGTCGACCCGGACGCGTTCGGCCCCGGGGTGCGCCCGTGCGTAGACCGCCGCGAGCCGACGCAGGCGCAGCGCCTTGGCCACGGTCACCGCCTCGACCGGGTCGCCGAACCCGGTGCCGCGCCGGGTCTTGACCTCGCAGATGACGAGGCACCGCCCGTCGAGCACGACGAGGTCGACCTCCCCGTGCTCGCAGCGCCAGTTGCGCTCGATCACGCGCATCCCCCGTTCCTCGAGGTAGCGCGCGGCGAGGTCCTCCCCGTAGCGGCCGAGCCCGCGGCGGGGGTCGGGCGGACGGGTGGGCGGTGCGTGGTCCGGCGTCGTCATGCGGCCAGCCAAGCCCGCCCGGCCGGCGCCCCGACAGCCCCCGGCGCAGATCTGTGGACGACGACCGCGCACCGGCCCGCCTGTGGACGAACGCCCCCGGCCGTCCGGACGGGGGCAGGTGTCGCCGGCGCGTGCCAGCATCGGGACGTGCCCGCCCGCGAGACCAGGAGCAGCCCGTGACCGCCTACCGCGTCGTCGACCCCACGCGCAACGAGCTCCTCGCCGAGCACCCCACGGCGACCGACGCCGAGGTCGGGGCCGCGCTCGACCGCTCGCACACGGCGCAGCGCGCCTGGCGGGCGGTCCCGGTGCAGGAGCGGGCGGCCGTCGTCCGCCGCGCCGGCGAGCTGTTCGCCGAGCGACGCGACGCCCTCGCCGCGCTCGTGACCCGCGAGATGGGCAAGCGCACCGGCGAGGCGAAGGGCGAGCTCTCGCTCGTGGCCGACATCTGCGCCTACTACGCGGACGACGGCCCGGCGATGCTCGCCGACGAGCCCCTGAGCCCGCGCCGCGGCGGCCGCGCGCACCTGCGCCACGAGCCGGTCGGCCCGCTGCTCGGGGTCATGCCGTGGAACTTCCCCTACTACCAGGCGGTGCGGCTGGCCGCGCCGAACCTCGTCGCCGGCAACACGATCCTGCTCAAGCCCGCCCCGCAGTGCCCCGAGTCGGCCCTCGCCGCCGCGCAGGTGTGGCACGACGCGGGCCTGCCCGACGGCTGCTACGAGGTGCTGCTCGCCACCGACGAGCAGGTCGCCGACCTCGTCGCCGACCCCCGGGTCGCCGGGGTCTCCGTCACCGGCAGCGAGCGCGCCGGGTCGGCCGTCGCGGCGCAGGCCGGGCGCCACCTCACGAAGGTCGTCCTCGAGCTCGGCGGCTCCGACCCCTTCGTCGTCCTCGCGGACGCCGACCTCGACCGCGCCGTCAAGCACGCCGTCCTGGGCCGGATGCAGAACTGCGGCCAGGCGTGCAACGCCGCCAAGCGGATCCTCGTCGTGGACGAGGTCCACGACGCGTTCCTCGAGCGCTTCGCTGCCGCCGTCGCCGCCCTGCGCCCCGGCGACCCGACGGACCCCGACACGACCCTCGCCCCGATGGCCTCGGAGGCCGCGGCGACCACCCTCGTCGAGCAGGTGCAGGACGCCCTCGACCGCGGCGCCACCGCGGTCGTCGGCGGCGCCGAACGCCCCGACCGCCCCGGCGCGTGGGTCACGCCGACCGTCCTCACCGGGGTCACGCCGGGGATGCGCGCCTTCGACGAGGAGCTCTTCGGCCCGGTCGCCGTCGTCCACCGGGTCGCCGACGCCGACGCCGCGGTCGAGCTCGCCAACGCCTCACCCTTCGGCCTCGGCGGGGCGGTGTTCGGCACCGACCCGGACGCCGTGGCCGACGTCGTCGCGCGTCTCGAGACCGGGATGGTGTGGGTCAACTCGATGCAGGGCTCGATGGCCGACCTGCCGTTCGGCGGCACCAAGCGCTCCGGTGTCGGGCGCGAGCTCGGGACGCTCGGCATCCGCGAGTTCGTCAACACCAAGCTCGTCCACGAGCCCGGCGCGCGGTGACCCGCGGCGGCAGGCCTTAGAACTCGCCCTTCGGCAGCTCGAGCTCGGACTTGGCGAGCTCCTCGACGTTGACGTCCTTGAAGGTGACGACGCGGACGGTCTTGGCGAAGCGCGCCGGCCGGTAGATGTCCCAGACCCACGCGTCGTGCATCGTCACGTCGAAGAACACCTCGCCGCCGTCGGAGCGCACCTTCACGTCGACGCTGTTGCAGAGGTAGAAGCGCCGCTCGGTCTCGACGACGTGGCTGAAGAGCCCGACGACGTCGCGGTACTCGCGGTAGAGCGCCAGCTCGGCTTCGCTCTCGTACTTCTCGAGGTCCTCCGAGCTCATCGCTCCCCCACGCTCGTCAGCTTCGTCCCGGTCACCGGGCCATCATCGTCCATCGTGCCGGGCAGCCGCCACGAGCGTCGGTGCCACACCGAGGGACCGTGCGCGCGCAGGGCCTCGAGGTGGTCCGGGGCGGCGTAGCCCTTGTTGCCGACCCAGCCGTACGCGGCGTGCTCGCCGTCCTCGGCGCCGAGGTCGACCATGATGCGGTCGCGCGTCACCTTGGCGAGGACGGAGGCGGCGGCGACCGACGAGCAGCGCAGGTCGGCCTTGACCATCGTCGTGACCGGCGGGGTCGCGACCGGCTCGTCGTGGCCGAAGGCGAACAGCCCGACGTCCTCGGGGGCGGTCAGCCAGTCGTGGTTGCCGTCGAGGATGACGAGGTCGGGACGAACGCCGCACTGCGCGAGCGCCCGCGTCCCGGCCAGGCGCAGCGCCGCGATGATGCCGACCTCGTCGATCTCGGCCGCGCTCGCGTGCCCGACAGCGTGGCACAGGGCCCACCTCTCGATGCGCGGGACCATCGCCTCGCGGACGTGCGGCTGCAGCAGCTTGGAGTCGCGCACGCCCTGCGGGGCGCTGCGACACGTCTCGTCGATGACGACGACCCCGACCGTGACGGGCCCCGCGAGCGCGCCGCGGCCGACCTCGTCCATCCCGGCGAGGACGCGGTGCCCGTCGCGCTGCAGCTGACGCTCGACCCGCAGGCTGGGCTTCTTCGAGGACGGGGTGGGGCTCACGAGCCGGACGGCCGGGCGGGGACGCCCGAGAAGGCCTGCGGGAAGTCGGAGAGCCAGTCCAGGCGCGAGAACGGCCAGACGATGCCGACGGCGCGGCCGGTGATCCGGCTGATCGGCACCGAGCCGTCGCTGCCGTCACCGGACTCGTCGTGGTAGCGGGAGTCCTCGCTGTCGGAGCGGTGGTCACCCATGACCCAGACGTGTCCCGCGGGCACCGTGATGTCGAAGGTGATCGAGCTGGCGACGTCCCCCTGCTTGAGGTACGGCTCGTCGACGGCCTTGCCGTTGATGCTCAGCTGCCGCTGGGCCGTGCAGCAGACGACGCGGTCGCCCGGCAGCCCGATGACGCGCTTGATGAGGTGGTCCTCGGACTCGCTGGGCAGCAGCCCGACGAAGACGAGCGCGTCGTGGACGGTCCCGGACACGCCGGTGCGGGGGACGGCCGGGGTCTCGCCGAGCCAGCCGCCCGGGTCCTCGAAGACGACGACGTCACCGTGCTTCAGGTCGAACGGCCCGGGCGTCAGCTTGGAGACGACGACGCGGTCGCCGACGAGGAGGGTGTCCTCCATCGAGCCGGAGGGGATGAAGAAGGCCTGGAGCAGCCACGTCTTGACGACGAACGAGAGCACCATCGCCATGACGAGGACGAGGGCGACCTCCTTGACGGCCGCGCCGACGACGCCGGCCGTCGAACGGTGCCGCTCGGGCTGCGGGGTCGGGGGCACCGGGTTCTCGCCGCGCGTGGTCTCGGGCGCGGTCACGGGGCGACCGGCAGCGTAGAGACGGACCCCATCCGGTCCAGCGGCCAGAACCGCCAGAGCACGGTCCCCACGACGTCGGACCCGGTGCCGGCGAGGTCGGTCGACGGCACGAGCCGCAGCCCCCCGTCGACGTCGACGAGCCCGAGCTCACCGGCGTCGACGTGGTGGTCGGTCTTGAGGACGAGCACGCGGTCTCCTGGCTCGAGGGTGGGGGTGTAGCCGGCGGTCGGGACGTGGTAGCTCTCGAGGAGCAGACCGCGCACGAGGGCGCCGACGAGGACGGCGGTGACGAGGACGACGAGCACCCCGGGACGCCACGACCCGGTGCGCGCCGTGGCGGGCACCGGGTCGGTGGCGGTCGGGGCAGTCACTCGCCCGAGGGTAGTCCTCGTGGGTGTGAGCCGCGCCCGGGTGGTCGGCTCGCGTCTCAGGCGTTGGCCGGGGTCTCGCGCTTCTCGCGGATCTTGGCGGCCTTGCCGCGCAGCTCGCGCAGGTAGTACAGCTTCGCGCGACGGACGTCACCGCGGGTGACGACCTCGATCTTGTCGATGATCGGGGTGTGGAGCGGGAAGGTCCGCTCGACGCCGACACCGAAGGAGACCTTGCGGACGGTGAAGGTCTCGCCGACGCCGCCGCCGTGGCGACGGATGACGACGCCCTTGTAGACCTGGATGCGCGAGCGGGTGCCCTCGACGACCTTCACGTGAACGTTGACCGTGTCACCGGCGCGGAACTCCGGGATGTCGGCCTTGAGCGACGCGCGGTCGAGCTCGTCGAAACGCTGCATGGTGGATCCGTTCTCGCGGGCTGCCACAGGTCATCCGCGTGCTGTCGGTACTGCTTCTCGCTGACGGGTGCGTCACCACCCGGCCGCATGCCGCTGCTCGGACCGGGGTCCGGGGCACTCCCCCTGTGGCGGGGGCCGACGGTGTGGGGTGACGCAGCGGTCCAGTCTGCCAGAGGACGACGGGTCCGGAGAAATCCGCCGATCCGCGCGGCCCTAGGCTTCCGGGGTGACGATCGACCCCGGCCTCCCCGTCGCCCTCGCCGTCGTCCTGCTCCTCGCCGTGACGGTGGGAGGCTACGTCGTCGGACGCCTGCCCCGCCCCGCCTCCCCGGTGCTCGCGATGGCCCGCGCGATCGGCCAGCTCGGGCTCGCCGCGCTCGTCATCACCGCCGTCGTCCGCTCCCTCGCCCTGTCGGTGGTCCTGCTCTGCGTGATGTTCACGATCGCCGTCGTGACGACCGTGCGGCGGGTCGAGGCGACGCGCGCCTGGCCGTGGGCGACCGTGGCGATGCTCGCCGGCCTCCTGCCCGTGGTCGTCGTCGTGCTCGCGACGCGGACGGTCCCGCCGACCGGGCTGGCGCTCGTGCCGGTCGTCGGGATCATCGCGGGCAACACGATGAACGGGCACACGCTGACCTGCCGGCGGGCCTTCGCCGCGCTGCGCGAGGAGCACGGGCAGTACGAGGCCGGGCTGTCGCTCGGCCTGACCCGGGCCCAGGCGGTCGAGGAGGTCGTGCACCGGCGCATCCCCGAGGCGCTCGTCCCGGGGCTCGACCAGGTCCGCACCGCGGGCGTCGTCACCCTGCCGGGCGCGTTCATCGGCGTCCTGCTCGGCGGCGGCACCCCGGCGCAGGCGGCCGCGGCGCAGGTGCTGGTCCTCGTCGGCATCATGGCGGCGCAGACGGTGACCGCCGTCGTCGCCGAGCGGCTCATCGGCCGGGCGCTGCTCCTGCCGGACGACCTGCGGGCGTCGCTGCGCCCGTGACGGTCAGCGACCTGCCGGGCGGCGCTTCGTGAGGTCGACCGTGCCCGGGAACGAGCCCTCGCCCGGCAGCAGCCGGTAGCCCGCGCGCTTGTAGCGCCGGATGTTGGCCTCGCTGACCCGGCCGGTGTTGATCCAGAACGTCGAGACCGGCTGCGGCGCACCGGCTTCCGCGAGCGCCAGCAGGTCGCGCCCGAGGCCGCGCCCCTGGAGGTCCGGGGCGACCATGAGCCGTCCGGTCTCCCAGACCGTCGGGTCACCGGGGCGCACGCGTCCGCGGACCGACCCGACGAGCCGGCCGGACCCGTCGAGCGAGGGCACCCGCGCCACCCAGGTCGTCCACTCGCCGAGGCCCCGCACCACGTCCTCGAGGGTCTCCTCGAGCGGCGGGATGTGCCACGAGCCCGAGATGCGTCCCTCCTGCATCCAGCAGGCGCGCTGGAGGACGAGCAGCTCGGGGGCGTCGGCCGGGACGGCGGGGCGCACGTCGAGGTCGTCGAGGCCGCCGACGGCGGCGGCGGGGGCCACGAGGTCCGGACGCCGCGCGACGGTGCGGGCCACCCGCTGCTCGTGGCGCCAGCGGGCGATGGCCGCGTGGTCGCCCGAGAGCAGCACCGGCGGCACCTCGCGGGTCGTGCCGCCGTCCTGCCAGACCGCGGGCCGGGTGTAGACGGGGTACTCGAGCAGGCCGCCCTCGTGCGACTCCTCGACGAGCGACTCGGCGTTGCCGACGACGCCCGGCAGGAGGCGCGCGACGGCCTCGACGACGGCGAGCACCGCCACCTCTCCCCCGTTGAGGACGTAGTCGCCGAGCGAGACGACGGTGACGCGCATCCGCTCCGCCGCGTGCTCGTAGACGCGCTCGTCGAGCCCCTCGTAGCGGCCGCAGGCGAAGGCCAGCCACGGCTCCGCCGCGAGCTCGTGGGCCATCGCCTGCGTGAAGGGGACGCCGCCCGGCCCGGGGACGAGCAGGTGCGGCACGGGGGCGACGCCGCTCGCCCCGGTGGCCACGACGTGGTCGAGCGCCCCGGCCCACGGCTCGGGCTTCATGACCATCCCGGCGCCGCCGCCGAACGGGCTGTCGTCGACGGTGCGGTGCCGGTCGTGGGCGAAGTCGCGCAGGTCGTGGACGTGCAGGTCGAGCAGCCCGTCGCGCCGCGCCTTGCCGATGAGCGAGAGGTCGAGCGGCGCGAGGTACTCGGGGAAGATCGAGACGACGTCGAGGCGCACCGGGGGTCAGTCCTCGAGGTCGAACAGGCCGCCCGGCGCGTCGACGACGACGCGGCCGCCCGCGACGTCGACCTCGGGCACGAGCGCCGCGACGAACGGCACCTCGCCGGTGCGTCCGTCGTCCAGGCGCACCGCGAGCCGGTCCTGGGCGGCGCCGATGACGAGCCCGGTCACCTCGCCGACCCGCTCGCCGGCCGGCGTGTGGACCGCGAGCCCGACGAGCTCGGCCTCGGTGAAGAGGTCCTCGTCGTCCTCGTCGGCGATCTCGGGGGCGTCCGCGTCGAGGACGAGCCGGGTGCCGCGCAGGCCCTCGGCGCCGGTGCGGTCGGGGACCTCCTCGAAGGCCACCAGCCAGATGCCGTTGTGCACGCGGGTCGAGCGCACGGTGAGGGCCCGCGGGACCCCCGAGCCGGCCTCGGCCTCGGTCGCGAGGACGGCGCCGACCGCGAGGCGCAGCTCGGGCTCGTCGGTGTGCAGGCGGACGGTGACCTCACCGCGCAGGCCGTGCGGCTTGCCGATCCGGGCGACGACGGTGGACTCGCTCACGCGGACATCCTCTCGGGGACTGGAGGGAACGGGGGGAACGACGGACGGCGGGGCACCCCGGTGTGGGGCGCCCCGCCGTCACGGGTGACGCGGGTCAGCGGACCCGGTCGGTGTCGACGATGTCGATGCGGACCGGCTTGCCGCCGGCGAGGGCACCGAGGACGGTGCGCAGCGCGCTGGCGGTGCGGCCGGAGCGACCGATGACGCGGCCGAGGTCGTCGGGGTGCACGCGCACCTCGAGGACCTCGCCACGGCGCAGGTCACGACGGCGGACCTGCACCTCGTCCTTGTGGTCGACGATGCCGGTCACGAGGTGCTCGAGAGCCTCCTCGAGCACGGTCAGGCCTTGTCGGCGGACGCGTCGGCGTCGGCGTCCGTGGACTCCGCCGCAGCGGTGCTGCCCTCGGTGTCGGCGGCGACGGGGGCCTCGTCGGCCTTCTTCGCGGCGGCCTTCTTGCGCGGGGTGGTGGCGGCGCCACCGTCGGCCTCGGCCTTGCCCGCGGCGGCGACGGCCGCCTCGTAGAGGTCCTTCTTCGAGGTCTTGGGCTCGGCGACCTTGAGGGTGCCGTCCTTGTAGTGCTTGAGGAGGGCGGCGACGGCCTCGGTCGGCTGGGCGCCCTGGGCGACCCAGTAGTCCGCGCGCTCCATGTCGATCTCGATGAGCGACGGCTCCTGGTTGGGGTCGTACTTGCCGATCTCCTCGATCGCCCGACCGTCGCGCTTGGTGCGCGAGTCCATGACGACGACGCGGTAGATGGCGGTGCGGATCTTGCCCATCCGCTTGAGACGAATCTTGACGGCCACGGTGGCGGTCCCACTTTCGGTTCGTGGACGCGGCGAGACCGCACGATCTGCGTGCGGGGAGCCGACGCCCGGTGTGTAGGCGTCCGGTCCAGGGCCACACGAGAGGGGCGGGCCCGGACGGGTACAGCGGTCCAGTCTGCCAGAGCGCGCGCCCGCGGCCGAATCGGCCCGCGCGCGGGGTCAGCGGTAGGGGTCGGTGACCTCGCGCAGCAGCTCGAGCGCCTCGCGCAGCCGGGCCGTCCGCCGGGGTCCGAGATGGGCCGCCCACTCCTGCTCGATACGCGCTTCCTCCGCGCGCGCGAGCGGGACGAGGCCCTCGCCGCGCCCGGTCAGGCGCACGAGGCGCGCCCGGCCGTCCGCGGGGTCGCGGACGCGCTCGACGTAGCCGGCGCGCTCGAGCTTGTCGACGAGGGCGGTGGCCGTCTGCTTGGCGACCTGCGCACGGTCGGCGAGCACGCTGAGGCGCGTCCCCCCGGGGTCGACGCCCATGAGCAGGCGGGCCTGCGCCACGGTGACGTCGTCGTGGCCGGCCGCGTGGACCGCCTCGAGCACGCGCGAGATCGCGGCGCGGGAGGCGATGAACATCAGCAGGCTGGTCGGCAGCTCCTCCGGCATCCGGCCCCTTCACATGGTCCGATGATCGAACTATATTGGTTCGTCTGTAGGACCATCCTAGACGGAGGTACCCGATGACGGCCGCCGAGCTGGACGCCCTCTGGCAGGGCGTCGACGACCAGCGCGAGCGCACCGTCGCCCTGCTCGAGGGCCTCGCCCCCGAGCAGTGGGACACCCCGTCCCTGTGCGAGGGATGGACGGTGCGCGACGTCGCGGCCCACCTGACCCTCCAGGCGCAGACACTCGGCGACCTGCTCGCACTCCTGGCCCGTCATCCGCGGACGTGGCGCCACCCCGGGCTCAACGGCACGATCCGCGAGTCGGCGCGTGTCGTCGCCGCCGAGCTGACGACCGACGAGGTGGTGACGCGCATCCGCGCGGGCATCGGGTCGCGCCGGTACAACGCCTTCGTCACGCCGCTCGAGACGCTCACCGACGCGCTCGTGCACGGCCAGGACGTCGCGGTCCCCCTCGGGCTGCCGCTGGACCTGCGACCCGGCCCCGGCGCCCTGGCCGCGACGCGCCGGTGGGACACGCGACGGTCGTGGCTGGCCTCCGTCAACCGACGCCTCCCGCTCGACGGCCACCGCCTGCGCGCGACCGACGTCGAGTGGGTGCGCGGCGACGGGCCCGAGGTCGCCGGCCCGGTCGGGGCGCTGCTCCTGCTGCTGACCGGGCGCCCGGCCGCCCTCGACCGCCTGGCCGGCGACGGCGCGGAGGCCTTGCGCGCCCGCCTTCGACCCGCCCCCTCCGCCCCGGCCGGCTGACCGTGCGGATCGACCTGCGCACGTCGGCCTCCCCCGAGCAGGTCCGACGCGCCTTCACCGACTTCTCCGACCGCCGGCTGCGCACCTGGCACCGCACGCTCGACCCCGCCACCTACGAGCTGCGGGGCGAGGGAGCCGACTGTGCCGAGGCCCGGGAGAGCAGCCCGCGGTCACCGGTGTGGGTCGTGTGCCGCTACGACTGGTCCGATCCCGACGTCGTGCGCTGGACGGTCACCGACGCGAGCTACGGAGGCGGCGGGGACGGCTGGGTGCGGGCCACCCCCGACGTCGCGGGGGGCAGCCGGGTGCGCGCCGGCTGGACCTCGACCGACGTCAGGCGCCAGCGCGTCGTCATCCTCCTGGTCCACCACACCCCGCTGCACCGCCTGGTCCAGCGGCAGTGGGGCGCCACCCTCGACGAGTACGCCGCCCGCGAGCGCGGCTGACGCGCCCGCGGCCGAATCGGCCCGGTCAGCGGCTCTCCCACGCGTCGGGCAGCTCGGCCATGGCGCGCACGTGCTCGGGCAGGCGTCCCTCGAGGACCTGGTCCAGCGTCGTCTCGTCGAGGACCCGGCGCAGAGCGGCCCGCGCCGCCACCCACACCGTCGCGAGGTGCTCGGCGGAGCCCTCGTAGTGCGTCTCGTGCGGCCGCTGCCCCCGCACCTCGGCGAGCGGGCCGTCGACGGTGCGCAGCACCTCCCCCAGCGTGATCTCGGCCGGGGGGCGGGCGAGGAGGTAGCCGCCGGAGCTGCCGCGCCGGCTCGAGACGAACCCCGCGCGGCGCAGGTCGCCGAGGATCGCCTCGAGGAACTTGGCCGGGACACCGGCCCGCCGCGCGAGCTCGTCGGACGGGTGGGCCCGGTCCGCCGTCGGGTCCTCGGCGAGCACGAGGAGGGCACGGACGGCGTAGTCGGCGCGGGCGGAGATGTCCACGCCGTCATCCTTCCACCCGGGCGCCACCGGTCCGGGTTCCGGGAAACCCTTGCGCGCCGTGCCCCCTCATCCCTATATTCCCTACTTATCCGCTAGGTTTCATCTATTCGCAGGGGGTCGCCGTGCGGCGTCTCGTTCTCCTCGCCCTCGTCGGTCTGGGCGCCCAGCTCGTCGACGGGTCGCTCGGCATGGCGTACGGGGTCACCTCGACGACCCTGCTGCTCGCCATCGGCACCAACCCCGCCGCGGCGTCCGCGACCGTCCACCTCGCCGAGATCGGCACGACGCTCGCCTCCGGCGCCTCGCACTGGAAGTTCGGCAACGTCGACTGGCGGGTCGTCCTGAAGATCGGCATCCCGGGCGCGGTCGGCGCCTTCGCCGGCGCGACCTTCCTCTCCAGCCTCGACACCTCCGTCGCGGCGCCGGTCATGTCGCTCATCCTCCTGACGCTCGGCGTTTATGTGCTCGTCCGCTTCACCGTCAAGGGCCTGCGCAAGGACCGCCTCGGCCACCCGCTGCGCTCGCGCTTCCTCGCGCCGCTCGGCCTCGTCGCCGGCTTCGTCGACTCCACCGGCGGCGGTGGCTGGGGCCCGGTCGGCACGCCCGCGATCCTCGCGAGCGGCCGCCTCGAGCCCCGCAAGGTCGTCGGCTCGATCGACACGAGCGAGTTCCTCGTCTCCGTCGCCGCGAGCCTCGGCTTCCTCCTCGCCCTGGGGTCGGAGGACATCGACTTCGCCTGGGTCCTCGCCCTGCTTGCGGGCGGTCTCGTCGCGGCGCCCATCGCCGCGTGGCTCGTGCGGCACGTGCCGCCGCGCGTCCTGGGCTCGGCCGTCGGCGGCGTCATCGTCCTCACCAACACCCGGACGATCCTCAAGAGCGACTGGGTCGACGCGTCCGAGGGCACCCGCTGGGCCGTGTACGCCGTCCTCTACCTCGTGTGGGCCGCGGCCGTCGCCTGGTCGCTGCGGGCGCACCGCGCCGAGCGGGCCGAGGAGGCGCGGCTGGACCGCGAGCTCGACCGCGACCTGGCCGACCTCGAGGACGCGACGGACCCCGAGGCCGCCCCGCGCGGCTGAGGCCCGCTCAGCCGACGACGGACCCGCGGAGCACGACGGCCACGGGGTGCCCCAGCACCCCGACGTCGGCCCGCGGGTCCTCGGCGTAGACGACGAGGTCGGCCTCGGCCCCCTCCTCCAGCCCGGGCCGATCGAGCCACGCGCGGGCCGACCAGGTCGCGGCGTCGACGGCGTCGAGCGCCGAGAACCCGCAGCGGGTCAGCCGCTCCACCTCCTGGCCGGCGAGGCCGTGGGGCAGCGATCCGCCGGCGTCGGTGCCGACGTAGACCGGCACGCCGGCCTCGTGCGCAGCCGCGACCGTCTCGTACCGGCGGGCGTGGAGGTCGAGCATGTGCCGGTGGTAGTCGGGGAACTTCTCGCGGGCCGGCGCGGCGATCTGGGGGAAGGTGTCGATGTTGACGAGCGTCGGCACGATCGCGATGCCCCGCCGGGCGAAGGCGTCGATGCTCTCGGGGACGAGCCCGGTCGCGTGCTCGATGCAGTCGGTGCCCGCGGCGGCGAAGTCGTGCAGGCTCTGCTCGCCGAAGCAGTGCGCCGTGACCCGGGCGCCCTCCTCGTGGGCCGCGGCCACCGCCTCGGTGAGGACGTCGACCGGCCAGCACGGCGTGAGGTCGCCCGCCTCGCGGTCGATCCAGTCGCCGACGAGCTTCACCCATCCGTCGCCGGCGCGCGCCTCGAGCCGGACGCGCTCGACCAGCTCGTCGGGCTCGACCTCCCACGCGAAGTTGCGGATGTAGCGCCGCGTGCGGGCGATGTGCCGCCCCGCGCGGATGATCCGCGGCAGGTCGGCACGGTCGTCGACCCAGCGGGTGTCGCTCGGCGAGCCGGCGTCCCGGATGAGCAGCGTCCCGGCGTCGCGGTCGGTCGTGGCCTGCGCCTCGGCCGTCACGGCGTCCGTCGCGCCGGTGGCGACGAGGCCGACGTGGCAGTGGGCGTCGACGAGGCCGGGCAGCACCCATCCCGCGATCGTCGTGACGTCGTGGTCCCCCGCCGGGCGCTCGAAGGTGAGCCGGCCGCCGAGCACCCACGCCTCGGGCCGCTCCTCCTCGCGGCCGACGAGGACGGGTCCCGTGAGGTGCAGCACCGATGCCATGCGCCGACCCTAGCCAACGCGCAACGTCCGTTGACGTGAGAGAACTCTCTCGATACGGTCCTCTCAGATCAGGGAGGAGGCCGGGCATGGCCAACGCGTACGACGACCTCGAGCTCGACGCCCGCGGGATGCGGGCCCTCGCCCACCCGGTGCGCGTCCGCCTCCTCGGCGAGCTGCAGCGCCACGGCCCCTCGACGGCGACCCGCCTCTCCCCCACCGTCGGCGCGACGCCGTCGGTCACGAGCTGGCACCTGCGCCACCTCGCCGAGCACGGGATGGTCCGCGACGCGGTGGTGCCGGGGTCCGGGCGCGAGCGCTGGTGGGAGGCCGCGAGCCGGGGCTACCGGCTGACCGCCGACGGCCCCGGCGCCCTGGAGGCCGGCCGCGCCCTCGCCCGCGTCGTCGAGGAGGTCGAGGGCGACGTCGTCGGTGACTGGCACCGCGACACCGAGCCCGCCCTGCCCCTCGCGTGGCAGGAGGTCGCCGGGCGCTCGAGCACCCGCGTGCTCGTCACCCGCGAGGAGCTCGTGGCGCTCGAGGCCGCCTGGGAGGAGCTGCTCGCGCCCTACGTCCACCGCAAGACCGACCCCTCCTCCGCCTCCGACGACGCCCGCCTCGTCCACGTCCTGCGGCACGTGATGCCCGAGCGCGACGGCTGAGCATGACCGGCGCCCCGCCCCTCGCACCGACCGCCCCGCTCTGGCGCGGCCGGCGGTTCGCCACCGCGTGGGGGGCGCAGACGGTGTCCGAGCTCGGCGACCGCGTCTCGGAGCTGGCCGTCCCGCTCGTCGCGGTCACCGTCCTCGACGAGAGCGCCTCGCGGGTCGCCCTGCTCACGGCGGTCGTCTGGCTCCCCAACCTCCTGGCGCTGCTCGTCGGCACCTGGGTCGACCGGCGGCCCCGGCCCCGCGCGCTGCTCGTCACCGCCGACCTGGCCCGCGCACTCGTCGTCCTCACCGTCCCGGTCGCCGCCGCGCTGGGGGCGCTGACCTTCGGCCACCTCCTCGCCGTCGCCCTGCTGCTCGGCGCGTGGTCGACCCTCTTCCGTTCCGCCTGGCAGCCGTTCTTCGTCGCGCTCGTGCCCCGCGAGCGCTACGTCGAGGCCAACGGGCACTTCGCCGCGACCCGCTCGGGCTCGTTCGTCGCCGGGCCGGCGCTGGGCGGCGGCCTCGTCCAGCTGCTCACCGCTCCGTACGCGCTCGTCGTCGACGGCCTCTCCTTCCTCGCCTCCGCGGGCCTGTTGCGCACCGCCGACGTGCCCGACCGCGAGCCCGCCCCGGACGACGGCTCGTCGCTCCGCCGGCGCGTGGTCGACGGGATGCGGTACGTCTGGCGCGACCCGATCCTCGCCCCGCTGCTGCGCTGCGTCTCGTGGGTCAACCTCTTCACCTTCGTCGTGCAGGCCCTGCTCGTGGTCTTCGCCAGCCGCGAGCTCGGGCTGTCCGCCGGCACGATCGGGCTGGCCCTCGGGCTCGGCGCCTCGGGCGGGCTGCTCGGCGCGGTCGTCGCGGGACGGGTCTCGCGCCGCCTCGGGATCGGTCGCACCGGCGTCGTCGGGCTGCTGCTCTTCACGGTGCCGACCTCCGCGCTGGTCCTGGCCGACGGGTCGGACCTCGCGAAGGCGTCGGTGCTCGCCGCGGTCGAGGCGGTGACCGGCTTCGGCGTGATGCTCTTCGACGTCAACGTCAACGCGGTGATGGTGGCGTCCATCCCGGACGCCGTCCGTGCCCGGGTCCAGGGCGCCTTCACGACCGTCAACTACGGCGTGCGGCCCCTCGGGGCGCTGCTCGGCGGCGCGCTCGCCGGGCTCGTCGGGACGGGACCGGCCATCGCCCTGGCGGCCCTCGTCGCGGCGCTGGCCGTCCTCTGGCTCGTCGGCAGCCCGGTGCTGCGCGTCCGGAGCATCGACGACGTGCCGGACCCGGACCCGGCCGTCAGGGGCTGACGGAGCGGACGACGCGGCGCAGCGTCTCGACGACGACCTGCGGCGCGTCGGTGTGCACCCAGTGGGCGGCGCCCTTGACCGTCACGAGGCGCACCTTCGGGAAGTGCGCGCGCATCCCCGGGACGTCGTCGGGACGGACGTACCCGGACTCGGAGCCGGCCAGCCAGACGACGGGGCCGTCCCACACCGCGTCCCCGAGGTCCGGGAAGTCGGCGATGAGCGAGGCGCTCCCCCGCTCGGCGTCGGCGCGCACGAGCGCGAGGTTGGCCTGCCACGACCAGTCGCTGCCGTGCCGCCGCAGGTTCTGCAGGAGGAAGGCCTTGACACCGGGGTCGGGCTCGCGGAAGCGCACCTCGGCGTCCGCACGGCTGGTCAGCTCGGCGAGCGGCAGGGCGTGCATCTCGTCGATGTAGCCCCGGAAGCGGTCGAGGTCGCCGTAGCCCTTCGGGGCGATGTCGACGACGACGAGGCTCGCGAGCAGCTCGGGGTGCCGCAGCGCGAGGACCATCGAGACCTTGCCGCCGAGGCTGTGGCCGACGACGACCCAGCGCTCCCCCGGCGCGGCCTCGGCGAGGGTCGCCGCGACGGCCGCCGCGTAGCCCTCGTAGGAGAACTCCTCGCTCCACGGCGAGCGCCCGTGGTCGGGCAGGTCGACGAGCAGGCAGCGCGCCCCCGTGCCGTCCGGGCCGGCGAGGGCCTTGGCGATCTGGGTCCAGTTGCGGCCCTGGCCGAAGAGCCCGTGGAGGAACGCGACCCGCGGGCCGTCGGTGCCGACCGCGAGCGTGTTCAGGCCGGCGGTGGTCACTTCCCGAGGAACTTGTCGAAGCCCTTCGGCAGGTTCGCCGGGTCGAACGCGGCGGGGTCGAGGTCGCCGCCGCCGCCGAAGCTCGCGCCCGAGGGCGGGGCCTGCGCGGCCTTCTGCGCCGCGGCGCGCTCCTCGGCCGCCCGCTTGGCCGGGTTGCCCGACTTGGACTTCTTGCGCTGCGGCGCCTGCTGGCGGCCGCGCTTGCCGGGGCCGGAGCCCATCCCGGGCATGCCGGGGATGCCGCCGCCCTTCGCGAGCTGCTTCATCATCTTCTGCGCCTCGCCGAAGCGCTCGAGCAGCTGGTTGACCTCGGACGTGGTGACGCCCGAGCCCTTGGCGATGCGGGCGCGGCGCGAGCCGTTGATCTGCTTGGGGTGGTTGCGCTCGAACGGGGTCATCGAGCGGACCATCGCCTCGACCCGGTCGAACTCGCGCTCGTCGAAGGCGTCGAGCTGGGCCTTCATCTGGCCCATCCCCGGCATCATCCCGAGGATCGACTTGAGGGACCCCATCTTCTTGATGGCGGCCATCTGCTGGAGGAAGTCGTCGAACGTGAAGTCCTCGGCCGCGAGGAACTTGCGCTCCATCTCGGCGGCCTGGGTGCGGTCGAACGCCTTCTCGGCCTGCTCGATGAGGGTGAGGACGTCACCCATGTCGAGGATGCGCGAGGCCATCCGGTCGGGGTGGAAGACCTCGAAGTCCTTGGTGTTCTCACCGGTCGAGGCGAACATGATCGGCCGGCCGGTGACCGACGCGACCGAGAGCGCCGCGCCACCGCGGGCGTCGCCGTCGAGCTTGGAGAGGACGACCCCGGTGAAGTCGACGCCCTCGAGGAAGGCCTCGGCGGTCTCGACGGCCGCCTGGCCGATCATCGCGTCGATGACGAAGAGGACCTCGTCGGGCTGGATCGCCGCGCGGATGTCGGCGGCCTGCTGCATGAGGTCGGCGTCGACGGCGAGGCGGCCCGCGGTGTCGACGATGACGACGTCGTGCTGGCGGGCGCGGGCCTCGGCGATGCCGTCGCGCGATACTCGGACCGGGTCGCCGTGCGAGCGGGTGCCCTCGATGTCGCCGCCGACGACGTCGTGGCCGGCGATGTTGCCGCGCTCGGGCGCGTAGACCGGCACGCCGGCGCGCTGGCCGACGACCTCGAGCTGGGTGACGGCGTTCGGGCGCTGGAGGTCGGCCGCGACGAGCATCGGGGTGTGCCCCTGCTCCTTAAGCCAGAAGGCGAGCTTGCCCGCGAGGGTCGTCTTGCCCGAGCCCTGGAGGCCGGCGAGCATGATGACGGTCGGCGGCTGCTTGGCGAAGCGGATGCTGCGCGTCTCGCCGCCGAGGATGCCGACGAGCTCCTCGTTGACGATCTTGACGACCTGCTGCGCCGGGTTGAGCGCCTCGCTCACCTCCGCCCCGAGGGCGCGCTCGCGCACGCTGCCGGTGAAGGCCTTGACGACCGGCAGGGCGACGTCGGCGTCGAGGAGCGCGAGGCGGATGTCGCGCACCGTCCTGTTGACGTCGGACTCGCTGAGGCGGCCCTTGGTCCGCAGGTTGCGGAAGGTCTCGGTCAGGCGGTCGGACAGGCTCGTGAACACCGGCACAGCCTAACGACTGGTGGACGCCCCGCCGGACCGAGACCCGCGCCACCAGGGCCCGCACCCCCGAGACCTCACGCGTATCGGGTCACCCGATACGACCGCGCTTCACCCGACAACGGTACTCGGGGAAAGCGCAGCGGTATCGGGTCACCCGATACTCGCGTGGCGGGTGTGACCGGGGGTCAGGCCGGGCCGACCCCGTCGCACGTGTCGATGACGAGGCTGACCGCCTGGGCCACCCGGGCCGGCGGCAGCGGCAGCCCGTCGGCGCCGGTGAGGTAGAAGGTGTCGAGCGTCTGCCCCGCGTAGGTCGCGATGTGCGCCGAGCGGACCGACATCCCCGCACCGGCGAGCGCCGCCCCGAGCTCGTGGAGCAGCCCCGGCCGGTCCTGCGCCCGCACCTCGAGCACGGTCGCCTCGGTGCTGGCGCCGGGCACGACGAGCGCCCGCGCCTGGCCCGGCGAGCCGATGCCCGACTCCCGCGAGGGCCGCGGCAGGTGGGCGCGGCGGCGGTCGAGGGTCTGCAGCGGCGCCCGGTCGCCACGGCCGAGCCGGGCGAGGCCGCGGACGATCCGCTCGGGGTCGGGGACGGCGCCCGAGGGCGACTCGACGTGCCACTCGTCGATGGCGATGCCGTCGACGGTGCGCAGGATGGCCGTGCGCACGGTGTGGCCCTCGGCGGCGAGCAGCCCCGCGGTGTCGGCGAACAGCCCGACCCGGTCGAGGTCGACGATGTCGAGGCGGTGCGACCCGCCACCCGAGACGACGGTGACCCGCGGCTCGCCGGCGCGCACCGCGGCCGCGACGTCGGGGTCGAGCGCGCCGGGCCCGGACGGCGCCTCGGCCCCCGCGGCGGCCGGGACCGGCTGTGGTGCGTCGAGGCGCGCCCGGACGGCGTTCGCCAGCTGGTCCAGCAGGGTCGAGCGCCAGTCGGTCCACGCGAGCGGGCCGGCGGCCGAGGCGTCGGCCTCCGAGAGCGCGAGCAGCAGCTCGAGCACCTCGCGGTCGCCGCCGACGGCCTCGACGGCGGCGTCGACGGTGGCCGGGTCCTGGTGGTCGCGCCGGGTCGCGAGCTCGATGAGCGTCAGGTGCTCGCGCACGAGCGTGACGAGGACCTCGACGTCGCGCGGCGGGAAGCCCCACCGGGTCGCGACGGTGCGCGTCGTCTCCGCGCCGGTCACCGAGTGGTCGTGCGCGCCACGGACCTTGCCGATGTCGTGGAGCAGCGCGGCGACGAGGAGCAGGTCCGGACGCGAGGTGCGCCGCACCAGCCCGGCCGCCCGGACGACGGTCTCGACGAGGTGCCGGTCGACCGTGTGCCGGTGCACGGCGTTGCGCTGCGGGCGCGAGCGGACGGCGGCCCACTCGGGCAGCCACTGCTCGACGACGCCGACCTGGTCCAGGCCCTCCCAGACGGTGACGAGCCCCGGCCCGGAGGCGAGAAGGTCACCGAGCAGGTCGCGCGCGGCCGGCGGCCACGGCTCCGGCAGCGCGGGCACGTGGGAGGCGAGGTTCTCGAGGGTCGTCGGGGCGACCGGCAGGCCGGCGCGCGCGGCGACGACCCCGGCGCGCAGCGCCATCCCGTCGTCGGTCTCGGCCAGGCGCGAGGAGCCGAGGACGACCTCGCCGTCGCTCGCGAAGAAGCCGTGGCCGAGCGGGGTCATCTGCGGGCGGCGCGGGCCGACCCGCAGCGTGCGGGCGCGCTGCGACTGACCGGCGCGGCGCACGGTGCCGTCGAGCGCGTAGGCGATGAGCCGGCCGGCGCCGGAGACGGCGGTCAGCAGGTCGTCGGCGTCCGGGAAGCCGAGCAGCGCGGCGACGGCGTCGTGGTCCTCGCGCCCGAGGCGGTCACGGCCGCGACCGGTCACGACGTGGACCGCGTCGCGGACGTCGAGGAGCAGCTCGTGGGCGCGGTCGACGCCCCCGTGCGGCCGGTCGGCGAGCCAGGCCTCGGCGAGCGCGGCGAGGACGGTCATGTCGCGGAGGCCGCCGTGGGCCTCCTTGAGCTCGGGCTCGATGGACTGCGCGAGGTCGCCCTGGCGGGCGTGCCGCGAGCCGAGCGCCTCGACGAGCTGCGGCAGGCGCTTGCGGGCGTTGCCACGCCAGTCGTGGGCGACGGTGGAGCGGGCGGCGGTCACGAGCTCGGCGTCGCCCGCCACCGCGGCGAGGTCAAGCATCCCGACGGCCGCGGTGAGGTCGGCGGCCGCCACCTGGCGGCACTGGGTGACCGTGCGGACGCTGTGGTCCAGGCGCACCCCGGCGTCCCAGATCGGGTACCAGACCCGGTCGGCGAGGGCGGTGAGCTCCTTGGCCGGCAGGGAGCGCTCGGAGTGCAGGAGGACGAGGTCGTAGTCGGAGAGGGGCCCGGCGTCACCGCGCCCGAGGCTCCCGACGGCGGCCAGGGCCACCCCCTCGAGGCGCACCCCGCCGGTCGCGGAGCGCCAGACCTCGGCGAGCCACTCGCGGTTGAAGGTGGACAGGGCCTCCCGGCGCGCCCGGCCGGCACCGGCGACGGCGAAGTCGCGGGTGCCGGCCAGGTCGAGCCTCCGGGAGCCGATGTCGCTCGAGGAGGTGGCCATCGCTCAGATCGCCTCGACCCCGCGCTCCCCGGTGCGGACCCGGGCGACCTCCTCGACGGGCGTCACCCAGACCTTCCCGTCACCGATGCGGCCGGTCTGCGCGGCCTTGAGGACGACGTCGACGACCGAGCTGGCGTCCATGTCGTCGACGAGGACCTCGAGGCGGGTCTTCGGGACGAAGTCCACGGTGTACTCCGCGCCGCGGTAGACCTCGCTGTGCCCGCGCTGGCGACCGTAGCCCTGGGCCTCGCTGATGGTCATGCCCTGGATGCCGAAGGCCTCGAGGGCCTCCTTCACCTCGTCGAGCTGGTGCGGCTTGATGATGGCGGTGACGAGCTTCATCACTTGGCTCCTTCGAGGTCGAGGCTCTCGCTGCTGCGGGTGGCGCCGGGGGCGGGGGTGGCCCCGCCGAGGCGGCCGCCGCGGGTCGCGAGCTCGTAGGCGGACTCGGCGTGCTCGGCCTGGTCGATGCCGGCGACCTCGACGTCCTCCGGGATGCGCCAGCCCATCGTCGCCTTGAGCGCCAGGGCGATGACGAGGGTGACGACACCCGAGACGACGAGCGAGGCGAGCGCGACGAGGACCTGGACGACGGTCTGCTGCACGCCACCACCGTAGAAGAGGCCGGTGCTCGTGGAGAGCAGGCCGGCGCCGATGGTGCCCCAGAGGCCGGCGACGAGGTGGACGCCGACGACGTCGAGCGAGTCGTCGAAGCCGAACTTGAACTTCAGGCCGACCGCGTAGGCCGACAGGGCGCCGGCGACGAGGCCGAGGACGATCGAGCCGAGGGGCGAGAGGGCACCACAGGCCGGGGTGATGGCGACGAGGCCGGCGACGACACCGGACGCGGCGCCGACGGAGGTGGCGTGGCCGTCGCGGATCTTCTCCAGGAGCAGCCAGCCCATCATCGCCGCGCAGGTCGCGACGGTCGTGTTGACCCAGACGAGGGCCGCGGTGCCGTCGGGGGCGAGCTCGGAGCCCGCGTTGAACCCGAACCAGCCGAACCACAGCAGGCCGGCGCCGATCATCACGAGCGGGACGTTGTGCGGGCGCATCGGCACCTTGCCGAAGCCGACCCGGACGCCGACGACGAGGGCGAGGACGAGACCCGCCATGCCGGCGTTGATGTGGACGACCGTGCCGCCGGCGAAGTCGATCGGCGCGACGTTCGCGGCGCCGTCGGTCGAGCCGAAGACGAGCGACGAGAGGCTCGTCTCGGCGCCGGAGAGCAGGCCGCCGCCCCACACCATGTGGGCGATCGGGAAGTAGGCGAGGGTCACCCAGAGGCCCGAGAAGACCATCCAGGTGGAGAACTTGACGCGGTCGGCCACGGCGCCGCTGATGAGGGCGACGGTGATGACGGCGAAGGTCAGCTGGAAGCCGACGAAGGCGAGCTCGGGGATGTTCCCGTAGCCCTCGTAGCCGAAGGGGTTGACGATCCCGTCGGTGCCGGCGAGGCCGAACTTCTCGAACGGGTTGGCGATGATGCCGCCCACGTCCTCGGAGCCGAAGGACATCGAGTAGCCCCAGAGGACGTAGACGATGCCGACGACGCCCATGGCGCCGAAGGACATCATCATCATGTTGAGGACCGACTTGGACCGGGTCAGGCCGCCGTAGAACAGCGCGAGGCCCGGGGTGGTCATGAGGAGGACGAGGGAGGCGCAGAGGATGAGGAACCCCGCCGACGCGTAGTCGACGGTCTCCGCAGCGTCTGCCAGCGGGAGGAGTGTCGTGCTCATGGACCAGTACTGTCACGGCCCCGGGTTTCACGACCTGCCGTGTCCTGTTACGCCGGTGTTGCGGGATCGGCGTCCGTGTAAGGAACGCGTTTCGCCGTCCGCCCGGTCCCGCATCGTGAGACCCGGTGCGACGATGGAGTGGTGCCCGCCCCCGTGACGCCCCGGCTGCCGGTCCTGCTCTTCGACGGCGACTGCGCCTTCTGCAGCTCGTCGGTGCGCGTGCTCCTGCGGCTGCGCCGCTCCCCCGCCGACTACGCGGTGGAGCCCTGGCAGCGGGTCGAGCTCGGGCCGCTCGGGGTCACCGAGCAGGCGTGCACCGAGGCCGTCCAGTGGGTCGCGGCCGACGGCAGGGTCTCGTCGGCGCAGGACGCCGTCGCGCGGGCGCTGCTCGCGTCGCGGCCGTGGGTGCGCCCGCTCGGGGCGCTCGTATTCGTGCCGGGGGTGCGCCAGGCGGCGCGGGCCGCCTACTTCTGGGTCGCGCGCAACCGGCACCGGCTGCCCGGCGGGACGCCGGCCTGCTCGGTCTGAGCCGGGCGCGGCGCCGCGGCGGGTGGCGGGTGGCGGCGGCGTCAGTCGATGATCGCGTCGACGAAGGCCTCGGCGTCGAACGGCGCGAGGTCGTCCGGACCCTCGCCGAGCCCGACGAGCTTGACCGGCACGCCGAGCGCGCGCTGCACGGCGACGACGATGCCGCCCTTGGCGGTGCCGTCGAGCTTGGTGAGCACGATGCCGGTGATGCCGACGACCTGCGCGAAGACCTCGGCCTGCTTCATGCCGTTCTGGCCGGTCGTCGCGTCGAGGACGAGGAGGACCTCGTCGACCGGGCTCTGCTTCTCGATGACGCGCTTGACCTTGCCGAGCTCGTCCATGAGGCCGGTCTTGTTCTGGAGGCGGCCCGCGGTGTCGACGAGCACGACGTCGGCCTCGAGCTCCGCGGCGGCCTTGACGGCGTCGAAGGCGACCGAGGCCGGGTCGGCGCCGTCGCGGTCCGAGCGCACGGTCGGGACGCCGACGCGCCCGCCCCACGTCTCGAGCTGGTCGGCGGCGGCGGCGCGGAAGGTGTCGGCGGCGCCGAGGACGACGTCCTTGTCCTCGGCCACGAGCACGCGGGCCAGCTTGCCGACGGTCGTCGTCTTGCCGGTGCCGTTGACGCCGACGACGAGGATGCACGCCGGGCGGTCGCCGACGCGCTCGTCGGCGAGCGAGCGGTCCATCGACGGGTCGACGAGGGCGAGCAGCTCCTCGCGCAGGAGGCGGCGGACGGCCGCCTCGTCGGCGGCGCCCTCGACGGCGACGCGGGTGCGCAGGGCGTCGACGAGCTCGGTCGTCGCGGCGACCCCGAGGTCGGCGGCGAGGAGGGTGTCCTCGACCTCCTCCCACGCGGCGTCGTCGAGCTTCCCGCCCGCGAGCAGCGCGAGCAGGCCGCGGCCGATCGCCGTGTTGGAGCGCGCGAGGCGCGCCCGGAGGCGGTGCAGCCGGCCGGCCGGGGCCTCCGGGGTCTCGACGGTCGGGACCGTCGGGGTGGGGGCCGGCGCCGGGGCGGGCGGCTCCTCCTCGACGACCTCGCCCGGGTGCTCGATCGTCCCGATCGCCCCGTCCGGCGCGAGCTCGGCGTCGGCCGGGCCGGGCGTGCCCGGCGCGTCGGCGCGCTCGGGCGCCTCGAGGTCTCGCTCGGCGCCGCCGCGGCCGCGGACGAGGCCGAGGACCACGCCCCCGACGACGACGAGGACGGCGACGGCGATGCCGACGTAGGTGAGGATCGAGTCAGTCACCCGGCCATCCTGTCAAGGCGACCGGCACAGCCCAAACCGGGCGGGCGCCCCCACCTCAGAAGATGGTGACCCGCTCCGCCTCCGGGAGGAACATCCCGTCGCCCGGCTGCGTCCCGAAGGCCTCGTGGAAGGCCGTGAGGTTGCGCGCCGCGTTGGCGCGCAGGTCCATCGGGCTGTGCGGGTCGACGGCGAGCAGGCGCTCGGCCTCGGCGGCGCGGGCCATCCCCCGCCAGACCTGCGCCCAGCCGAGGAAGAAGCGCTGGTCGCCGGTGAAGCCGTCGAGCTCGGGCGCGTCCTGCCCGCCGAGCGAGATCCGGTAGGCGGAGTGGCCGATCGTCAGGCCGCCGAGGTCGCCGATGTTCTCGCCGACGGTCAGCGCCCCGTTGACCGGCGTGCCGGGCGCGTCACGGGTCTCGAGGACGGAGAACTGCCCGATGAGCGCGTCCGCGAGCGCCTGGAACCGCTCGCGGTCCTCGGCGGTCCACCAGTCGCGCAGCTCGCCGCGTCCGTCGAACTGCGAGCCGGAGTCGTCGAAGCCGTGCCCGATCTCGTGACCGATCACCGCGCCGATGCCGCCGTAGTTGACCGCGTCGTCGGCGTCGACGTCGAAGAACGGGGGCTGGAGGATCGCCGCGGGGAAGACGATCTCGTTCATCCCCGGGTTGTAGTAGGCGTTGACCGTCTGCGGCGTCATGAACCACTCGGTGCGGTCGACCGGGCCGCCGAGCTTGGCGAGGTTGCGCTCGGCCTCGAACGCGCTGGCCCGCTTGACGTTGCCGAGGAGGTCGCCGGCCTCGACCTGGAGCGCGGAGTAGTCTCGCCAGCGGTCGGGGTAGCCGATCTTCGGGGTGAACGCCTCGAGCTTGGCGAGGGCCTCGGCGCGGGTCGCCGGCCCCATCCACGGGACGGCGGACAGGCTCTGCCGGAAGGCCTCGACGACGTTGTCGACGAGCTCGAGCATCCGCGCCTTGGCGTGCGGCGGGAAGTGTCGCTCGACGTAGAGCTGCCCGACGGCCTCGCCGAGTGCGTCCTCGACGAGGGAGACGGCGCGCTTCCACCGGTCGCGCAGCCGCGGGACGCCCGAGAGGGTGCGCCCGTAGAAGTCGAAGTTCTCCTCGACGAAGGCCGAGGACAGGTAGGGCGCGTGCGCGTGGACGACGTGCCAGGCGAGCCAGTCGCGCCAGGCCTCGACCGGCTCGTGGTGGAGCGCCTCGCCGAGCGCGGTGAGGTAGCCGGGCTGGCGCACGACGACCGCGGAGAAGGTGCGGGCCGGGGCCTGCATCCCCGCGAGGAAGGCGTCCCAGTCGATGCCGGGGGCGAGCGCGTCGAGGCCGGCGCGGTCGACGAGCGTGTAGGTCTTGACCGGGTCGCGGTTGGTCACCTTGTCCCAGTGGTGGGACGCGAGGTGGGTCTCGAGCGCGACGACGCGCTCGGCGGCACCCTGCGCGCCGAGGTACCCGGCGAGCTCGAGCATCCGCGCGACGTGCGGGGTGTAGGCCTCGAGCACGGCGGCGTGCTGCGGCTCGCGGTAGTAGGACTCGTCGGGCAGGCCCAGGCCGGCCTGCTCGAGGTAGACGACGTAGCGGTCGGGGTCGCGGTCGTCGGTGTTGACGAAGGGCACGACCGGCCCGAAGACGCCCTCGCGGGCCAGCTCGCCGAGCAGGCCCATGAGGCCCGAGGCGTCGCGGACGGCGGCGACCCGCTCGAGGTCGCCCCGCAGCGGCGCCGCGCCGAGGGCCTCGACGCGCGCCTCGTCCATGAAGCTCGAGTAGAGGTCGCCGACCTTGGCCGCGACCGTGCCGGCGGCGGGCGACCCGGCGGCCGTCTCCTCGATGATCGTCCGGACGTGCTCCTCCGCCGCCTCGCGCAGCACGTCGAACGTGCCGTAGCGCCCGCGGTCCTCGGGGATGGTCGTGCGCGCCAGCCAGCTGCCGTTGGCGAACGCGAACAGGTCGTCCTGCGGGCGGACCGTCTGGTCGACGCCGGCCATGTCGATGCCGGACCTCATCGGGGCGGCTCCTTCGCTCTCGGGGTTCGCCTCATTCGACCACACCCCGCGGACACCGGGAGCCGGGCGGCGCCACGCGCTCAGGCGGCGACGGTCTCGCGCTCGGGCTCCTGCCCCGCCGGGCGGCCCCCACGGTCGGCGCGCTCGCGCAGACCGGCGACCGCGGCCGTCCCGCGCTCCGTGAGGACCTCGCGACCGGCCCGGCGGGCGGGGACGGCCACCATCCCGAGGACGGCGACGGCGAGGACGACGAGGAGGAGCAGGGTGACGACGACCGCGAGCATGGGTCCATTCTCGGGATCCCGTGCGCGCGTGGCCAAATCGACACCTGCGCCGGGCCGCAACTAGGGTGGCGCACGTGACCGACCCCGGTGTCGTGTCGGCCGAGCCGACCACCGCGCGACGTCGGCGTCGACTGCCGTGGTTCACCGAGGTCCTCGTCGCCGTCGTGGCGATCGCGCTCGTCCAGGCCTTCCTCGTCAAGCCCTTCGGCGTCCCCTCGCAGTCGATGGAGAACACGCTGCGGATCGGCGACCGCATCCTCGTGGACCGGCTCGACCACTCCGTGGAGCGCGGCGACGTCGTCGTCTTCGGGCACGGCACCACGTGGCAGGACCGGCGGCTGCCCCCGGCGTCGAACCCGCTGGCCCGGCTCGCGCGTGCGGCCGGGGACGTGGTCGGCATCGGCCCGAGCAACACGTCCTACACGGTCAAGCGGGTCGTCGGGCTGCCCGGCGACCGCGTCGCCTGCTGCTCCGTCGACGGCCGGGTGACCGTCGACGACGTCGCCCTCGACGAGCCGTACGTCCACGGCGACCTGCCGTTCGTCCGCGGCAGCCTCGACTGCTCGAGCACCCCCCGCTCGCAGCGCTGCTTCCCCCAGGTGACCGTGCCCGAGGAGAACCTCCTCGTCCTCGGCGACCACCGCTCGGAGTCGGCCGACTCGGTGCTGGGCTGCCGGGGCTCGACCTCCGGGGGCGGCGAGTGCGCCCGCTTCGTCCCCGTCGAGCGCGTCGTCGGGCCGGTGGTCCTGCGCTTCTGGCCCCTCGGCTCCGCCGGCGGCCTGCCCCGCTGACCGGCTCCGCCCCCATCGGTCCCACCCGTCACGACATGTCGGGGTCACCCCGACATGTCCACGAGACAAGGGCTTCGAGCCGGGGTCTCGTGGACGAACCGGGGTCCCCGCGGTCGCCGCCGAGCGCTCCGCCCTGCGCGAACAGCCCTTTCGCGTGACCCGTCGGGCGTGGTCGGGTGGCCGGATGCGACTCCTCGTCCTCGGTGGCACCGCCTTCCTCGGCCGCGAGCTGGCCCGCGCCGGCCTCGGGCGCGGGCACGACGTCACCTGCGTGGCGCGCGGCCGTTCCGGAGCCCCCGCGGACGGCACGAGGCTCGTCCGGGCCGATCGCGACGACCCCGACGCCGGGCTCGGCGGGGTCGAGCACGAGGACTGGGACGCGGTGCTCGACGTCGCCCGCGACCCCGGCCAGGTGCGCCGGGCCGTGGCCGCCCTCGCCGGCCGCGTCGGTCACTGGGGCTTCGTGTCGACCGGCAACGTCTACGCCGACCACTCCGTCCCGGGCGCCGACGAGTCCACGCCGCTGCTCGCCCCGCGCGACGTCGGCGGCGACGACCCCGACGCCTACGGCGGCGCCAAGGTGGCGTGCGAGCAGGCCGTGCTCGACGGGCTCGGCCCGTCCCGGACGCTCGTGGCGCGCGCCGGCCTCCTCGGCGGGCCGGGGGACGCCTCGGGGCGCACCGGCTGGTGGCCGTGGCGGTTCGCCCGTCCCGCCGCGCCGGGCCGGGTCCTCGCCCCCGCCGCCCTCGGCGACCCGGTCCAGGTCCTCGACGTCCGCGACCTCGCCGCCTGGATGGTCCGCTGCGCCGAGTCCGGGACGGCCGGGGTCGTCGACGCGGTCGGTCCGACGACGACGCTCGGGCGGCTGCTCGAGGCATCCCGTGAGGCGGCCGGCGGTGCCGCCGAGGTCGTCGCGGCGGACCCGGCCTGGCTCGCCGAGCAGGGCGTCGACGCGTGGATGGGCCCGCGGTCGCTCCCGCTCTGGCTGCCGTTCCCCGAGTACGGCGGCTTCGCCTCGCGCACCGGCGAGGCCGCCCGCGCGCTCGGCCTGACGCACCGACCGCTCCTCGAGACCTTGCGCGACACCCTCGCGTGGGAGGAGTCGCGACCGGCCGACCAGCCGCGGCGCACCGGCCTCGACGACGAGGACGAGCGCGCCCTCCTCGCGGGCTGGGTGGAGGGGCCGGGTTCGTCCAGCGCGCGCGGATCCCGGTAGCCGAGTAGCGTCCCGGTCACTTCGACCGAGAGGAACACCATGAAGAAGGTTGCTCGTATCGTCGCCGTCTCGCTCATCGCGGGGGGAACGCTCCTGTCCACCACGCTGCCGGCCAACGCGTTCGTCAAGTGCGGACCGTGCCTCGGCTGCTGCGTGGCGCAGAAGTAGGACATCGCCGGGGCGACCCGGCACGGAGGGGCCGGGCGCCGGGGGTGCCCGGCCCCTTCCGTGTCAGGCGGAGGCGGCGACGTCGCGGATGCGCTGGCTGACGACCGTCGTCACGCCGTCGCCGCGCATCGAGACGCCGTACAGCGCGTCGGCGACCTCCATCGTGCGCTTCTGGTGCGTGATGACGATGAGCTGGCTGGAGTCGCGCAGCTCCTCGAAGAGGGTGATGAGGCGACCGAGGTTGGTGTCGTCGAGCGCGGCCTCGACCTCGTCCATGATGTAGAACGGGCTCGGGCGGGCCTTGAAGATCGCGACGAGCAGCGCCACCGCGACGAGCGAGCGCTCGCCACCGGAGAGCAACGAGAGCCGCTTGACCTTCTTGCCCGGCGGGCGCGCCTCGACCTCGATGCCGGTCGTCAGCATGTTGTCGGGGTCGGTGAGGACCAGGCGCCCCTCGCCGCCGGGGAACAGCCGCTGGAAGACGCGCTCGAACTGCTCCTTCGTGTCGAAGAAGGCCTCGGTGAAGACCTGCTCGACGCGCTCGTCGACCTCCTTGACGATGTCCAGCAGGTCGCGCTTGGAGCGCTTGAGGTCCTCGAGCTGGGTCGTGAGGAAGGTGTGCCGCTCCTCGAGCGCCGCGAACTCCTCGAGCGCGAGCGGGTTGACCCGGCCGAGCGCCGAGAGCGCACGCTCGGCCTTGCGCAGCCGCTTCTCCTGCTCCTCGCGGACGTAGGGCTGCGGCTCGGGGAGCGTGTCGGGGTCCTCCCCCGGCGCGGCGACGTGCGGGACCGGCTGGTGCGGCCCGAACTCCTCGACGAGGACGTCGGGGTCGACGCCGAGCTCCTCGACGGCCCTGGCCTGCAGCTGCTCGATGCGCGCCAGCTGCCGGGCGCGGGCCATCTCGTCGCGGTGCGCGGCGTCGGTGAGGTCGCGCAGCTCGTCCTGGACGGTCCCGAGCCGCTCCCGCAGGCCCGCCACGGTGCGGTCGCGCTCGACCCGCTCGGCCTCGGCGGCGTCGCGCAGGGTCCCGGCGCGGGTGAGCGCGGCGGCGACCTCCTCGACGGCCCAGGCGGCGGCCTCGTGGACGGCGGCGGCCACCTCGGCCTCCCGGCGGCGCTTCTCGCGCCGCTCGCGCAGCCGCTCGCGTGCGGCGATCTCGTTGCGGGCCGCGCCCTCGAGCGAGTCGGCGCGCCCGGCGAGCGAGCGGGCCCGCTCCTCCTTGGTGCGCAGGGCGAGGCGGACCTCGGTCTCGGCGGTGCGGGCACGGCTGGCGCCGAGCTCGAGGCGGTCGCGCTCGTCCGTCGAGGGGTCGGCGTCGTCGGCGGCCGGCTCCGCCTCCGCCTCGGCGAGGCGCTGGGCGAGGGCGTCGAGCTCGGCGCGGTCGGCCTCGAGGCGCTCCTGCGCGTTGGCGATGGCCTTCTCGGCGCGCTCGGCCTCGGCGCCGGCGGTGCGCATCGCGGCGCCGAGGCCGCCCAGGCGCTCGGCGACGGCGGCCATCCGGGCGTCGGACTCGTGGAGGGCCTCGAGCGCGGCGTCGACGTCGGTCTCGACGGCCGTCGCCTTCTCGCGGGCGGCGGCCAGCGCGAAGCGCGTCCGCTCGGCCCGCGCCGTGGCCTCGTCGAGGGTGGCCCGGGTCTCGTCGACGGCGGCCTGCACCTCGAGGAGGCTCTCGCCGGCGCTGCTGCCGCCCCGGGCCCAGCCGGGGCCGAAGACGTCGCCGTCGGCGGTCACGGCGGTGACGCCCGGGTGGCGGGCGACGAGGGCGACCGCGTGGGCGGCGGTCGGGACGAGGGCGACCCGCTCCAGCACCTGGTGCACGGCGGGCAGGACGGTGTCGGGGGCGGTGACGACGTCGCGCGCCCAGACGGCGTCGGCCTCCAGTGACGGCCACGACGCGGGGTCCTGCGGTGCGGCGGTCTCGCCGACGAGCAGCGCCGCCCGGCCCCCGTCGGTGTCGCGCAGCGAGGCGAGCGCGGCCGCGGCGGCGTCGGCCGACCCGACGGCGAGCGCCTCGGACGCCCAGCCGAGGGCGGCGGCGACGGCGGCCTCGTGGCCGCCGGAGACGTGGACGAGCGCCGCGACCGCCCCGATGACGGCGTGGGCGTCGTCGGCGGCCTCGAGCAGCGTGGCGGCGCCGTCCTTACGGCGCAGGCTCAGCTCGAGCGCCTCGAGGCGGGCCTGGGCCGTCGAGCGGTCGCGCTCGGCCTCGCGCTCCTCCTGCTGGAGCCGCTCGACCTCCGCCTCGGCCTCCGCGAGCCGCTCGGCGGCCGCCTCGTACGTCGTGTCGAGGCCCTCCTCGCCCTCCTCCTCGTGGGCGATGCCGCCTTCGAGCGAGGCGAACTCGCGCTCGGCGTCGGCGGCGCGCTGGCGGGCCTCGGTGACGAGGGCCTGGAGCCGGCCGATCTCGGCCTCCCCCGCCTCGATGCGGCTGCGCCGGGCGCCGACCTGGCCGGCGAGCTTGGCCAGGCCCTCGCGACGGTCGGCCGCGGCCCGGGCCAGGCGGGCCAGTCGCTGCTGCTCGGCGCTGAACGCCTGCTCGGCCTCCTCGCGGGCGGCGACGGCGTCCTGGAGGGCCTGGGTCGTCTCGGCGATCTCGGCCTGGAGCAGCTCCTCGGCCTCGCGGGCCCGGGCGGCCTGCGCGCGCAGCTCCTCCGGGTCGCGGCCGGAGGTGCTCTCGTGCACCTCGTCCTGCGAGAGCAGGCGCACCCGCTCGGCGGCCACCGAGCCGGTGGACTCGAGCCGGTCGCGCAGGCTCTGCAGGCGCACGACCCGCTCCTGCGCGCGGCCGAGCTCGGGCGCGGCGTCGGCGGCCTGGCGCTCGACCTCGGTCAACCGGCCGCGGACCGTCGCGAGGGCGTCCTCGACGGCGGTGCGGCGCTCGAGGAGGGCGGTCTCGTCGGCCACCTCCCGCTCGACGATGCCGGTCAGCTGGACGAGGTCGTCGGCGAGCAGGCGCAGGCGGGCGTCCCGGACGTCCGCCTGGACGACCGCGGCCCGGCGCGCGGCCTCGGCCTGGCGCCCGAGCGGCCCGAGCTGGCGGCGGATCTCGCCGGTCAGGTCCTGGACGCGGGTGAGGTTGCCCTCCATCTGCTCGAGCTTGCGCAGCGCGCGTTCCTTGCGGCGGCGGTGCTTGAGGACGCCGGCGGCCTCCTCGATGAACCCGCGGCGCTCCTCGGGCGTCGCGCGCAGCACGGTGTCGAGCTGGCCCTGGCCGACGATGACGTGCATCTCGCGGCCGAGGCCGGAGTCCGACAGCAGCTCCTGGACGTCGAGCAGGCGGCATCCCGTGCCGTTGATCGCGTACTCCGAGCCGCCGCCGCGGAACATCGTCCGGGTGATCGTCACCTCGGTGTAGTCGATGGGCAGGGCGCCGTCGGTGTTGTCGATCGTCAGGCTGACCTCGGCGCGCCCGAGCGGGGCGCGGCCGGCGGTGCCGGCGAAGATGACGTCCTCCATCTTGCCGCCACGCAGGCTCTTGGCGCCCTGCTCGCCCATGACCCAGGCGAGCGCGTCGACGACGTTGGACTTGCCCGAGCCGTTCGGTCCGACGACGCAGGTAATGCCGGGCTCGAGGCGCATCGTCGTCGCCGAGGCGAAGGACTTGAACCCCTTGAGGGTCAGCGTCTTGAGGTACATCGGCGGGTCGTCTCTCGCAGGGGTCGGGCGGCCCCGGCCGCGGCCGGGTCGCGGGCGATGCTACCGGGGTCGCGGCGCGGTGGCGGGACGCGGCATCCCGCCGGAGGTGCCTGTGACCCCTGGGGCCACCGAGGCTGCTGTGCCTGGTGGGACGCCGCAGCCGTCCCCACCGTCACCCCACCTGTCCCACGCGTATCGGGTCACCCGATACGACCGCGCTGTACCCGGGAACCGTTGTCGGGTGAAGCGCACCGGTATCGGGTCACCCGATACGCGTGTGGTCCGGGGATCGGGGTCAGGAGCCGGCGCCGGCGATGTGCTCGTGGTGGTGGATGACCTCGGCGATGATGAAGTTGAGGAACGCCTCGGCGAACTGCGGGTCCAGCCCCGACTCGTCGGCCAGCGCCCGCAGACGCGCGACCTGGCGCTCCTCGCGGCCGGGGTCGGCGGCGGGCAGCCCCGCGGCGGCCTTGAGCTCGCCGACGGCCTGGGTGCACTTGAACCGCTCGGCGAGCAGGTGCACGAGCGCGGCGTCGATGTTGTCGATGCTCGAGCGCAGCCGCGCGAGGTCCGGGGGGATGTCGCTCACTCCACCATCGTAGGAACCCGTGGCCGGGCCGGCGCACGGCGTCCGGAGCGCGAGAGCGCGGCTCAGCGCTCGCGGAAGCCGCTCTCCCCCTTGGCCGGCGCCCACAGCGGCGCGGACACGAGGGCCACGTGGCCCGGCCGGCCGGTCGTCGACGGCTCCTCGGCGAGCAGCCCGTGGAGGGCCTCGACGGCCGCGCGCGGCCCCTCGGCGACGACCTCGACCCGCCCGTCCGCGGTGTTGCGCGCCCAGCCGGCGAGCCCGAGCTCGAGCGCCCGCGCCCGGGTCCACCAGCGGAAGCCGACGCCCTGCACCCGGCCGCGGACGAACACCGTCGCCCGCTCGGTCCCCCGCTGCTCCTGGTCCATCCCGTGATCCTAGGAACCGCGCGGCCACTCCGTCACAGCCGCCCCACAGCGCGCCTCCGTCACGGCGGCCCCCCGCGTCACTACCGTTCCAGCATGGACCCGGTCGCACCCGCGGCGCCCGACGGGGGCGGTGGCGTCACCACCGCGCCCCGCCCGGTCGACGACGCCTCCCGGTCGGGCCGCCGGCTCCCCGGGCTCGACGGCCTGCGCGCGCTCGCCGTCGTCGCGGTCGTCGTCTTCCACCTCGACCCGGGCTGGCTGCCCGGCGGGTTCCTCGGCGTCGACGTCTTCTTCGTCCTCTCCGGCTTCCTCATCACGACGCTCCTCCTGCGCGAGCACGCGAGCACCGGCCGGGTCGACCTGCGCGGCTTCTGGACCCGGCGCGCCCGGCGCCTGCTCCCCGCGCTCCTCGTGCTCGTGCCGTCCGCCGTGCTGCTGGCCCGCGTCGCCGAGGGCGACCTGCTCGTCGGCGTCGGTCGTCAGGTGCTCGGCGCGCTGACCTTCACCTCGAACTGGCTCGAGGTCGCCGCCGGCACCGACTACTTCGCGGCGACCTCCCCGACGCTGCTGGCCAACCTCTGGTCGCTCGCGGTCGAGGAGCAGTTCTACCTCCTGTGGCCGCTCGCGCTCCTCCTCCTGCTGCGGGCGGTCCGGCAACCCGAGGCCCGCGCGGCGACGGCCCTCGGGCTCGGGCTCGGCTCGTCCCTGCTCATGGCCCTGCGCCTGGACCCCGACGCCCCGACGCGCGTCTACTACGGCACCGACACGCACGCCACCGGCCTCATGGTCGGCGCCGCCCTGGCCCTGGCCCTCGCCGCCCCCGGCCGCGCGGGGACGTCGAGCGCCCTGTGGGAGCGCCACCGGCGCACCATCGGGGCGCTCTCCCTCGCCGTCCTCGGCGCGCTGATGGTCCTCGCCGACGAGCAGTCGTCGCTGACCTTCCGCGGCGGCATCCTCCTCGCCTCGCTCGCGACGGCCGGCGTGGTCCTCGTCGTCGTCGAGCGCCCCGGCCGCCTGCGCGCCCTGCTCGAGCTGCCCGCCGCGCGCTGGGTCGGGTCGCGCAGCTACGGCATCTACCTGTGGCACTGGCCGGTCGTCCTCGTCGTCGGGCAGGACATCCCCGTGGCCCCGGGTGGTCTCGACTACGTGCTGACCCGCGGCTGGGCCGTCCTCGTCACGGTCGCGGCCGCCGACCTCTCCTACCGCTTCGTCGAGACGCCCGTGCGGCGCCTCGGCTTCGGCGGGGCCTTCCGGGCCCTGGCCCGCCGGATGCGTCGTGCCGGCACGCGGCGGGCCCGCACGGTGTGGGCCGTCCTCGTCGTCGCCGCCGTCGCGACGACAGCGGTGATGGCGACCGCCCCGGACCGCACCGCCACCGAGCGGATGATCGAGGCCAACGAGGCGGCCCTGGCCCGCGAGGCCGCCGCCACGAGCGCGGCGCCGACGCCCTCGGCCACCCGCTCCCCCGCCTCCGCGCGGCCCGCGGGCACCCGCCCGACCGCCGTCGACTGGAGCATGCCCACGGGCGCGGAGGTCGACGCCTTCGGCGACTCGATGCTCGTCGGCGCCAAGCAGGCGATGGAGTACTACTTCCCGAAGATCCGCATCGACGCCCGCTCCAACCGCCGCTGGAGCGAGGCGCCGAGGCTCGTCGGGGCCCGCGGGGACGGGCTGCGTCGGGTCGTCGTCCTCGCCTTCGGCACGAACTTCGGCACCGATGCGCGCTCCATCGAGCGGACGCTGCGCGAGATCGGGCCCGACCGGATGGTCGTCGTCCTCACCGTGCACGGCCGCTACGCCCGCGCCGCGTCGGACAACGAGCAGCTGCGCGAGGTCGTCGCCGGGCACGACAACGTCGTCGTCGCGGACTGGGACCGGGCGCTGGCCGACACGAGCGGGATGCTCCAGTCGGACGGCATCCACCCGAGCATCCGGGGGGCGCACCTCTACAGCTCGACCGTCCGGGCCGCGATGGCGCAGCTGTCGGAGCACAAGACCGGGAAGCCGGTGCGGCTCAAGCCGATCCCGCTGCCCTGACCCTGCGCGGGCGCGGCTGGCAGCGCGGGCACGAGAACGAGCTGCGGTTCATGAACTGCTCGCGGCGGATGGGGGTGCCGCAGCGTCGGCACGGGCGGCCGGCCTGGCCGTAGGCGGCGAGCGAGCGGTCGAAGTAGCCGGAGGCGCCGTTGACGTTGACGTAGAGGGCGTCGAAGCTCGTCCCGCCCTGGCCCAGCGCCTCGGTCATCACGTCGGTCGCGTGGTCGAGGAGGGCACCGATGCGCGGCTTGGTCAGGGCCGACGCCGGCCGCTCGCCGTGCACCTGTGCGCGCCACAGCGACTCGTCGGCGTAGATGTTCCCGATGCCGGAGACGACGGTCTGGTCGAGCAGGACGCGCTTGACCGCGCTGTCCTTGGCCTTGATGCGCCGGATCGTCGCGGCCCGGTCGAACGCCGGCTCGAGGGGGTCGGGCGCGATGTGGGCGATGCTGAGCGGCACGCCGGCGTCGTCGAGGTCGGCGAGGGCGAGCCCGCCGAAGGTGCGCTGGTCGACGAAGCGCAGCTCGGGGCCGCCGTCCTCGAAGGTGAACCGGCCGTGCAGGTGCTTCTCGTCGGGCGCGGCGGCGTCCTCGACGAGCAGCTGGCCGCTCATCCCGAGGTGGAGGATGAGGCCGACGGAGTCCTCGAGGTCCCACCAGAGGTACTTGCCGCGGCGGCGCACGGCGGCGACCCTCCGGCCCTCCAGGCGGTGCGCGAGGTCCTGCGGCCCGGGCAGGTGGCGGCGCGCGACCCGATGGCCACGCAGCTCGACGGTTGCGAGACGCCGGCCCTCGACGTGCGCGGCGAGGCCGCGGCGGACGACCTCGACCTCGGGGAGCTCAGGCACCGCTCGGGCGGCCCTCGGGCGGCTCGTGGGCGTCGCGGATGGCGGCCCAGCCGTGCGCGGCGGCCTCCTGCTCGGCGACCTTCTTCGTCCGGCCGGAGCCGCGGCCGAGGACCTGACCGCCGACGACGACCGCGGCCTCGAAGGACTTCGCGTGCTCGGGGCCGTCCTCGGTCACGACGTACTCGGGCGAGCCGAGGCCGTGGCGCGAGCTGATCTCCTGCAGGCTCGTCTTCCAGTCCAGGCCGGCCCCGAGGGTCGCGGACTGGGCGAGCAGCGGGTCGACGAGGCTGTGGACGAGCTCGCCCGCGGCCTCGATGCCGGCCGACTGGTACACCGCGCCGATGACCGCCTCGACGGTGTCGGCGAGGATCGAGTCCTTGTCGCGGCCGCCGGTGCTCTCCTCGCCGCGGCCGAGGAACACGAAGTCGCCGAGGCCGAGCGTGCGCCCGACGTCGGCGAGGGCCCGCATGTTGACCACGGCGGCGCGCAGTTTCGCGAGCTGCCCCTCCGACTCGTCCGGGTTGGTGTCGTAGAGCGTCGTCGTGACGACGAGCCCGAGGACGGAGTCACCGAGGAACTCGAGCCGCTCGTTGTGCGGCAGTCCCCCCATCTCGTACGCGTACGAGCGGTGGGTGAGGGCACGCCGGACCAGCGCCTCGTCGACCGGTCCGCCGGTCACCTCCGAGAGGTGACCGACGAGCTCGGCGACGGGGCGCAGGGGCGCCAGTGCATCGGCCGAGGCCGACCCCTTCCCCATGGGGAGGGGTGTCAGCCCTGGTGCTCGGTGCGCTCGGCGGCGCCGAAGTGGCGCCCCTTGTAGGTGCCGCAGGACGGGCACGCCATGTGCGGCTGGGTCGGCGCCTTGCACTGCGGGCAGGTGGTCGTCGCGACGACCGTCGCCTTCCAGTTGGCGCGGCGCGAGCGGGTGTTGGAGCGCGACATCTTCCGCTTCGGAACGGCCACGTCAGGTCCTCTTCTCTGTCGGCGTGGACGGGTTCTCGGCCAGGGCCGAGAGCGCCGCCCATCGGGGGTCGATCTCGTCGTGCTGGTGCTCGGGGTCCTCCGCGAGCGGCTGTCCGCACACGGAGCAGAGCCCGGGGCAGTCCGGCCGGCACACCGGCTGGAACGGCAGCGCAGGCACCACCGTGTCCCGGACCACCGGGTCGAGGTCGATGTAGCCGTCCTCGACGCGGTACTCCTCGTCGGCGTCCTCGTCCCCCACCTCGTGGTGGTGGTCGTGGCGATCGGCGTGAACGAACAGCTCCTGGAAGTGACCGTCGAGCGGGACGCTCACCGGGTCCAGGCACCGCACGCAGGCGCCGGTGGCCGTGCCGCGCACCGAACCCGTGACGAGCACGCCCTCGACGACGGACTCCATCCGCAGCGAGAGGGACAGCGGGCTGCCCTCCTCGACGCGGATGACGTCGGTGCCGAGGTCGCTCGGCGCCCCTGCCTCACGCTCCAGCTCGTGCATCGTCCCGGGTCGACGGCCCACGAGCTTGGTGTCGAGCACCAAGGGGGACCGGGGATCGAGACGCGACATGGGCTTTCGGTGGGGTCGGGACGGGTTCGGGTCACGCCGCACGGACGCAGACCGAAGGACAACGGTACCGGCAGGCCCCCCACCTCCCCAAACCGGGGCCGTCAGCGGCGTCCCGCCGGGGCGAGGGCGGCCTCGACGGCGCCCGCGACCTGCGGCGCGAGGGTGCGGGCGTAGGTCGCGGTGACGTGGTCGCCGGCGCGGTGGACGGTGACGTGCCCGACGACCAGCGGGCACTCGCCGCCGGGGCAGATCCACGGGGTGAGGTCGAGGAGGGCCACGCCCTCCCCCGCCCGTTCGACGGCCGGGCGCTGCACCGGCAGTCCGCTCGCCGCGACGGCCGGGGCGGCCGCGAAGGTGCACTGCGCGAGCGCGTCGGGGTGCCAGGCGGCGCAGACGTCGAGGTCGTCCGGCGAGACGGGGCTGTCGCCGACGACGACGACCGGGACCCCGGCGCGGGCGAGCGCGGCCCAGCGCCGCGCGTACCCGTCCTCGAGGAGCGCGGCGTCGGTGCGCGAGCCGTCCCAGGCTCCCCGTGCCACGCCGGAGGTGACGAGCACGTCCGGCGGGTCGGCCGCGAGCGCCCGCGACACGGCGGCGTTCCAGGCGTCGCACTCGGGGTAGGCCCGGCCGGCGTTGGCCGCCGGTGCGGCGCTGAACGCGCAGGCGGACTTGCCGTAGGTGACGACGCGCCACCCGCGCTCGCCGGCCTGCTCCTGGAGCGCGGGCAGCCACTGCATCGCCTTGGAGTCCCCGACGAGCGCGACGGTGACCGCGCCGTCCGGGTCGCCGAAGGTGCAGGCGACCGGCTCCGTGGCGCCGTGGGCGACCTGGCAGCGGTCGACGTCGGCGTCGGGCCGGTCCTCGCCGCTGACGAGCGGGTCGGGGGTGACCCAGCCGGGCTGCACCTCGTCGGCGACGGCGCGGCCGGGTACGACCGTGGATGCCCCGAGCTGCGTGAGCGGCGGCACGCGGCCGTCCGGCGGCGTCGTGACGAAGGGGGACGCGAGAGGCAGCAGCGGCAGCGCGGCGAGCACGGCCAGCCCGGACATCCCGAGGCCCGCGGCGACGAGGACGCGCGGCCGGCGCCGCAGCCACGTCCCGTGGTAGATCGGCTGCTCGACGAACCGCCACGACACCCACGCCGGCCAGATTGACCCCAGGGCCAGCGCGACGCGGGCCCATCCGGGGAGGGTTCCGCCGGTCAGCCGCTCGGCGCTCCAGTCCCCGAGGACGAGCACCGGCCAGTGCCAGAGGTAGATCGAGTACGACAGGCCGCCGACCCAGACCATCGCCCGGGTGCCGAGGAGCCGGACCGGGCCGGAGCGCCCGCCGCGCCATCCCGCCCAGAGGACGAGCGCGGTCGGCAGCGTCGGCAGCAGCGCCCACCCGCTCGGCCACTCGATGCCGGTGGGGAGCGCGACGGCGACGACGACGAGGGCCACGAGCCCGAGCCAGCCGAGCGCGTCGGCGGCACGGCTGCCGCCGTCCGGCCGCTCGCGCCCGGTCAGCCACACGGCGAGGAGGGCGCCGACGCCGAGCTCCCAGACGCGGGTCGTCGTCGTGAAGAAGGACGCCTCCGGGCTCGTGTGGGAGGCGACGAGCGACCACACGAACGACACACCGGTCAGCGCGCCGAGGGCGATCGCCACGGTGCGGCGGTCGGGTCGCCGGCCGAGCAGGCGGGCCCCGACGGCGAGGGTCAGCAGGAGGAGCGGCCAGACGACGTAGAACTGCTCCTCGACCGCGAGGCTCCAGAAGTGCTGCACGGGCGACGGGCGCACGTCCGAGGAGAGGTAGTCGACCTCGCGGCCGGCGAGCACCCAGTTGACGACGTAGGTCGCGGCGGCGATGACGTCGTGGCCGACCTGCTGGCGGCGCTGCCCGGGGATGACGAGCCACGAGAACAGGCTCGTGACGAGGAGGACGAGCACCGCGGCGGGCAGGAGCCGGCGCACGCGGCGGCCGACGAAGCGCACCCACGAGACGGTTCCCGTGCGGTCGAGCTCGACGACGAGCAGGCCGGTGATGAGGAAGCCGGAGATGACGAAGAAGATGTCGACGCCGACGAAGCCGGCGTGGACGGGCAGGCCGGCGTGGTAGGCCAGCACGGAGAGCACCGCGACGGCGCGCAGGCCCTCGACGTCGCGCCGGAAGCCCGGGCGCCGCCCCGTCGTGCGCTGCCCGGCGCGGGTCTGCTCCGGGGCGCTCGCCTCAGCGCTCACGCAGCCGCTCGACGAGGGCGTCGCGGACCTCGTCGGGCACGAGGCCGGTCACGTCGCCGCCGTAGCGGACGACCTCTTTGACGAGCGAGCTCGACACGTGGGCGAGCGAGGGCTCCCCCGGAAGGAAGAGCGTCTCGAGGCCGGTGAGGTGGCGGTTCATCCGGGCCATCGGCAGCTCGTAGTCGAAGTCGGTGCCGCCGCGCAGGCCCTTGACGAGGACGTCGGCCCCGAGGTCGCGGCAGACGTCGACGAGGAGGCGGTCGGCGAAGGCCTCGACCCGCACGACGTCGGCGAGGCCCCGGTCGGCGAGCGCGTGCTCGACGAGGGCCACCCGCTCGGGGACGGTGAAGGTCCCCTGCTTGGCGGGGTTGTGGAGGATCGCCACGACCACCTCGTCGTGCAGCGCGGCGGCGCGCGCCACGACGTCGAGGTGGCCGTGGGTCACCGGGTCGTAGGAGCCGGGGCAGACGGCCCGGCGGACGCGCTCGCTCACGCGCGCCAACCTAGCAAGGGCCCGGGCGGGGTGGGTCAGTCGCCGTTCTTCGCGGCGTCCTCGACCTCCTCGGCCTTCTCCTTGGCCTCCTCCTTGATGCGGTCGGCCTCCTCGCGCGCCTCCTCGGGGGCGAGGGCGCCCTTGGCGACGGCCTCGTCGATGAGGGCGGCGACCTGCTCCTCCGAGCCGCAGCCCTCCTCGAGCAGCTGGTTGCGGCGGGTCAGCCAGTCGACGCCGAGCCGCTCGCGCACCTCGAGGTCGACCTCCTCGCGCGCCGGGTTGAGGATGGTCTGCTCCTCCTCGTTCGCGTGGTGGTTGACGACCGTCGCGAGGTCCTCGAGGGCGTCGTCGTACTTCTGGGTGTCGGTGCCCTTGGCGCGCAGGAAGGCCAGCAGCGCCTCGTTGATCTCGGCGTGCTCCTCCTCGCCGTGCTCCGCCTCGTGGTCGGTGATGTCGTCGGCCTTGCGGCGCAGCGTCGGGTAGACCTTCTCCTCCTCGGCCACGGCGTGCGCGGTCAGCACCTCGGCCAGGGCGCGGCGGGCGGCCTCACGGTCGGAGTCGGTGCGGCGGGCCTCGCGCAGGAGGTCCTCGAAGAGCCGGTGGTCCTCGAGGATGCGCTCGATGACGTCGCCGCTGACCGGCCGGGGGATCTCGTAGTCGCTCATCCACGCATCCTGTCAGAGGGCCGGCCTGACCTGCGTCGACGCCTCCCGTCCTTCGACGAGCGTCAGGGGCGCTCGGCGAGCCAGACGGTGGTCTCGCCGTACCTGCGCGGCTTGCCGACGCGCTCGAGGCCGGCGGGCCACGCGGGCTCCGGTGAGCGCGAGGAGCGCTCGACGACGACGAGCCCGTCGTCGGCGAGCCACCCGTCGGCGAGCCGCTCGAGCACGGACGCGAGCGCCTCCTCCCCCACGTCGTACGGGGGGTCGAGGAGCACGAGGTCGGCCGGGCCCTCCGCCCCCGGCTCGCCGGCGAGCGCCGAGGCGACGGTCGTCGGCACGACCCGCACCCCCCGCAGCCCGAGCGAGGCGACGTTGGCGGCGATCACCGTCGCGGCACGCCGGTCGGACTCGACGAGCACGCCCGAGCGCGCCCCGCGGCTCATCGCCTCGAGGCCGAGCGCGCCGGAGCCGGCGTAGAGGTCGAGGACGTGGGCGCCGCGCACCGCGCCGCGGGCCTCGAGCGCCGAGAACAGCGCCTCGCGGACCCGGTCGCTCGTCGGGCGGGTCCCCGCGCCGGGCGGGGTGCGCAGGGTGCGGCCGCCGTGGGTGCCGGCGATGATGCGGGTCATCAGCCACGCTCCAGGTAGGCGGCCTGCTCGGCGTCGACGCGGGCCTGGACGGCGGCCGCCAGCAGGGGGTTATCGGCGAGGTCGGGGTCGGCGTCGACGAGCGCGAAGGCGTCCTCGCGGGCCTGCTCGATGACGTCCTCGTGCTCGAGGATGTGGAGGAACTCCAGCTGCGTGCGCCGGCCGTGCTGCGCGGCGCCGAGGATGTCGCCCTCGCGGCGCTGGGCGAGGTCGAGGCGGGCGAGCTCGAAGCCGTCCGTCGTCCCCGCGACCGCGGCGAGCCGGGTGAGCGCCGGCTCGGCCTCGGAGCCGGTGACGAGCAGGCACAGCCCGGGGAAGCCGCCCCGGCCGATGCGCCCGCGCAGCTGGTGCAGCTGGCTCACCCCGAAGCGGTCGGCGTCCATGACGACCATGACGCTCGCGTTCGGCACGTCGACCCCGACCTCGACGACCGTCGTCGAGACGAGGACGTCGGTCTCGCCGCGCTGGAAGCGGCCCATGACGGCGTCCTTGTCCTCGGGCGGCATCCGGCCGTGCAGGACCTCGAGGGTGAGCCCGGCGAGCGCCGGCTCGTCGGCCAGCCGCGCGGCGAGCGCGGTGACGCTCGTCAGCGGCCGCGGCGGCGGCGCCTGGGCCTCGTCGGCGTCGGGGTCGGTGGCCTCGACGGTCAGCACGGCGCCGTCCTCGGGCGCGTCGTCGTCGCCGATGCGCGGGCACACGACGTACGCCTGTCGGCCGGACCGCACCTCCTCGGCGATGCGCTGCCACGTGCGCTCCATCCACCCCGGCCGGTCCTCGGGCACGACGTGGGTCGTGATCGGCGCGCGCCCCGCGGGCAGCTCGCGCAGGGTCGAGGTCTCGAGGTCGCCGAAGACGGTCATCGCGACGGTGCGCGGGATGGGCGTGGCGGTCATGACGAGGACGTGCGGCGGCGTGGACCCCTTGGCGCGCAACGCGTCCCGCTGCTCGACCCCGAAGCGGTGCTGCTCATCGACGACGACGAGGGCGAGGTCGTAGAAGTCGACGTGCTCCTGGAGCAGCGCGTGCGTGCCGACGACGATGCCCACCTCGCCGCTCACGACGTCGAGGAGGGTGCGCCGGCGCTCGGCGGTCGGCTGGCTGCCGGTGAGCAGCGCGACCCGCGTCCCCTGCTCGGCGCCGCCCAGCATCCCGCCCTCCGCGAGGTCGCCGAGCATCCGGGTGATCGTCCGGTGGTGCTGCGCGGCGAGGACCTCGGTCGGGGCGAGCAGCGCGGCCTGGCCACCGGAGTCGACCGCCTGGAGCATCGCCCGCAGCGCGACGACCGTCTTGCCGGAGCCGACCTCGCCCTGGAGCAGCCGGTGCATCGGGACCTCGCGGCCCATCTCGTCGGCGACGACGGCCCCGATGTCGCGCTGGCCGTCGGTGAGGGTGAACGGCAGGCGCTCGTCGAACGCGGCGAGCAGCCCGTCGGCCTGCCCGGCGCGGGCGCGCGTCGCCGTCGCGGCCGAGGCCCGCCGGCGCTGCGCGAGCGTCGCCTGGAGGACGAACGCCTCCTCGTACCGCAGCCGCTGCTGCGCCGCCGCGACCTGCTCGAGGGTGTCGGGGCCGTGGATGCCGCGCAGGGCGTCGGTGCGCGACACCAGGTTCCGCCGCGCACGGACGTCCGCCGGCAGGGCGTCGGGCACGTCGTCGAGGACGTCGAGGACACGGCGCACCGACTCGGTGACCGTCCACGTGTGCAGCTTGCCGACCCGGCGGTAGATGGGGATGAGGTCGCGCCGCTCCCCCGCGTCGTAGTCGTCGAGCATCGTGTAGCCGGGGTGCGTCAGCTGGAGGCGACCGCGGTAGGTGCCGACCGTCCCCGCGAAGATGCCCCGGGCCCCGGGCACGAGCACCTTGTCGTGGCCCCAGGCCTTGAAGAACGTGATGTCGAGCTCGTGGCGCCCGTCGGTGATGACGACCTCGAGCATCGTGCCCTTGCGCGTCTTCATCCGCCGGGTCTGCGCCGAGCGCACCTCGGCAACCCCGACGAGGAACTCGCCGGGCGTCACGGCGCCGAGGTCGGCCTCGCGGGTGCGGTAGCGACGCGGCCAGTAGGCGAGCAGGTCGCCGACGGTGTGGACGTCGCGGTGCTTGGCGAAGTCGGCGGCGGCCGTCGCGATGATCGGTCGCAGCGGGCTGGACTCGGTCGCCACGTCACTCCACCCCGATGAGCAGCGGGTACACGGGCTGTCCCCCGTAGAGGACGACGACCTCGAGCTCGGGTCGCTCGCGCCCGAGGTCGGTGGCGAGGCGCTCGACGAGCAGCGGGTCGGCGTCGGCGCCCCGGACGAGGGTGACGAGCTCGCCGCCGGCCGAGAGGAGCCGGTCGAGGACGTCGCGCGCCGAGGCCGCGAGGTCGGTGCCGAGGAACGCGACGTCGCCGTCGACGATGCCGAGGACGTCGCCCGGGCGGCAGACGCCGGCCCAGGTCAGCGCCTCCTTGGTGGCCACCGACACCGCCCCGTGGCGGGTCGCGACGGCGGCCTGCGTCATCGCGACGACGTTGGCGTGCACCGGCCGCGCGGGGTCGAGGACGGCCATCGCCGCGATGGCCTGCACGGTGGTGCGGGCCGGGACGACGTGCACCTCGAGGCCGTCGGCCGCGCCGGCCTCGGCGGCGACCTCGGCGGCCATCAGCCCGTCGGGGTCGGCGGGCAGGACGACGACGGCGGAGGCCCCGGTGCGCCGGGCGGCGTCGAGCAGCTGGCTGGCCGAGGCGCGCCGGCCCGGGCCGAACTCCAGCGCGACGGCGCCGGCCTCCTCGAGCAGGGCCACGACCCCCGGCCCCGCGGCGCCGGCGACGACCCCGAGGGGCACGACGGCCTCGCGGGCCGCGACCTGGCTCGGCAGGTGCGTGATGCGGATGCGCTCCGGCCGGCCCGCGACGAGCGCGGCCTCGACCGCGGCGCCGGCGTCGTCGACGTGCACGTGGACGTTCCAGAGGTCCGGGCCGCCGACGACGATGAGCGAGTCGCCGAGCGCGTCGAGCTGCTCGGTCAGCGTCCGCACGCGCGCGGCGTCGGTGTCCAGCAGCAGGTACATCACCTCGAAGGCCGGCCCGGGCACGTCCTCCCCGTCGGCGCCGTCGTCGGGCGACGGGCGCCGCTGCGGGGAGTGCCAGCGCGCGGGGTCGGTGCCGCTCGCCGCGGTGAGCAGCCCCTCGTCGGCGCTCGTCCACGCGCCGGTGACGACCCGGTGCAGGGCCTCCAGGAGCAGGACGCACCCCGCTCCCCCGGCGTCGACGACCCCGGCGCGGGCGAGGGCCGGCAGCTGCTCGGGCGTGCGGGCGAGCGCCTCCGTGGCCGCCTCGACGGCGGCGGCCGACACCTGCGCCAACGTGCCGCCGGCGTCGCACGCCGCCCGCGCCCCGGCCGCCGCGGCGTCGGCGACGCTGAGGATGGTCCCCTCCTGCGGGTGCGCCACGCTGGCCCGGGCCTTGGCCGCCCCCCGCTCGAGGCAGGCGGCGAGGAGCGCGACGTCGACCTCGGCGGCGTCCTCCTCGACGACGACGTCGCAGACTCCTCCGACCACCTGGCTGAGGATGACCCCGGAGTTGCCGCGGGCCGAGAGCAGGACGGCGCGGCGCAGCGTGCGGCACTCCTCGACGAGCCCGACGGCGCCGCTCCCCCCGTCGGCCGAGCGCGCCGCGACGACCTCGTCGATCGCGCCGTCGAGGGTGAGGTAGAGGTTGGTGCCCGTGTCGCCGTCGGGCACGGGGAAGACGTTGAGCTCGTCGATCTCCGTGCGGCGCGCCGCGAGGGCGGCCCGGGTCAGCAGGGCCCACTGCCGGGCGTCGGCGGCGGTGAGGACGTCGGGCACGATGTCAGGGTAACGGGGTGGTCCGTCGCCCCTGCCGGAGCCGTTTTGGTCGGGCCGGTGGCCCTCGGCTACTCTTGTCCGGTTGCGCGTGCGCTCTGCGCCGCGCCCCGATGACCACACGACCGTTACTGCATCAGGAGATCTCCCGTGGCTGCCAACTGCGACGTCTGCGGCAAGGGCCCCGGTTTCGGGCACAACATCTCGCACTCGCACCGCCGCACGAAGCGCCGTTGGAACCCCAACATCCAGCGCGTCAAGGCGATGGTGGGCGAGGCCGGTGTGACCCCGAAGCGGCTCAACGTCTGCACCTCGTGCCTCAAGGCGGGCAAGGTCAAGCGCTGACCTCCCCCTGACGCACCCCGGAACGGGCGGCCTCCCTCGCGGAGGCCGCCCGTTCCGCGTCTGCCGGGCGCGGCTCAGGCGCCGGCGAAGTGGTCCCAGCCGCGCACGTCCGGCACGACCCCGTCGACGGTGACGCGGGCGCCGTCGGGCCCGGTCTCGACGACCCGCCCCACCGCCACCCACGGCCGCCCCGGCAGCGCGCCGAGGTCGACCGATGCCGGGAAGCACCCGACGAGCGAGTGCTCCTCGCCCCCGCCGAGCACCTGGCGCAGCGCCTCGTCCGCGCCGAGGCAGCGCTCCAGCGGGCCGCGCGCGAACCGCGTCCGCAGCGCCTCCCCCGACAGGTCGATGCCCACCCGGCTCGCCCGGGCGACCCGCCCGAGGTCGGTGACGAGCCCGTCCGAGACGTCGACGAGCGCGTGCGCGCCGACGTCGGCGGCGACCGGCCCGGCCTCCCACGGCGGACGCGGCGCCCGGTGGGCCGCCCGCAGCAGGTCGGCGTCCGTCCCTCCCCCGGACGAACGCCCCGCGAGGTACAGGGCGAGCCCGCCGCCGGAGGTGCCGAGCGTGCCGCAGACGGCGACGACGTCACCGGCCTGCGCGCCCGAGCGCCGGACCGGTCGCCGGCCGCGCAGGTCGCCGAGCGCCGTGAGGGTGACCGTCACGACCCCCGCCGGCCCGGAGGACAGGTCGCCGCCGACGACGGGTGCGCCGGACTCCCGCGACACCGCGGCGATGCCATCGGCCAGCCCGAGGACCCAGTCGACCGCCGTGTCGGGGTCGGCGACGAGCGAGACGAGCAGGCCGGTCGGGACGGCCCCCATCGCCGCGACGTCGGCGAGGTTCTGCACGGTGACCTTGACGCCGACGTCGTGCGCGCTCGACCAGTCGTCGCGCCAGTCGCGGCCGCGGACCATGCCGTCGGTCGTCGCGACGACCGTGCCGGACGGGGTCTCGAGCACCGCGGCGTCGTCGCCCGGGCCGACCGGTAGCGCTGCGTCGTCCGGGGCCACGGCCGCGGCGTAGAGGGGGAGGACGCGGGCGAGGAGCTCGGCCTCGTCCAGGTCGCGCAGGCGCTCCACGCGGTGCTCCCTCCCTGCGGTGACGTCCGGTCCACCGGCACGGTAGCGTCTGCGTCGAGCCCCGCCGGACCCGGTGGGCACCACGTGCGGGGCCGCACCGGCCCCGCCGACCGACGACAAGGTGGAGTTCAGTGGTCCAGGCCTACATCCTGATCCAGACCGACGTCGGGCGCGCCGCGTCCGTCGCCGCGACGATCGCCGGCATCGACGGCGTCGTCCTCGCCGAGGACGTCACCGGCCCCTACGACGTCATCGCCCGGGTGGAGGCCGCGACCGTCGACGAGCTGGGCAAGCTCGTCATCTCCCGCATCCAGGACACCGAGGGCATCACCCGCACCCTCACGTGCACCGTGGTCCACGTCTGAGCGTGCCCGGACCCCGTCGGACGGCGGCAGCGCTCGGCGCTGCCGCCGTCCTGCTGTCCGGGTGCTCCTCGGCCGTCGGGGTGAGCGTGCCCGGGGGCGCCGCCGGCTGCGGTGACCCCCGCTGGCCGGCGCAGGTCGGCGGCCGCGAGCGCGTCGACACCGACCCCGCGAGCGCTGCCGTCGCCGCGTGGGGCGACCCGGCGGTCGTCGCGCGCTGCGGCGTCATCGCGCTGGCGCCGACCGAGACCGAGTGCATCGAGATCGACGGCGTCGGATGGATCCCGTCGAGCCTCTCGGACGGCACGCGCTTCACGACGTTCGGCACCGACCCCGCGCTCGAGGTGCTGGTGCCGTCGGCCTACGACCCCGCACCGCTCCTGCTGCCGGCGTTCGACGAGGTCGCGAAGGCCCTGCCGCCCAACGGTCTCCGCTGCCGCTGAGCAGCGCGGCGCCGATGCGTCAGCGCAGGCCGGTGCGCCGCTCGAGCGCCAATGCGACGAGCTCGTCGATGAGCTCCGGGTAGGCGACCCCGGTCGCGGCCCACATCCGCGGGTACATCGAGCTCGGCGTGAAGCCGGGCATCGTGTTGACCTCGTTGAGGACGATCTCGCCCTCGTCGGTGAGGAAGAAGTCGACGCGGGCGAGGCCCTCGCAGCCGGCGGCCTCGAAGGCGCGCGCGGCCATCGACCGGATCTCGTCGGCCACCTGCGACGGCACGTCGGCCGGCGCCTCGAGCCGCACGTCGTCGCCGGCGAGGTACTTGGCCTCGAAGTCGTAGAAGTCGTGGTTCTGCACGACGACGCACTCGCCGAGCTCGCTCGTCCGGGGGGCGTCGGTGCCGCGGCCCTCGAGGACGCCGCACTCGATCTCGCGCCCGACGATGCCCTGCTCGACGACGACCTTGGGGTCGTGCTCGCGGGCCGCCTCGATCGCGCCCTCGAGGGCGTCCATCGACGCGACCTTCGTGATGCCCATGCTCGACCCGGCGCGGGCCGGCTTGACGAACACCGGGAAGGTGAGGGCGCCGACGGCGTCCATCGCGGCCGCGGGGTCGCGCCGCCAGTCGCGGTCGGTGATGACGACGTACGGGCCGACCGGCAGGCCGGCCGCGGCGAGCACCGTCTTCATCATCGCCTTGTCCATCATGACCGCCGAGGCGGTGACGCCCGAGCCGACGTAGCGGACGTCGGCGAGGTCGAGCAGTCCCTGGATGGTGCCGTCCTCGCCGAACGGGCCGTGGAGCAGCGGGAAGACGACGTCGACCTCGCCGAGGGTGCGCGGCGCCTGCCCCGCCTCGTGGACGACGAGGGTGCGGTCGGTGGCCGAGGTGGGGACGATGACGCTCGCCGACCCGCCGTCGACCTGCGGCTCGTGACCGGGCGCGAGCCGCAGCGGCTCGGGGTCGTCGGCCGCGAGGACCCAGTGGCCGTCCTTGGCGATGCCGACGGGCACGACGTCGTAGCGGTCGCGGTCGAGCGCCTCGAGGACGCTCGCGGCGGTCGCGCAGGAGACGGCGTGCTCGGACGAGCGGCCCCCGAAGACGAGGGCGACGCGGATCTTGTCGGCTGGGCGGTCGGTCATCGCAGGCGACTCTAGCCGCCCCTAGGGTGGCTCTCGTGACCGACGGCCCCTCCTCGCCCGAGCCCCTCGCCCCCGCCACCCGGCTCGTCGCCCTCGGGCGCGAGCCCGCCTCCCCGGGAGCGCAGGTGGGCGCGCCGCTCGTGCTCACCTCGACCTACCACGCGGACGGCCCGGTCAGCTACGGCCGCGGCGGCAACCCGACCTGGTCGGCCCTCGAGGAGGCCCTCGGCTCGCTCGAGGGCGGCGACGCCCTCGTCCTCGCCTCCGGGATGGCCGCCGTGTCCGCCGCGTTCTCGCTCCTCCCCCACGGCGGCACCGTCGTCGTCCCCGACGCCGCCTACAACGGCGTGATGGCGACCGTCGGTGACCTCGAGGCCGAGGGGGCCGCGACGGTCCGCCGGGTCGACCTCACCGACACGGCAGCGGTGGTGGCGGCGCTCGACGGCGCCGACCTGCTCTGGCTCGAGTCGCCCACCAACCCCCTGCTCGAGGTCGCCGAGGTCGCCACCCTCGCTGCTGCCGCCCGTGAGCGCGGGGTGCTGACGGTCGTCGACAACACCTTCGCGACGCCGCTCCTCCAGCGGCCGCTCGAGGACGGCGCCGACGTGGTCGTCCACTCGGTCACCAAGTACCTCGCCGGCCACAGCGACGTCCTCCTCGGCGCCGTCGTCACGGCGCCCACCGAGGCCGGCCGCGCCCTCCACGACCGCCTGCACCGGTACCGGCGCCTGCGGGGCGCGATCGCCGGGCCGATGGAGTCCTGGCTCGCGCTGCGCGGGATGCGCACCCTGCACCTGCGCCTCGAGCGGGCCGGTGCGAGCGCCGTCGAGCTCGCGCGCCGGCTCGAGGGCCACCCGGCCGTCACCCGCGTCCGCTACCCCGGCTTCGGCGCGATCGTCAGCATCGAGGTCGTCGGCGGGGCCGAGGGCGCCGAGCGCGTCTCGGCCGCCACGCGGCTCTGGGTGCACGCGACGAGCCTCGGCGGCGTCGAGAGCCTCCTCGAGCGGCGCAAGCGCCAGCCCGACGAGCCCCTCAAGGTCCCCGACGAGCTGCTGCGGCTCTCGGTCGGCGTCGAGGACGTCGACGACCTGTGGCGCGACCTCGCGGCCGCCCTGGAGCACGCGGCGGGCTGACCCGCCGGCGCCACTGCGGCTCAGGCGGTCTCGGCCTTGCGGGGCCGCGAGAGGAGGGCGGCGACGACCTCCTGCGCGGTCCGGCCGTGCCGGATCATCGCGTCGACCTGCTCGATGATCGGCACGTCGACGCCGTGCGCGCCGGCGAGCTCGAGGATCGAGGTGCACGACTTGACCCCCTCGGCGGTCTGCCGGGTCAGCGCGACGACCTCGTCGACGGCCATCCCCTGCCCCAGCCGGACGCCGAAGGAGTGGTTGCGCGACAGCGGCGACATGCACGTCGCGATGAGGTCGCCGACCCCGGCGAGCCCCGCGAAGGTCACGGCCTCGCCGCCGAGCGCGGTGCCGAGGCGCATCGTCTCGGCGAGGCCGCGGGTGATGATCGAGGCCTTGGAGTTGTCGCCCATCCCGAGGCCCTCGGCCATCCCGACGGCGAGGGCGATGACGTTCTTGACGGCGCCGGCGATCTCGGTGCCGACGACGTCGGAGCCGGTGTAGGGGCGGAAGTACGGTGCGGCACAGGCCGCGGCCACGCGCTCGGCCATCTCCTCGCTCCGGCTCGCGACGACGGACGCGGCGGGCTGCTTGGCCGCGATCTCGCGCGCGAGGTTGGGGCCGGAGACGACGACGACCCGGTCGGGGTCCACGCCCCCCACCTCGGCGACGACCTCGGACATCCGCCGGGTCGTGCCGAGCTCGACGCCCTTCATGAGCGAGACGACCGCGGCGTCACCCGGCAGCACGTGGCCCCAGGCGGTGAGGTTGTCGCGCAGCGTCTGCGAGGGCACCGCGAGCACGACGACGTCCGCGCCGTCCGCGGCCTCCGCCGGGTCGGTCGTCGCGCGGACGGTGGCCGGCAGGCGCAGCTCGGGGAGGTAGTCGCGGTTGACGCCCTCGTTGACCTGCTCGACGACCTCGGGCCGCCGGCCCCACATCGTCACCGGGGTGCCGGCGTCGGCGAGGACCGCCGCGAAGGCGGTCCCCCAGCTCCCGGTGCCGTAGACGGCCGCTCGGCTCATGACGCCTCCTCGATCGGTCGGGGTCGGCCGGTCGGGGTGACGCGGGCCCGTCGGGGGTCGAAGCGCTCGGCGGGCGCGGGCTCGCCCCGCAGCACCTCGAGCTCGGTGGTGATGGCGGCCATGATGCGTCGGGTTGCCTCGGCGAGCACCTCGGCCGTCACCGGCAGGTCGTAGAGGTCCGCGAGGTCCACCGGCCGCCCGGCCCGCACCCGCATGACGGGGCGCGGCAGGAGCCGCGGCACCCGTGCGTACGGCGGGAGCATCTCCTGCGGCCCCCACACCGCGACGGGGACGACGGGGCACCGGGTCTCGAGCGCGACGCGGGCCGCGCCGGTCTTGCCGCGCATCGGCCAGAGGCCGGGGTCGCGGGTGAGCGTGCCCTCCGGGTAGATGGCGACGCACTTGTTCGCGCGGACCGCGGCGACCGCGGCGCGGTAGGCGTCGACCGCGCTCCCCGACTCGCGGTGCACCGGGATCTGGTCGGCCGAGCGCAGCACCGCCCCGACGACCGGGACGCGGAAGACCTCGTCCTTGCCGAGGAAGCGCGGCGAGTAGCCCTGGTCGACGAGGAAGTGCGCGAAGGCGAGCGGGTCGACGTGCGAGACGTGGTTCGGGCACACGACCCAGCCGCCCGTGGTCGGCAGGTGCTCGACCCCCTCCCACCGGCGGCGCGTCAGCGCCCGGAAGATCGGCCGAAGGACGGCGATGGCGAACCGGTACCCGAAGGGACGCGAGCTGTCGGTCGGGGTGGTCACCTGTGGCCTTCCGGGGTGGGGGTCATCGCATTCTGGTCCGCGGTGCAGGTGATGTCGAGCGTGCCACGGCGGGGTGTCAGGATCGGCACGTGCCCTCGTCCCCACCCCTCGCGGTCGTCGTCCCCGTCAAGGGCGGCCCGCTCGCGAAGTCGCGCCTGCCGCTGCCGCGCGCGGACCGGATGGCCCTCGCCGACGCCTTCGCCCGCGACACCGTCGCGGCGGCCGCGTCCCTGCCCGGCGTCCGCGTGCTCGTCGTCACCGGGGACCCCGTCGTGGCGGCCTGGGCGGAGGTCGTCGCGCAGGTCGTGCCGGACCCCGGCGGCGGCCTCGACGCCGCGGTGCGGGCCGGGGTCGCGGCGGCCCGCACCACCGGAGCCGGCCGTGCCGTCGTCCTGCTCGGGGACCACCCGGCGCTCACCGGCACCGAGCTCGCCGCCACGCTCGAGCGGACGGGCCGGCTCCCCCGGGCCGTCGTCCCCGACGCCGACGGCACCGGCACGGCGCTGCTGGACCTCGCGCTCGACGACGGGCCGGCCCCGACGCGCTTCGGGGCGGGCAGCGCGGCCGCGCACGCCGACCTCGGCTGGCAGACGGTCCGGGTGCCCGCCGCCGGCCTGCGGACCGACGTCGACGACGCCGCGTCGCTGGCCGACGCCGTCGCGCTCGGGGTGGGTGCGCACACCGCCGCGGCCCTGGGTCGCGCTACCCTGCCGGGCGTGCAGGCCACCATCCACCGGGTCCCCGACGAGACGGGCGGCAGCGCGCTGCTCGACGACGGCCGCGAGGTCGAGGTGCCGATCGCCGCGCTCGTCGACAGCGGTCTCCTGCACCTGCGCAGCGGCCAGCGGGTGAGCATCGAGCTCGACGCCGACGGCCTCGTCGCCACGCGGGCCTGGATCGTCGGCATCGGGCCGGGCGAGACCATCCACTGACGGCCCCGCCCGACCCGGCGCGTCAGCGCTTGGCGGCCTTCTTGGCCGGGGCCTTCTTCGCGGTCGTCTTCTTCGCCGTCGCCTTGCTCGCCGTCGCCTTGGTGGCGGTCTTCTTCGCGGGGGCCGCCTTGGTCGCGGTCTTCTTCGCCGGCGCCTTCTTCGCGGCGGCCTTCGCCGGGGTCGCCTTCGTGGCGACCTTCTTCGCCGCGGTCTTCGCGGGCGCCGTGGCCTTGGTCGTGGTCTTCTTCGCCGCGGTCTTCGCGGGCGCCGCCTTCGTCGCGACCTTCTTCGCCGCCGTCTTCGCCGGCGCCGTGGCCTTGGTCGCGGTCTTCTTCGCCGCGGTCTTGGCCGGCGCCGCCTTCGTCGCCGTCTTCTTCGCGGTCGTGGCCTTCGTCGCCGACTTCTTGGCGGCCGTCTTCTTCGCCGGGGCGGCCGCCGCGGCGCCCGCGCTGCCGGCGGCGGCGCGACCCGTCGCCGGGCCGCCCTTGGGCAGCGAGCTGGGCTTGCGGACGTAGTCCTTGAAGGCGGTGCCCGGGCGGAAGCGCGGCGCCTTGCTCTTGGGGATGCGCACCGAGGTGCCGGTGTGCGGGTTGCGCCCGGTGCGCGCGGCGCGCTCCGCGCGGTCGAACGTGCCGAAGCCGGTGATCGCGACCTTGCCGCCCCGGGTGACCTCACGGACGATCGTGTCGAGCACGGTGTCCAGCGCGTCGTTCGCGAGCTTGCGGCTGCCGAGGGCCTTCTCGAGCTCCTTGACGATGTCTGCCTTGTTCACGGTGGATCCTCCATCGGTCGGCGCCGGGCGGGCCGCCTCGACGCTGGGACGTGGGGCCGGGGCTCGCCGACCTCGGTCCGACGGTATGCCTGCCGGAGAGGCACGTCCACCACTCTCGCGGCGTGTTCTGGTTGCGCGACAGAGGCTTTGGCGACGGCGCCGGCGTCACAGCAGCCCCACGCACACCAGCGCGGCATCCCCGAGGGGATGCCGCGCCGGTGTGTTCCTGCCCGGAAACGCTTGTGGGAGAGGGCTTTCGTCAGGCGGTGACGCTCGGCTTCCACGCCGGACGAATTGCCTCGTAGGCCGTGATGTCCTCTTCGTGCCGCAGCGAGAGGCTGATGTCGTCCAGACCCTCGAGCAGGCGCCAGCGGGTGTAGTCGTCGACCTCGAAGGGGGCGACGAGGTCACCCGCGGTCACGGTGCGCGACTCGAGGTCGACCGTCACGGAGGTGCCGGGCTCGTTCTCCAGCAGCTTCCAGAGCAGCTCGACGTCGTCCTGCGAGCACTGCGCGGTGAGCAGGCCCTGCTTGCCGCTGTTGCCCCGGAAGATGTCCGCGAAGCGCGAGGAGATGACGACCCGGAAGCCGTAGTCCATCAGCGCCCACACCGCGTGCTCGCGCGAGGAGCCGGTGCCGAAGTCGGGGCCGGCGACGAGGACCGACCCCGCGGCGAAGGTCGGGTCGTTGAGCACGAAGGTCTCGTCGCCCCGCCAGGCGGCGAAGAGCCCGTCCTCGAACCCGGTGCGCGTCACCCGCTTGAGGTAGACGGCCGGGATGATCTGGTCGGTGTCGACGTTGCTGCGGCGCAGCGGGACACCGATGCCGGTGTGCGACGTGAACTTCTCCATCAGGCGTTCGCCTCCACGGGCTCGAGGTCGGCAGGGCTCGACAGGGTGCCGCGGACCGCGGTGGCGGCCGCGACGAGCGGGCTGACCAGGTGGGTCCGGCCGCCCTTGCCCTGACGTCCCTCGAAGTTGCGGTTCGAGGTCGACGCGCTGCGCTCCCCCGGCGCGAGCTGGTCGGGGTTCATCCCGAGGCACATCGAGCACCCGGGCAGGCGCCACTCGGCGCCGGCCGCGGTGAAGACCTCGTGCAGGCCCTCGGCCTCGGCCTGGAGGCGGACGCGCGCGGAGCCGGGGACGACGAGCATCCGCACGCCGTCGGCCACGTGGCGACCCTCGATGACCTCGGCCGCGGCGCGCAGGTCCTCGATCCGGCCGTTGGTGCAGGAGCCGACGAAGACGGTGTCGACGTGGATCTCGCGCAGCGGCGTCCCGGCCTCGAGGCCCATGTACTCGAGCGCGCGGCGCGCGGCGACCTTGTCGTTGTCGTCGCCCATCGACTCGGGGTCCGGCACGGCCTCGCCGAGGGGGCTGCCCTGGCCGGGGTTGGTGCCCCAGGTGACGAAGGGGGTGAGCGAGGCGGCGTCGAGCGTGACCTCGGTGTCGAACTCGGCGTCGTCGTCGCTGCGCAGCTCGCGCCAGGCCTCGACGGCGGCGTCCCAGTCCGCGCCGGTCGGTGCGTGGTCGCGGCCGCGGACGTACTCGAAGGTCGTCTCGTCGGGGGCGATCATCCCGGCGCGGGCGCCGGCCTCGATCGACATGTTGCAGACGGTCATCCGGGCCTCCATCGAGAGGGCGCGGATGGCGCTGCCCCGGTACTCGATGACGTAGCCCTGACCGCCGCCGGTCCCGATCTTCGCGATGACGGCGAGGACGACGTCCTTGGCGGTGACGCCCGGCGACAGCTCGCCGTCGACGTTCACCGCCATCGTCCGGAACGGCTTGAGCGGCAGGGTCTGCGTCGCGAGGACGTGCTCGACCTCGGAGGTGCCGATGCCGAAGGCCAGCGCCCCGAAGGCGCCGTGCGTCGAGGTGTGGCTGTCACCGCAGACGATCGTCATCCCCGGCTGGGTCAGGCCCAGCTGCGGGCCGACGACGTGGACGATGCCCTGCTCGGCGTCGCCCATCGGGTAGAGCGTGACGCCGAACTCCTCGCAGTTGCGGCGCAGGGTCTCGACCTGGGTGCGGCTCACCGGGTCGGTGATCGGGCCCGGGGTCGTCGGGACGTTGTGGTCCTCGGTCGCGAGGGTGAGGTCGGGGCGGCGGACCGGCCGGCCGGCGAGCCGGAGCCCGTCGAAGGCCTGCGGGCTCGTCACCTCGTGGAGGAGGTGGAGGTCGATGTAGAGGAGGTCGGGCTCCCCGTCGCCCCGTCGCACGACGTGCTGCTCCCACACCTTCTCGGCCAGGGTTCCGGCCATCCCACTCACCTCTCGTCCACGTGACCGCGGCGGTCGGCCGCGGGGTCGTCGGCGGCGGACGCGGCACCGCGTCGTCGCCGTCGTCCCGAGATTCGCACGGTGATGTCACGGATGGACTTGCGTCTCATCCGATGAGATAGCAATATCAAGACATGGACAACAGCAGTGGGGTCGGAGTGCTCGACAAGGCAGCCGTCGTGCTGTCCGCCCTCGAGGCCGGCCCGTCGACGCTCGCCCAGCTCGTGACGGCCACCGGCCTGGCCCGCCCGACGGCGCACCGGCTCGCCGTCGCCCTCGAGCACCACCGGCTCGTGACGCGCGACCTGCAGGGACGCTTCGTCCTCGGCCCGCGCCTCGGCGAGCTCGCGGCCGCCGCCGGCGAGGACCGCCTCCTCGCCGCCGCCGGTCCGGTCCTCGGCGCGCTGCGCGACCACACGAACGAGTCGGCGCAGCTCTTCCGCCGCCAGGGCGAGTACCGGGTGTGCGTCTCGGCCGCCGAGCGCCCCGTCGGCCTGCGCGACTCCATCCCGATCGGCGCCACCCTCTCGATGCGCGCCGGCTCGGCCGCGCAGATCCTCCTCGCGTGGGAGGAGCCCGACCGGTTGCACCGTGGCCTCCAGGGCGCGGCCTTCACGGCGACGGCCCTCTCCGGCGTCCGCCGCCGGGGCTGGGCGCAGAGCGTCGGCGAGCGCGAGCCGGGCGTCGCCTCGGTCTCGGCCCCCGTCCGCTCCCCGAGCGGGCGGGTCATCGCGGCGGTCTCGATCTCGGGACCCATCGAGCGCCTCTCGCGCCAGCCCGGCCGCCTGCACGCCGCCACGGTCATGGCCGGGGCGAACAAGCTGAGCGAGGTCCTCGCGCGGCACGCCGCGCAGCAGGAGGTCCAGAACAACGCCTGACCGGTGTCGCCCGTCGGCCGCCGCGCAACACGGATGTCACACGCGGCGCGCGCCGGGGCAACACGGCGCGGGCAGGCTGGGCGCACCGTCCATCGCAGGAGGAGCGCCCGTGACCCCGACCGCCGCCTCGCGCATCGCCCGTGACCGCACCCGGCTGCTCGCCTTCCCGCGCCCGGACCGACCGGCGCTCGTCGTCGGCGGCGGCGCGGTCGCGGCCCGGCGCGCGGCGGCGCTGACCCGGGCCCGGACGCCGGTCATCGTCTTCGCGCCGACGCTGTGCGACGACGTCTTCGACCTGCTCGCCGAGCGGCTCGTCACCTGGGAGAACCGCTGGCCCACGCTCGAGGACCTGCGCTCGGCGTGGCTCGTCCACGCGGCGACCGGCGACGCCCGGCTCGACGCCCGGGTGTGCGCGCTCGCCGCGAGCGCCCGGGTCACGGTCGCCTGACGCCTCAGGCGAGCCGGCTGCCGAGCCGCTGGCGGGCCGTCTCGCCGCGCCGACCGAGCGGGAGGACACCGGCGATCGACGCCAGCCCGAGCGGCTTCGGACCGGCGTACGCGCTCTCGGCACCGTGCGGCGTCACCTCGTACGTCTCGTGCCAGATGGTGACGGCGCCGGGGTCCTTCTTCGCGACGGCGTAGAACTCGGTCCACGCCGGCCGGTGCAGGTGGTCGGCGGCGTTCGCGTAGGCGTAGAGGTCCTCGGTGCTGCGCCACCACTGGACCATCGTCGTCGCCATGACGTGCACGGTCGAGCGGCTGCCGAGGTAGCCGAGCGACTCCTCCTCGCCGCGGGCGGCCGCGGCCTTGTTGCGCTCGAGCTCGGCGATCATCCGCGGCATCGCGCTCGCGGCCTGGCGCACGATGCCGACCCGCCAGGGGCGGTGGACGCGCAGGCCGATGAGGAAGACGGTGAGGGGGCCGTCGTAGGCGTGGGTCATGCGATCCATGGGACGCTCCTGACTGGATAGTGTCGCTGTCCGGTGACACCATGGTGGAGAGTGGCACTATCCGGTGTCAAGAGGGAAGGAGCGGGAGTGCGCATCTCGGAGCTGGCGGAGCGGACCGACGTGCCGGTGCACACGCTGAAGTTCTACCTCCGGGAGGGCGTGCTGCCGCCGGGCCGGGCGACGAGCCGGACCTCGGCCGACTACGGCGACGAGCACGTCGAGCGGGTGCGCCTGGTCCGGGCGCTCGTCGAGCACGGCGGCGTCGGCCTCAGCGGTGTGCGCGCGATCGTCGGCGCCCTGGAGTCCCCTCCCCCGTCCCGTCACGACCTGCTCGGCGCGGCCGCGGCCGTCATCCCGACGCCTGCCCCCCGCGGCCCGGTCGACCCCGAGATCACGGGGCTGCTCGAGGAGCTCGGCTGGTGCACGTGGTCGGGGGCCCCCGCCCTCACCGCGCTCGGCGACGCGGTGGCGGCGGCCCGGGCGGCCGGCGTCCCGCTGGACGCGGCGACCCTGCGGCGGTACGCCGCGGGGATGACCGTGGTCGCCGAGGCCGACGTCGATCTCGCCCTCGCGGCGCAGGACCCGGCCGAGGCGATGCGCACCGTCGTCGTCGGGACCGTGCTCGGCGACCCCGTGCTCGTCGCGATGCGACGGCTCGCCCAGGAGGCGGTGAGCAGCCGGCGTCAGGCGGCGGCCGACGGCCACGAGGACGCCTGAGGCGCAGCCCCGCCGAGACACGACGAAGGCCCGGTCCTGGTGGACCGGGCCTTCGCACGATGTAGCCCCGACGGGATTCGAACCCGCGCTACCGCCTTGAGAGGGCGGCGTGCTAGGCCACTACACAACGGGGCCTCGGTGTCGTCCGGACCGCGGTGGGGCGGGCCGGGCAACGAGGAGAAACCTTACCGAACGGGAGGGCTTTCTCCGAAATCGCCTCCGGCCGAAGCCGGGGGCGATGGCTGGGGTACCAGGACTCGAACCTAGAACGGATGAACCAGAATCACCAGTGTTGCCAATTACACCATACCCCATGGGGTATGCCGTCCGATGTCCCGCGAGCGGGCCGACCGAGCGGCGAACCGAGAGAGAACACTACCGGGCCTCCTCCCCCGACCCAAATCGCGGGGCTCACGCCCCCCGCAGACCGGCGATCTCGCGCAGCGAACGCACCACCGGCACACCGTGCTGCGCGACGAGCAGCCGCTCCCGCTCCCCCGGCTGGCCGTCGCGGACGAGCCACGCCGCGGGCATCCCGGCGCCGACGGCGCCCAGCGGGTCGGTGGTCAGCTCGTCGCCGACGTACCCGGTCCGGGACGGGTCGGCCCCGAGCCGCCGCGCGGCCTCGTGGAAGGCGCGCGCGTCCGGCTTGCCGAATCCGAGGGTGTCGCGGCTGCAGACGACGTCGAAGAGGTCCTCCAGCCCCGCGGCCCGGAGCTTGGCCTGCGTGTAGTCGCCCGCCGAGTTGGTGAGCACGCCCACGAGCACGCCCTGGTCCCGCAGCGCCCCGACCGCGGGCCGGACGTCGTCGAAGGCCTCGAGCGCGTCGAGGAAGGCCGGCTCGTAGGCCTCGTCGAACGGCGCCGACCACTCGCCGTCCGGCTGCCCGAGCCACACCGCGAGCTCGGCGAGCCGGGCCCGGCGCATCTGCGCGAAGTCGGTCTCGCCGCGCGTGTACGCGGCGAAGTGCCCCTCGGGGTCGTCGCGGAAGCGCACCCCGGCCATCGCGAGGCGCTCGGGGTCGGCGTCCGGCCAGATGCGCGTCGACGCCGCCGCGCCCGCCCGGTGCATCGCCGTGCGGGTGTCGTAGAGCGTGTCGTCGGCGTCGAGGAGGACGGCCTCGACGCCGAGGCCGTCCCACGCGGCCGTCACAGCGTCGCGCGCAGGGCCGCGAGACGGGCGAGCGTCGAGTCCTTGCCGAGGATCTCCATCGACTCGAACAGCGGCGGGCTGACGCGCTGCCCCGAGACCGCCGTGCGCAGCGGGCCGAAGGCGAACTTCGGCTTGAGGCCGAGGCCCTCGACGAGCGCGGACCGCAGCGCGGCCTCGATCGCCTCGGCGCGCCAGGTGCGCTCGGCGCCGAGCGGCCCGCCCCGCTCGTCCGGCAGGTCGGCCAGCGCGGCGGACGCGGCGTCGAGCGTCGCGGCGGCGTCGTCCTTGAGCTGGGCGCGGGCGTCGTCCGCGACGACGACGGCGTCGTCGGCGACGTAGAACGGCGCGACGAGCGCGCTCGCCTCGGTGAGGTGGGCGATGCGGGTCTGGATCAGCTCGGCGACGAGCTCCAGGCGCGCGAGCTCGGCGAGCGAGGGGTTCTCGCCGAGGACGCCGTCCCGCACGAGGTAGGGCAGGAGCCGGGAGGCGAAGTCGCCGAGCGCGAGCGAGCGGATGTGGACGCCGTTGAGCCAGTCGAGCTTCTTGAGGTCGAAGATCGGGCCGACGGGGTTGACGAGCGACCAGTCGAAGCGCTGCGCGAACTCCTCGAAGGTGAAGAACTCGACGTCGTTGCCCTCGGCGTCCTGGGCCGGCGGGTACGCGAGCAGGCCGAGGAAGTTGACGAGCGCCTCGGGCAGGTAGCCCTCCTCCTGGAACCACGTGAGGCGCGCCTCGGGGTTCTTGCGCTTGCTGATCTTGCTCTTGTTCTCGTTGCGCAGCAGCGGCATGTGCGCGAACCGCGGCGGCTCGAGCCCAAGGCGGCGGTAGAGCAGGACGTGCTTCGGGGTCGAGCTGACCCACTCCTCGCCGCGCACGACGTGGGTGATGCCCATCTCGTGGTCGTCGACGACGACGGCGAGGTGGTAGGTCGGGAACCCGTCGGCCTTGAGGATGACCTGGTCGTCGGGGCGCGGGGCGGTCATCCGGCCGCGGATGAGGTCGTCGAACTCGAGCTCGACGTCGTCCGGGACGAGGAGGCGCACGACGGGCGTCTCGGAGAAGCCGGGCAGCGCGCGCCGCTCCTCCTCGCTCTTGCCGAGGCAGAGACGGTCGTAGCCGGTCGGCTGCTTGAGCCGCTGCTGCTCCTCGCGCATCGCGGCGAGGCGCTCCGTCGAGCACCAGCAGAGGTAGGCGTGACCGTCGGCGAGCAGCCGGTCGACGTAGGGGCGGTAGGTCGTCAGCCGCTCGCTCTGGCGGTACGGCGCGCACGGCCCACCGACGTCCGGCCCCTCGTCCCACGTGAGGCCGAGCCAGCGCAGCGTGTCGAAGACCTGCTGCTCGGAGTCCTCGCGGAAGCGCGTCCGGTCGGTGTCCTCGATGCGCAGGAGGAACCGGCCCCCCTGCTGGCGCGCGAACGCGAGGTTGAAGAGGGACATGTACGCCGTGCCGACGTGCGGGTCACCCGTCGGGGACGGGGCGACGCGGAGGCGGACGGGACCGGGGAGGTCGCCGGCCGGCGGGGCTGCGGGGGTGTGCTCGCTCATGATGGGGCCAGCGTAGTGACGTCGTGGCGGGGGTGGCGCACGGGCGCCGGCGGGCGCAGACTCGCGGCATGGCGGGGGCGACGGCGGAGCGACCGACGCGACGGGTGCGTCCGGTCGGCGTCGTCGTGGCCGTGCTCACGACGGTCGTGCTCGTCTTCTTCGTCCTGCGACTCGTCACCGACGTGCCAAACCTGGTGGACGGCAGCGTCCCGGACGACGACCTCGCCGAGCTCTACGTCGCGCAACCGTGGATCGCCTACGGCCACATGGTGCCCGGCGTCGCCTACCTGCTCGGGACCCCGCTCCAGCTGTCGGCGCGCGTCCGGGACCGCCACCTGCTCCTGCACCGCCGGCTCGGTCGGGTGCTGCTGGCGTGCGGCCTCCTCTCGGGTGTCCTCGCCGTGGTGCTCGGGTTCGTGTTCGCCTGGGGCGGAGGTGCCGAGACGAGCGCGACGCTCGTCTTCGGCGCATGGTTCGTGCTCTGCCTCGTCCTCGCGCTGCGCGCCGTCCGCTCCGGGCGCGTCGCCGACCACCGGCGCTGGATGGTGCGGGCGTTCGCCGTCGGGCTCGGCGTCGGCACGATCCGCCTGTGGGTGGGGCTGTTCACCGGCGTCCAGCTGGGGCTGCTCGGGATGGGCGGGACGACGATGCCGCTGCGGGCCACGTTCGGCGTGGCCTTCTGGCTGGGTCTCTCGATGCACGTCGTCGCCGGTGAGTGGTGGCTGCGTCGCCGACCGATGACAACTGCGGCGTCCGGCGGTCGGTCCACGTGAGCCGGCAGGGAGCCGGCCGGGAGGAGCCCACCATGGACACCACGCACGACGCCACGCGACCGGGGAGGGTCGACCTGCGCTTCGACGCCGAGGTCGTCCGCAGCGACGCCCCGGGCGGCTGGTGCTACGTCGTCTGGCCGCGGTCCGCGGAGGTCTTCGGCACCCGCGGCCTCGTCAAGGTCACCGGCACGGTCGACGGGCACGAGATCCGCACGTCCTTCATGGCGCTCGGCGACGGTCGCCACAAGCTGCCGATGACGCAGGACCTGCTCCGCGCCCTCGGCAAGGACGTCGGGGACACCGTGTCCGTCCACCTCACCGAGCGGCGCTGACCCGGTCGGGCGGCCCGGTCAGGCCTGGTCCGCGGGCCGGGCGTCGCCGACGTCGGGCGAGCCGGCGGTCTCGTCGTCCTTGACCTCGTCGATCTCGTCGACGACGCGCTCGCGCTCGGCGGGGTCCAGGGCGACGCCGGCCTCGTCGAGGCCGCGGTCCAGCTCGCCCTCGATGGTCTCGCGCTCGCCGCTGTACTCCCACGACGTCACCTCGTCGACGACGTTCTGGGCGGCCTCGGTCGCGGCCTCCGCGGCGGAGGCGTCGTCGGTGGTCTCGGGGCGGTCCTGCTCGGTCACGGGATGCTCCTCGGGGGTCGGGACGTCGTCATCCCGACCATGCCCCCTGGCGCCCGGCGCGAAACGCGGCCGGGCGCACCGGCGCTCAGTGCCGGACGAACGGGTTGGACAGGACCCCGATGCCCTCGACCTCGACCTCGACCCGCTGGCCGGCCTCGACCGGCCCGACGCCCGCCGGAGTGCCCGTGAGGATGACGTCGCCGGGCAGCAGGGTGAAGGCCTTGGACGCGTACGACACGAGCGCGGCGACCCCGTGCACCATGTCGCTCGTCGTGCCGTCCTGGACGACCTCGTCGTCGCGGCGCGTGACGACCGAGAGGGACGAGACGTCGAGATCGGTCTCGATCCACGGCCCGAGCGGGCAGAACGTGTCGAAGCCCTTGGCGCGCGCCCACTGGCCGTCGGAGCGCTGCAGGTCGCGCGCGGTGACGTCGTTGGCGCAGGTGTAGCCGAAGACGACCGAGAGCGCGTCCTCCGGCTCGAGGTCCTTGCACATCCGGCCGATGACGACCGCGAGCTCGCCCTCGTAGTGGACCTCGCTGCTCTGCGGCGGCAGGACGACGGGGTCGCCCGGGCCGACGACCGCGGTGTTGGGCACGAGGAACATCAGCGGCTCCTCGGGCACGTCCGTCCCCATCTCTGCCGCGTGGTCGGCGTAGTTCTTGCCGATGCCGACGACCTTGCTCCGCGGGATGACCGGGGCGAGCAACCGCACGTCCTCGACGAGGTGCGTGGCGCCGGTCAGCTCGATCCGCTGGTAGAGGGGGTCGCCGGTGACCTCGGCGATCTTCTCGCCGGCCCCGTCGACCAGGCCGTAGACGGGGTCGTCCCCGGTGGTGAACCTCGCGATGCGCATGGCGCGAGCCTACCGACCGGTCCTGCGGGTCAGGAGACCCCGGCCTTGCGGGCGGCGTCCGCGACGACGCGGCCGACGACGGCCGCGCCCTCGTCGGTGAGGTGCACGTCGAAGGCGGTGCAGATGTAGGTGAGGGTGCAGACCTGCGCGACGTTGGTCGGGACCTCGCGGCCGTTGAAGGTCGTCGGCGACTCGTCGTCGAACGCGAAGGCGGCGTCGAGCCCGACGTAGCGCGCTCCGGCGGCCTTGGTCGCCTTCTCGATGGCGGCGTCGAGCCCGGAGTAGGCGGTCTTCGCGGCGTCGAGCTGGGCCTCGCCGGTGCCGAGGTACGAGGCCGCGAGCCACGGGTTGTAGTAGCCGAGGACGAGCACGGGGACGTCGGGGCCGGCGGCGGAGCGCAGCCGCTCGACGATGGTCGGCAGGTTCCTCGCGACGGTCTGCACGCCCTTCTCGGCGCAGGCCGCGTCGACCTGCAGCCGGGCCGCGCAGCGCAGCAGGTCGTTGCCGCCGATGTCGAGCGTCACCATCCGCACGTCGGAGCCGCGCTCACGGAGGAAGGTCTCGGCCTGGGCCAGCTGGCTGCCCTCGGCGTAGTCGCAGCGGCCGCCGTCGAGGAGGGTCCCGGTGGTCTCGCCGCTGCAGGCGAGGTTCGCGACGCCGAGATCGGTGCCGCCCTGGGACACCCGCGCCGCGGCGAGCGCCGGGTAGGCGGTGTCGCGCCGCTCGCTGCCTCCGGGCTGGTAGCCGGCGGCCAGGGAGTCGCCGAGGGCGAGGACAACGGGCCCGTCCGGGGCGGCCGACGCGGACGCGGACGGCGACGCGGAGGCGGACGGGGTGCTCGCGGCCGGCGCCGGGGCCGACGAGGTGGCGGGGTCCGGCTCGGAACCGCCGATGGTGCAGCCGCCGACGAGGGCGAGCGCGGCGAGCGCGGCGGTGAGAAGCGCGGGGCGGCGCACGGGTGGACCTCCGGGTCGGTGGCTGGACGCTGGCGGGGCGCGGCGGTGGCCGCACCTCCATCCTCACCCGCGTCCAACGCCCGAGGGCTCCCGGGTGTGCCCGGGGCGCGCGCCCGTCGCGGCTACCGTGGTGCGGGTGACCGTCGTCCTGGCCCGCGAGGAGTGGCGTGGGCTCGAGCGGGCCCACGCCGAGCGGGTCGACGCCGCGACCGCGGGCCACCGCACGCGTCGCGCCGACGGGCGGGCACACCCCGTCGAGGACTTCCTCTTCCGCTACTACAACCACTCCCCCGCGAAGCTGCGCCGGTGGCACCCCGGTGCGGGTGTGCTGCTCGAGGGTGCGGCCCAGACGGAGCGGGCCGGGTGGCGGCACCACGAGGTCGTCGGTGACGGCGTGCGGCTGGACCTCGCGTCGTTCCTCGGGGCGCGGGGCGGCACGGTCTCGTTCGTCCGTGGGCTGCTGACGGCCACGCTCTCGCGGCCCCCGCACCTCGGGTGCTTCGGGCTGCACGAGTGGGCGATGGTGCACCGGCTACCGGCCGACGACGTCCGCCACACCGGATGGCCGTTGCGCCTCGGCCCGCGGGGCACCGACGAGGTCGTCGAGCGGCACGCGGTGCGGTGCTCGCACTTCGACGCCTACCGCTTCTTCACCGAGTCGGCCGCCCCGCTCAACCAGCTGCGGCCGACGCGCGAGGAGCAGATCGCGCACGAGCAGCCGGGGTGCCTGCACGCGGGGATGGACGTCTACAAGTGGGCGTTCAAGCTCGCGCCGCTCGTCCCGAGCGACCTGACGGCGGACGCGTTCGACCTGGCACGCGACATCCGCGTCCTCGACATGCAGGCCTCGCCGTACGACCTGGTCGAGCTCGGGTACGAGCCGGTCCGCATCGAGACGTCCGAGGGGAAGACCGAGTACCTGACGCGGCAGCGTGAGTTCACGGTCCGGTCGAACGCGTTGCGGCGCAGGCTCGTCCAGGTGCTCGAGCAGGGAGTCGCGGGCTCAGGCGGCGGTCGCGAAGAACCAGTCGATGCGTCGCTCGAGCACTGAGCCGCCTCGCTCGTCGGCGCCCGGTGGTGGGTGCGGTTCGCTCCCCCAGCCGAGCAGGGGCGGTGCGAGGGAACGGTAGGAGTGCCCGGCCGGGGTGCGGGTGACCAGCTCGTGGGGTGAGCCGCGTGTGACGGTGACGAACCAGCCGGGCGCCTCCTTGACGAGGTTGCAGCGCAGGCACTTCCCGTTGCCGTTCCAGGCGCTGGTGGGCCCGCCGTCGTGGGCAGGGTGGGCGTGGTCGGCCTGGACGATCGGTGCGTCGCAGAACGGGGTGGTGCAGACGTCGTCGCGCAGCACGAGCATCCGGCGCAGCCCCCCGAGGAAGGTGCGGCGGCGGGAGTCCATCGCGACGAGGTCCCGCCCGTCGGGCGTCGTGTAGAGCCGGCGCAGCCACACGGACGCGGGGCCGGCACCTCGGACCCAGGCGCGGGCGACCGGCGCCGGCACCGACCCGTGGCCGGGGACGCGCCCGGGCTCGTCGAGCGGGCGGTCGGCGTCGCCGGTGCCGAGGAGGGCGCGGTCGGTCATGACGAGCTGCACCTCGACGGGCTGCACCTGCCCGTCCGCACGCCCGGAGAGCAGGCGCAGGGCGGTGTCGGCGCTGACCGCACCGACGCCCCGCCCGTCGGGCGCCTCGTCCTCGCACTGCCCACCGACCACGCTCCTGGCCCGGCGCAGGAGGGCGGCGTGCGCGCCGACGACCTCGTCCAGGGGTCCGAGCACCGTGAGGTAGGCCATGCCGTCGGGAGCGGGACGAACGCTCACCCGCCGGCTCCGCACCGCGGCCTCCATCCGGCGGACGACGGACGCGGCGTCCAGCTCGGCGGCCACCCGGGCGGCGGCCCGGCCGGCCGCTCGCGCGGAGAGTCGCGGGAGCGCGTCGGCGATGCGGCGGTCGACCTCGGCCCGGTCCTCGCGGGTCAGCGTCGCAGTCTCGCGGACCACCTCGACCGCGGCCCACTCGCTCGTCGTCCCGTCGGTGAGGGCAGCCATCAGGCAGGGCATCTCGTGCACGAGCGCCCGCGCGAGGCCGACGTACCGGTCCCCGCGGCTCGGGGCCTCGCGGCGGGCGAGGGCGACCTCCGAGCCCACCGAGCGGGCCACGTCGTGCGGCGCCACCACCTCGCGCGAGCGGCGGAGCGCGTCCGTGGCGCGGGCCTGGCAGGCCGCCGCCGCGGCCTTGAGCCGCTCCAGCTCGGCGACCAGCGCGACGCGCTCGTGGTCCGTCACGGCCCCGGCGTCGAGGGTGGCCAACGCGGCACGCAGGGAAGCGACGACGTCCGCGGGCGCAGCGGCACTTCCGCTGTCCTGCACCGAGATCGCGCCCATCGGTCGCCCCCTTTCCCTGTGCTCCACACTCTAGGAGAAGCCACCGACAACGGGGTCCGGGCCCGGCGAGGTCGACCAGGGGAAGATGGGGAGCTGAATGGTGAGACAGTCACGCCGGGAATCCGACCGTGGACCGCGCCGTGGATGGCTGTCACGATCGGGGGGTGATCCTCGACCGACTCGTCCCAGCGCTCGCGGCGGTGTGTGCCGGCTCCCTGCTCGTCGGCTGTGCGTCCGACTCGGGTCAGGTCCTGGACGCCGACGGGGTCACGGTGCTCGTGGCGGAACGGACCGACTCCGGGGACGACGCTCTGCTCTCGGGACGCCTCACGGACGTCGGCGGGTGCCTGGGCGTCGACGAGACGGTCGTCGTGTGGCCCGCCGGCACGTCGGTCACCACCGACGGCCCGGCGACGGTCCACGTGCCCGGCCGGCCGTCGGCCGCGCTCGGCGACCCGATGGAGGTCGGTGGCGGCGTGGCGCTCGAGCCGGGCGAGGAGCGCACCGACCACCGCGTCGCCGGTGTCGTCGTCCCCGCGGCCTGCGCCGCGCAGGGTGTGTGGGTGGCGTCTCCCGCCTCGTGACGGGCGTCCGCGCACCCGACGATCGACCCCGTCCCGCATCGCGGACCGCGTGGAACCCGTGCGCATCCGAACCACCATCGGCCGCGACGCGGTGCGAGGGTCGAGGCCATGGCCAGCACCGACCACCACGTCAGCACGTCGCACGACCGCCCAGGGGAGGCGTCGCCCGAGGCCGTCACGAAGGCTCGCAAGGCTGTCGTCGCCTCCTCGATCGGCAACGCCCTCGAGTGGTTCGACATCATCGTCTACTCGAGCTTCGCGGTCGTCATCAGCGAGCTGTTCTTCCCCGAGGTCTCCGGTTTCGCCGCGCTGATGCTCACCTTCCTCACCTTCGCGGTGTCCTACCTCATCCGCCCGCTCGGCGCCGCGGTCATCGGCAACTGGGCCGACCGCCACGGGCGCAAGCGCGCCCTGTCGATGACCATCCTCACGATGATGGTGGGCACGGGCCTCATGGCCGTCGCCCCGACCGCAGCCGTTGTCGGACCCGTCGCGGCCGGCCTCTGGCTGCTCGCCTCCCGTCTCGTGCAAGGGTTCTCGGCCGGTGGTGAGTTCGGGACCGCGACGACCTTCCTCGTCGAGTCGGCGCCCGACCGACGCGCCTTCTACGGCAGCTGGCAGGTGGCGACCCAGGGCGCGGCGATGTTCCTCGCCTCCGCGTTCGGCTTCGGGCTCACCACCTTCCTGTCCCGCGACGCGCTCTACACGTGGGGCTGGCGCGTGCCGTTCTTCGTCGGGATGCTCATCGGCCCGGTCGGCTGGTACATCCGCCGCAAGATGGACGAGACCGCCGACTTCGAGCACGCCGAGAAGCTCGACTCCCCGCTGGGCTCCACGGTCAGCACGCACCTCGGCCGCCTGCTCGCGGCGGCCGGCGCCGTCGCGCTCGCGTCGATCTCGGTCTACCTCATCCTCTACATGCCGACCTTCGCGGTGAAGAGCCTCGACCTGCCGGGCTACGCGGGCTTTCTCGGCGGGATGATCGCCGGCGTCGTCACCCTCGTCGGCACCCCCTTCGTCGGGCGGCTCGCCGACCGCGTCGGCCCGGCCCGCGTCATGACCGTCGCCGCCGTCGCCGGCCTCGTCGTCGCGTGGCCCCTCTTCCAGCTGCTCGTCGCGGTGCCGACCGTCGCCGTCCTCACGGTCGTCCAGGTCGTGTTCGGCGCGGTCATGGCCTCGTACTTCGGCCCCCTGCCCGGTCTGTACCACGACCTCTTCCCGACCAACGTGCGCACGACCGGGATGGCCGTCGGCTACAACCTCGGTGTCCTCGTCTTCGGCGGCTTCGCGGGCGCGATCTTCACGTTCCTCATCGACCGCACGGGCAGCCTCTCGGCCCCCGCGTTCTACTTCATGGCGGTGGCAGCGCTGTCACTCGTGACGATCACCGTGTGCCGCAAGCGCTTCCATCTGGCGTGAGAGGTCACGGCCCGGACACGGACCGCTCCCACCTGTTGCCCTGAGGCCCACCTGCACCTAGGGTCGCTCCACCGGCTGTGACCCAGGTCACCGTCGGGCACGGCACCCAACGGAGGGAGAGCGGGCCGATGCGACTGCGACGACTCACGGGCCTGGGGGTGGTCGCGGCCTCGGTGGCGGCGCTCGCGGCCTGCAGCGACGGCGACGGCGGCACTCCCGTCATCAACGTCTACGGCAGCACCTCCGACGCGGGGTGGAGCAAGATCCTCGACGCCTGCAACACCGCCGCCCAGGGCCGCTACACGATCCGCCCCAACCTCATCCCCAGCGACGCCGACAGCCAGCGCGAGCAGTTCGTCCGCCGGCTCGCGGCCCGCGACGAGGGCATGGACATCCTCGGGATGGACGTCACGTGGACCGCGGAGTTCGCGGAGGCCGGGTGGATCCGCGAGCTGACCGGCGAGCAGGCGCAGGCCGCCACGGACGGTGTGCTCCAGCAGCCGATCGACACCGCGACGTGGAAGGACAAGCTCTACGGCATCCCGCGGACGACCAACGTCCAGCTCCTCTGGTACCGCAAGTCGCTCGTGCCCGACGCGCCGACGACGTGGCAGCAGGTCGTCGACCGGGCCCAGCAGCTGAAGTCCGAGAACAAGCCCTACGTCATCGGCCTCACCGCCGCGCAGTACGAGGGCTACGTCGTCGGCTTCAACACGATCCTGTCCTCGCTCGGCGGCACGCTCGTCAACGAGGACAGCACGAAGCCGACCGTCGACGAGCGGACGGTCGAGGCGCTCGGCATCCTCAAGAGCCTCGCCACCGACGGGCTCGCGAGCGCCTCCCTCTCCAACAGCCAGGAGCCCGAGGTCTTCGCCCAGATGCAGAACGGCCAGGCGGCGTTCGCCATCAACTGGCCGTACATGCTCTCGGCGATGCGCGAGGCCAACCCCGAGGTCGCCGACGACCTCGGCTGGACCAAGCTCCCGCAGTTCAAGGAGGGCGAGCCCGCCCGCGCCACGCTCGGCGGGATGAACTACGCGATCAGCACCTACAGCACGCACCCCGACCTCGCCTTCGACGCCGCGATGTGCCTGCGCAACCCCGAGGCCGAGCTCAACGGCGCCCTCGACGCCGGCAACGTCCCGGTCCTGAAGGAGGTCTTCGACGACCCCGAGTTCCAGGAGGCCTACCCGATGTACGAGGACATCCTCGCCGAGCTCGAGACCGCCGTCCCGCGGCCCAAGACGCCTCTCTACCAGAACATCTCGACCATCGTGTCGTCGACGTTGTCGCCACCGTCGCAGATCGACCCACAACGCACGGCCGACACCCTGCGCACCGAGATCCAGGACGCCATCGACGGCAAGGGGATCCTCCCGTGAGCACCCAGACGCCGCCGGCGGTCGCCGCTCCCGAGCCCGACGAGGGCCTCGTCATCGCCCGCAAGCGCGCCAGCGAGGGCCGTCGCGCCGAGCAGCGCCTGGGGCTCATGCTCTGCGCCCCCGCCGTGCTCGTCATGCTCGCGGTCGCGGCCTACCCCATCGCCTACGCGATCTACCTGTCGTTCTTCAAGGCCGACCTGCGCAAGCCGGACGCCAACGAGTTCGTCGGCCTCTCGAACTACGTGACCGTGCTGACGAGCCCGATCTGGTGGCAGTCCTTCGGCATCACGATGTTCATCACCGTCATCGGCGCCGCCGCCGAGCTCGTGCTCGGGATGCTGCTCGCGCTCGTCATGCACCGCACGCTCGTCGGCCGCGGGCTCGTGCGCACCTCGGCCCTCGTGCCGTACGCCATCGTCACCGTCGTCGCCGCGTTCTCGTGGCGGTTCGCGTGGACGCAGGGCATCGGGTGGCTGGCGGGCGACTCGGCACCGCTGACGGACCGATGGCCCTCGATCTGGATCATCATCCTCGCCGAGGTCTGGAAGACGGTGCCCTTCATGGCGCTGCTGCTCATGGCCGGGCTGGCGCTCGTCCCCGAGGACCTCCTCAAGGCGGCGTCGATGGACGGAGCCAGTGCGTGGCAACGGTTCTGGCGCGTCACGGTCCCGCTCATCAAGCCGTCGATCCTCGTCGCGCTGCTCTTCCGCACGCTCGACGCCTTCCGCGTCTTCGACAACATCTTCGTGCTGACCGGGGGCAGCAACGACACCTCGTCGGTGTCGATGGTGGCCTACAACAACCTGATCCGCGGGCTCAACCTCGGCATCGGGTCGACGATGGCGGTGCTCATCTTCATCACCACCGCGATCATCGCCTTCCTGTTCGTCAAGCTGTTCGGGGCCGCGGCCCCGGGAGGGAGCGGGTCCCGATGACTGCAGTCCCCATCACCCCCCGGCGGCGCATCGGCTGGAGCGCGGCCAACGCGATCGTCCTCGTCTACGCCTTCGTCCCGATCATCTGGATCATCTCGTTGTCCCTCAAGGGCGACGACACCCTCAACGACGGCAACTTCCTGCCGCTCAACCCGGACACCACCGCCTACCGCGACATCTTCCGGAACAGCGACTTCATCCGGGCGCTGGTCAACTCGATCGGCATCTGCCTCATCGCCACCGGCATCGCCCTGACGCTGGCGACGATGGCCGCCTACGCCATCGCCCGGCTCGAGTTCCCCGGCAAGCGGGCGATCGTCGCGACGTCGCTGCTCATCTCGATGTTCCCCCAGATCGCCCTGGTGACACCGCTGTTCAAGATCGAGACGGCGATCGGCATCTTCGACACCTGGCCCGGGCTGATCCTCCCGTACATCACGTTCGCGCTCCCGCTGGGCATCTACACCCTGTCGGCGTTCTTCCGCGAGATCCCCTGGGAGCTCGAGAAGGCCGCCCAGATGGACGGCGCGACGCCCTACCAGGCGTTCCGCCGGGTCATCGCCCCGCTCGCCCTCCCGGGCGTCTTCACGACGGCGATCCTCGTCTTCATCGCCTGCTGGAACGACTTCCTCTTCGCGATCTCGCTCACCTCGACCAACTCGGCGCGCACCGTGCCCGCCGCGATGTCGTACTTCACCGGCGCGACGACGTTCGAGAAGCCCACCGCGGCGATCGCGGCCGCCGCCGTCGTCATCACCATCCCGATCGTCCTGTTCGTCCTGTTCTTCCAGCGGCGGATCGTCGCCGGCCTCACCTCGGGAGCGGTCAAGGGCTGACGCCCGCGACCCGGACCACGAAGGAGCACCCCATGGCAGAGATCGTCCTCGACCACGTCGTCAAGCGGTACCCGGACGGCGCCCTCGCCGTCGACGACCTCAACCTCGAGATCCGCGACGGGGAGTTCATCATCCTCGTCGGGCCCTCGGGCTGCGGGAAGTCCACGACCCTCAACATGATCGCCGGGCTGGAGGACATCACCCAGGGCGAGCTGCGGATCGACGGCCAGGTCGTCAACGACAAGGCGCCCAAGGACCGCGACATCGCGATGGTCTTCCAGTCGTACGCGCTCTACCCGCACATGACCGTCGCCGAGAACATGGCCTTCCCGCTCGTCCTCGCCAAGGTCGACCAGAAGACGATCGACCAGAAGGTCGGCGAGGCCGCCGAGATGCTCGAGCTGACCAACCACCTCGACCGCAAGCCGGCCAACCTCTCCGGCGGGCAGCGCCAGCGCGTCGCGATGGGCCGCGCGATCGTCCGCAGCCCCAAGGCCTTCCTCATGGACGAGCCGCTGTCCAACCTCGACGCCAAGCTCCGGGTGCAGATGCGCACGCAGGTCTCGCGCATCCAGAAGGCCCTCGGCACGACGACCGTCTACGTCACGCACGACCAGACCGAAGCGATGACCCTCGGCGACCGCGTCGTCGTCATGCGCGGCGGCATCGTCCAGCAGGTCGGCTCCCCCACCGAGCTCTACGAGCACCCGACCAACCTGTTCGTCGGCGGCTTCATCGGCAGCCCGTCGATGAACTTCCTCCCGGCGACGATCGAGGGCGACCGGCTGCAGACCGGCCTCGGCGAGCTGACCGTCCCGGACGCCGTCCGCCGCGCCGTGCAGGAGTCGAGCAGCAAGCAGGTGCTCATCGGGCTGCGCCCCGAGCACTTCGAGGACGCCTCCCTCGTCGGCGACAAGCCGGGCGCCACCGTCACGGTGCCGGTCGACCTCGTCGAGTCGATGGGCTCCGACGTCTACGCCTACTTCACCGTCCAGGGCGAGCAGGTCACCTCCGGCGACCTCGAGGACCTCGCGAAGGACACCGGGCAGGACATGGTCGGTGAGGGCACGACGGTCACGGCGCGGCTCGACGCCGCGGCGCGCGTCCGGGCCGGGCAGGAGGCCGAGCTGTGGGTCGACACCTCGAAGATGCACGTCTTCGACGTCGGCAGCGGCCGCAACCTCACCGCCGGCGTCGGCGAGCACGCCGACGCCTGACGCGCGTCAGCGGGGCGGCACCTGCGCGCGGACCAGCCCGTAGGTGACCGACTCGACGAGCGCGTCCCAGCTCGCCTCGAGGATGTTCGCCGCGACCCCGATCGTCGTCCACGACGTCGTGCCGTCGGAGGTCTCGATGAGCACGCGCGTCACGGCGTCGGTGCCGTGGGCGGCGTCGAGGATGCGCACCTTGTAGTCGATGAGCTCAAGGCCGGCGAGCTCCGGGTAGGTGGTGGCGAGCGCGGCCCGCAGCGCGTGGTCGAGCGCGTTGACCGGCCCGTTGCCCTCGCCGGTCTCGACGTGCCGCTCCCCCGCCGCGCGCACCTTGACGGTCGCCTCGGACAGCGCGTCCTCGTCGCCGCGGGCGTCGGTGATGACCCGCCACGACTCGGTCTCGAAGAACGCGGGCAGGCCGCCGTCGAGCTCGCGGCGCAGCAGCAGCTCGAAGCTCGCGTCGGCGGCGTCGAAGGTGTACCCGCGCAGCTCCTTCTCCTTGACGGCGGCGAGCACCCGGCGCAGCGTCGCGGCGTCGTCCGCGTCGGAGGCGTCGAGGTCGAAGCCGAGCTCGCGGGACTTCAGCTCGATGGACGCGCGCCCGGCCATGTCGGAGACGAGCATCCGCATGTCGTTGCCGACGTGCTTGGGGTCGAGGTGCTGGTAGAGGTCGGGGTCGACCTTGATGGCGCTCGCGTGCAGGCCGGCCTTGTGCGCGAACGCGCTCGAGCCGACGTACGGCTGGCGCGAGTACGCCGGCACGTTGGTCACCTCGGCGATGGCGTGCGCGATCCGGGTCGCCTCCTGGAGACGGTGCGGCTCGAGGAGCGTGCGACCCTGCTTGAGCTGGAGGTTGGCGACGACGGTCAGCAGGTCGGCGTTGCCGGTGCGCTCCCCGTAGCCGTTGACCGTGCCCTGCACGTGCGTGGCGCCCGCGTCGACGGCGGCCATCGAGTTGGCGACGGCGCAGCCGGTGTCGTTGTGGCAGTGGATGCCCACGCGCGCGCCGGTCGTGCGGACGACGTCGTCGACGATGCCGCCGACCTCGCCGGGCAGCAGCCCGCCGTTGGTGTCGCAGAGTGCGGCGACCTCCGCGCCGGACTCCATCGCGGCCCGGACGACCTCGAGGGCGTAGTCGCGGTCGGTGCGGTAGCCGTCGAAGAAGTGCTCGGCGTCGAGGAAGACCCGGCGGCCCTCCCCGACGAGGAACGAGACGGTGTCGCGGACCATCTCGAGGTTCTCGACGAGCGTCGTGCGCAGCGCGCGCTCGACGTGCCCGGTGTGCGACTTGGCGACGAGCGTGACGACCTGCGCCCGGCTGTCGAGGAGCGCGCGCACCAGCGGGTCGGTGTCGGCACGGCCGCCGGCCCGGCGCGTGGCGCCGAACGCAGCGAGCGTGGCGTTGCGCAGCCGCAGGTCGCGGGCGGCCCGGGCGAAGAACTCGGTGTCCTTGGGGTTGGCCCCCGGCCAGCCGCCCTCGATGTAGCCGACCCCGAGCTCGTCGAGGTGCGCCGCGATCGCCATCTTGTCGGCGACGGAGAGGTTGAGCCCCTCCTGCTGCGCCCCGTCACGCAGGGTCGTGTCGTACACGTGCAGGTCGGTCATCGGATCCATCCGCGAGTCAGGCCGGTCTCCCGGCGCCCGTGCCCCGGCCCGTGCGGGCCGGGGCGTCGACGCGTGGTGCTTCGTGCTCCATCATCGCCTCGCCGGTGCCCGGTCGCCCGCGGGGGTGGGCGGTCGACCGTCTCCGTCGGTCCGGCCGCACCCTCCCGGGTGACGTCCCTCCCAACGAAAAGACCTCCCGGGGTGCGGGAGGTCTGCGCGACGAGGAAGTGCTCTCGTCGCGCTACACGATGATGATCGCGGTGGTGGCCGCGTCACGGAACGTCACGAGCCCAGCGTGGCACGGGGCCGGGCGGGCGGCCAGCACCCGTCCACATCGTGGCGGCGACGGACGGCTCGATGTCACCGGGCCCTCCTACCGTGGCGGGATGAGGTACGGGCTCGAGCTCCCCTGCGGAGGCGACGACGTCCCGGCCGACCTGCTGGTCGAGCTGGGTGTCGAGGCCGAGCGCGCCGGCTGGGACGGCGTCTTCCTCGAGGACTACCTGGAGTACTACCGCGGTGAGAACCCCTCGACCTCCGACCCCTGGCTGGTCCTCGCCCTCGTGGCGGGACGGACGCAGAAGGTCACCCTGGGGACGACGGTCACCGGGCTGCTCGCGCGGGACCCCGTCGGGCTCGCCCGGGGGGCCATGACCCTGCAGGCCCTCTCCGGCGGGCGCGTGGTGCTCGGGGTGGGTGCCGGCGACCCCGGCGAGCGCGGCGCAGCGCTGAACCCGTTGTGGGACACCACCCGCGCGCGCGGTCCCCAGGTGGACGAGCGTCTCGACCTGCTGCTCGGACGGCTGTCTGGGCGGGTGCCCGTCTGGGTGGGCGGCAGCACCGAGGCCGGGGCGGTGGCCCGGCGGGCGGCCCGCGTCGACGGTGTCGTGCCCTACAAGCTCGCCGACACCGGGCGGTGGAGCGACCACACGACCGAGGACGTGCTCCGACTGCGCGAGGCGGTGGCGCGGCACCGCCGGGAGGCCGGCCGGGCGGACGCACCCCTCGACGTCGCCATCGGTGGACGGCGTCGGCTGTCCTCGATGGAGGCCGAGCGCGCCGCCGTCGACGCCGCGGCCCGGGGCGGTGCCACGTGGTGGCTGGAGTTCGTCCACCCGGGCCCGGCGGAGGAGATGCTGGCCGCGGTCCGTCGCGGCCCGGTACGGGCCACGGGCCGGGGTCCGGGCTGACCCTCCGGGGCCGGGGCGGTGCTCAGGCTCGCACGGGGAGGGCGGCCGCCGCCTCCCACCACGGGTCGAGGCCGGGCGGGTCCGCCACGTCGACCCGGTCGCCGACGCGCGGGACGGCGACCTGGACGCCCTCGGTCGCCGCGGCGACGAGCAGGCGCTCGACCGGCTCGGCCCACGGGTGCGGGGCGAGCACGAACGTGCACCAGTGGATCGGCAGCAGCAGGCCGCCGCCGAGCTCGACGGTCGCGCGGACCGCCTCCTCGGGGTCGAGGTGGATGTCGCGCCACGCGGCGTCGTAGGCGCCGACGGCCATGAGCGAGACGTCGAACGGGCCGTGCTCGGCCCCGATCCCCGCGTAGCCGTCGAAGTAGCCGGTGTCGCCGCTGAAGAAGACGCGCCCGCCGGGGCCGGCGAGCACCCACGACGCCCAGAGCGTCCCGTCACGGCGCAGGCCGCGACCCGAGAAGTGCTGTGACTCGACCGCCGTCACCCGCACGCCGCGGACGTCGTGGCCCTCGCCCCAGTCGCACTCGACGACCCGCGCCCCGGGCACGCCCCAGACGTCGAGGTGCGCGCCGATGCCGAGCGGCACGACGAAGACCGCGTCGGTGCCCGCGGCGAGCGCCTGGATGCTCGCCATGTCGAGGTGGTCGTAGTGGTCGTGCGAGATGACGACCGCGTCGATCCGCCCGAGCGCCTCGAGGGGCACGGGCGTCGCGTGGAGGCGTCGGGGCCCGACGTGCTGGCTCGGCGAGCAGCGCTCGCTCCACACCGGGTCGAGGAGGAGGCGGACCCCGTCGAGCTCGACGAGCGCGCTCGCGTGGCCGAACCACGTGACGTGCAGGCCCTCGGTCGCGGGCTCCCGGTGCGCGCTGACGACGGGGATGGGCCCCGCCGGCCGGCGCGTCTCGGCGTTGGCCCGGTAGCGCTCCAGCACGTCGCGCTGGCTCGTCGGCATCGACGCCGTCCCGCGGCGGCGGTTGTGGAAGGCGCCCGCACGGTAGTGCGGCGAGCGCCGCATCCGCTCGAGGCGGACCCCGTCCGGTCGGGCCCCCATGGCGGCGCCCACGCCGCGCCCGGCGGCGGCGAGGGCCCCGAGGGCGCTCGCGGCGCCGGCGGCGACGGCCAGTCTGTTGAGTCGGCTCACCGGCCCATTGTCACCCCGGCGTCAGCCGGTGGCGGTCTCGTCCACCCTGTCGAGACAGAACCGGGCGATGGCGGCCCGGTCGCGCGCGAGCGCGGTGAGCGCCGGCGAGGGCTCGGCGCCGAGGTGCTCCGAGGGCAGGCTCGACAGCCCGGTGAGCAGGAGGTGGTGCAGGGCGTGACCCCGGGCCACGACCTCCGCGGGCACGTCGCAGCCCTCCTCGCGCAGCCCCGCGACGTAGGCCGCGCGGTGGGCGGCGTCGCGACCGGCGAGGTCGCCGGCGGGCGCTCGGCCGGTCTGGACGTCACCGACGAGCAGCTGGCCGAGGTCGGCGCCGGCCGGCATCGGCATCCAGTAGCCGTAGTCGACGAGGACGAACCCGTCGACCCCTCGCACGGCGAGGAGGTTGTTCGGGCAGGCGTCCCCGTGGGCGGGCAGGTGCGGCAGGGCCATCGCCTCCTCGACGAGCTCGCCCGCGCGCCCGGCCGCCTCGAGCAGCCGCCCGCGCAGGTCGGCGTCGAACGCGTCGGCGACGAGCGGGTGGCGCCACACGCCGTCGTCCCGCAGCATCGGCACGACCTGGTGCGCCAGGCGCCCGTCGCGGTAGTCGCGCAGCGTGAACCGGACGCCGCCGACGCCCGCCAGCGGCGCGACGCGCGGGCTGCCCGACAGGCGGCCGAGCAGGCGCGCGGCGCGGGTCGACCGGTGCCCGTCCCACGGTTCGTCGACGACGTCGAGCTCCTCGAGCCAGACGGCGCACGACAGGTCGTCGAGGTCACGGACGGCGATCGCGGCCGGCATCGTCAGCCCCGCCGGCAGCCGGTGGGCGAGGTCCGAGCGGTAGGCGAGCGGCTCGGTGCGCCAGGGCACCCCGGCGGCCGCCACCGCCCGCAGGTGCTCGGGCACCTGCGCGAAGAGCGGCGAGCGCTCCCAGGCCTGGACGACCTTGACGAAGAGCCGGAAGGGCCGCTCCCCCTCCGACGTCACGAGCGTCCCGCGCACGAGGTGCCGCGACCGCGTCGTGATCGCCACGAGGTCGTAGGCGAACTCGCTCACCTCGACGTCGCGCACCGCGGCCGGGCCGTCGAGCGCGAGGTGGGCAGCGAGCATCCGGGCGAGCTCGTCGTCGTCGACGGCGGCCGGGCCGAGGGCGTCGGTGGCGACCATGCCCCCTCCTCGTAAAGTCGGTTTACCACCCAGACGGTAAAGTGACTTTGTGACCGACGTCAAGGAGATCCTGCCCGAGCTGCTGGGGCGGCTCTTCGGACGCCTGCGGTCGGAGGTCGCGAGCCTGCTCGGTCCCGGGCTGCGCTTCTCGCACGTCCGGGTCCTCGACGCGGTGCCGGCGGAGGGCGCCAGCGTCACCGCCCTCGCGGAGCGCCTCGGGATGACCAAGCAGGGCTGCGGCCAGTTCGTCACGCAGCTCGAGACCGCGGGCCTCGTGCGCCGCGACGCCGAGCCGGGCGACCGCCGCGTGCGCCGCGTCCGGCTCACGCCCGAGGGCGAGCGGCTCCTCGCCCGAGCCCGGGACGCCATGGCCCGGGCCGAGGAGACCTTCGCCGCCGAGGTGGGTCCGCGGCGCTACGCCGGCTTCCGCCGGGTGCTCGAGGAGCTCGGGCGCGACGCCCGCGCCTGAGCCCCGGTCCCGCTCAGGGCCGGAGCGCCGCCACGTCGGCGGCCGCGCGGACGAGCGCGACGAACAGGTCGGCGAGCTCCCCCTCCTCGGCGTGCCACTGCACCCCGAGGCGGAAGCGGGCCCGCGGGTCCTCCATCGCCTCGAGCGTCCCGTCGCCGTGCCACGCCGCCGGCACCCAGCCCGACCCCTCCAGGGAGGACGCGAGCACCGCCTGGTGGTGGTAGGTCGGCACGTCGAGCGGCAGCTCGCCGACGACGGACGCGAGGAGGCTCCCCGGCACCGGGTCGACGTGGTGCGAGGTGTAGACGCCGGGGCTCGGGCAGTGCGCCTCGTGCCCGACACGGTCCGGCAGGTGCTGCTCGAGCGCCCCGCCGTCCGCGACCGCCATCACCTGCATCCCCCGGCAGATGCCGAGGACCGGCAGGTCGACCTCCCCGGCCGCCCGGACCAGGGCCGTCTCCCAGGCGTCGCGGTCGGGCCGCGGCGCCTGGGAGGTGGGGTGCGGCTGCGCGCCGTAGCGGCCGGCCTCGACGTCCGCTCCCCCGGCGACGACCAGACCGTCCACCCGCTCGAGCACCGTTCGGGCGAGCGGCGCGTCGACGTCGGGTCGCGGGGGCAGGACGACGGCCACCCCACCCGCCGCCTCGACCTGCGCGACGTACCGGTGCGGCAGGACGACGCTGCGCTGTCCCACCCAGGGGTAGCGGTCGACGTCCTCGACGTAGCAGGTGATCCCGATGACCGGGCGGTGGGTGGGCACGGCCGGGCTCAGAGCGGCGTGACGTAGGCGCCCGAGATGCCACCGTCGACGAGGAAGGTCGAGGCGGTCATGAAGCTCGACTCGTCCGAGGCGAGGAAGAGCACCGCGTTCGCCATCTCCTCCGGCTCGCCGAAGCGACCCATCGGCACGTGGACGAGGCGGCGCGCGGCGCGCTCGGCGTCCTTGGCGAACAGCTCCTTGAGCAGCGGCGTGTTGACCGGGCCCGGGCAGAGGGCGTTGACCCGGATGCCCTCGCGGGCGAACTGCACGCCGAGCTCGCGGGTCATCGACAGGACGCCGCCCTTGGACGCGGAGTACGAGATCTGCGACGTCGCCGCCCCCATGACCGCGACGAAGCTCGCCGTGTTGATGATCGAGCCGCCGCCCTGCTCGCGCATCATCGGGATGACCGCCTTGCAGCAGAGGTAGACCGAGGTGAGGTTGACCTCCTGCACCCGGCGCCACGCGTCGAGGTCGGTGTCGAGGATCGAGTCGTCGTCGGGCGGGCTGATGCCCGCGTTGTTGAAGGCGATGTCGACCCGGCCGTGCTTCTCCTTCGCCGTGGCGAACAGGGCGTCGACGTCGTCCTTGGACGCGACGTCGCAGTGCACGTACGTGCCGCCGATCTCGGCGGCGAGCGCCTCGCCCGCCTCGTCGGCGAGGTCGGCGACGACGACGGTCGCGCCCTCCTCGGCGAAGCGACGCACGGTCGCGAGGCCGATGCCGGAGCAGCCGCCGGTGACGACGGCGACCTTGCCCGCGAGCCTGCCTGACATGTTCTCTCCTCGGTGCTGGGTGGTGCGGTGGGTGGTCGGGTGGAGCGGCGCTCAGTCCTCGGTCGAGATGAAGACGTTCTTCACCTCGGTGAACGCGTCGAGGGCGTCGGGCCCGAGCTCGCGGCCGATGCCGCTCTGCTTGAACCCGCCGAAGGGCGTGGAGTAGCGGACGGACGAGTGGCTGTTGACCGAGAGGTTGCCCGCCTCGATGCCCCGCGAGACGCGCAGGGCCCGGCCGACGTCGCGCGTCCAGATCGAGCCGGAGAGCCCGTAGGCGCTGTCGTTGGCCATTGCGACGGCCTCTGCCTCGTCCTCGAAGGGCAGGACGGCGACGACGGGCCCGAAGACCTCCTCGCGCCAGATCCGGTCCTCGGTGCCCGAGGGCAGGACGACGGTCGGCGGGTACCACCAGCCGGCGCCCTCGGGAGCGCTGCCCCGGAAGGCGACGTCGACCGCGTCGTGCCCGTCGGCGCCGTCGACGTAGCCGCGGACGGTCTCGCGCTGGCGCTCGCTGACGAGCGGGCCCATCTGGGTCGCCTCGTCGCCCGGGTCGCCGACGACGACGTCGCGGACGGCGGTCTCGAAGCGCTCCATGAACGCGTCGAGGACGCTGCGCTGCACGAGGATCCGGGTGCGGGCGCAGCAGTCCTGGCCGGCGTTGTCGAGGAAGCTCATCGGGGCCGCGGCCGCCGCCTTGTCGAGGTCGGCGTCGGCGAAGACGACGTTGGCGGACTTGCCGCCGAGCTCGAGCGTCACGCGCTTGAGGTGCTCGGCGGCGCCGCGCATGATGCCCTGCCCGACCCGGGTCGAGCCGGTGAAGGCGATCTTGCGGACGTCGGGGTGCGTGACGAAGCGCTCGCCGACGACGGCGCCGGCGCCGGGCAGCACCTGCAGCACGCCCTCGGGAAGGCCGGCCTCGAGCGCGAGCTCGCCGATGCGCATCGCGGTGAGCGGGGTGAGCTCGGCCGGCTTGAGCACGACCGTGTTGCCGGCGGCGAGCGCGGGGGCCATCCCCCAGCCCATGATCGGCATCGGGAAATTCCAGGGGACGATGATGCCGACGACGCCCAGCGCCTCGCGGAAGGTCACGTCGAGGCCGCCCGCGACCGGGATCTGCCGGCCGAAGAGGCGTTCCGGAGCGGCGGAGAAGTAACGCAGGACGTTGACGACGTTGCCGGCCTCCCAGCGGGCGTTGCCGATGGTGTGCCCCGCGTTGCGGACCTCGAGCCGCGCGAGCTCCTCGGTGTGCTCCTCGACGAGGTCGGCGAAGCGCCGCAGGAGCATCCCGCGGTCGGCGGGCGCGACGGCGCGCCAGGCCGGCCCGACCTCGACGGCCCGGGCGACCGCGGCGTCCGTCTCCTCGACGCCGGCCAGGGTGACCGTGGTGACGACCTCCTCGGTCGCCGGGTCGATGACGTCGTGCGTGGTGGTGCTCATCGCTGGGTGCTCACAGCCTCTCGAATCCGCGGACCCGCTCCCAGTCGGTGACCGCCGCGTTGAACGCGGTGATCTCGACGTCGGCGGCGTTGACGTAGTGGTCGACGACCTCGTCGCCGAACGCGGCGCGGGCCACCGCGCTGTCGGCGAGCAGGTCCCGCGCCTCGGCGAGGGTCGTCGGGACGTGGTCGTACTCGCCCGTGTAGGCGTTCCCCTCGCAAACCGGGGGGAGCTCGAGGCCCTCGCGGATGCCGTGCAGGCCGCCGGCCATCATCGCGGCCACCGTGAGGTAGGGGTTGACGTCTCCGCCGGGGACGCGGTTCTCGACGCGCAGGCCGGCGCCGTGGCCGACGACGCGCAGGGCGCAGGTGCGGTTGTCGGTACCCCACGCGACAGCGGTCGGGGCGAAGGACCCGGCGGCGAACCGCTTGTAGGAGTTGATGTTCGGCGCATAGAAGTAGGTGAGCTCGCGCATCGTCGCGAGCAGTCCGGCGAGGAAGTGGTCGAAGAGCTCGGAGCGACCGCCCTCGCGGTCGTCGTCGGCGAAGACGATCTCGCCGTCGGTGCCGCGCAGCGAGAGGTGCACGTGGCACGAGTTGCCCTCGCGCTCGTCGTACTTCGCCATGAAGGTCAGCGACTGCCCGTGCCGGGCCGCGATCTCCTTGGCCCCGGTCTTGTAGACGGCGTGGTTGTCGCAGGTGCGCAGGACCTCGTCGAAGAGGAAGCCGACCTCGTGCTGGCCGAGGTTGCACTCGCCCTTGGCCGACTCGACCGTCATCCCGGCGCGGTACATCTCGTTGCGGATCTCGCGCAGGACCGGCTCGACCTTGCTGCCGCCGAGGATCGAGTAGTCGACGTTGTAGCGGTTGGCCCCGGTCAGGCCCTGGTAGCGCCGGTCCCAGGCGCTGTCGTAGGAGTCCTCGAAGAGGATGAACTCGAGCTCGGTGCCGGCGAAGGCGCCCCAACCGTCCTCCTGCGCCGCGGCGACCTGCTTCTTGAGGATGGTCCGCGGCGACTGCACGACCTCGCCCGAGCCGTCGAGCCACGACAGGTCGCACTGGACGGTGACGGACCCCGGGTGAGCCGGGGTCCGCCGCAGCGTCGACAGGTCGAGGTCGAAGAACATGTCGCCGTAGCCGCGCTCCCACGACGAGATCGCGTAGCCCCCGACGGTGTTCATGTCGACGTCGACGGCGAGGAGGTAGTTGCAGCCCTCGGTCCCGCCGTCGAGGACGTGCTCGAGGAAGAAGGCCGCGTGGATCCGCTTGCCCTGCAACCGTCCCTGCATGTCGGTGAACGCGACGATGACGGTGTCGACGGTGCCGTCGGCCACGTCGGTCCGCAGCTGCTCGAGGGTCAGGCGCGGCGGTCCGCCGAGGTGGGTCGGGGTCGTCATGGTCGTCCTCCCGGTCATCCGATGAGCCCCCGCAGGAGTGCGGAGGTCGCGTCGCAGTGCTCTTCCATGGCGGTCCGCGCGTCGTCGGCCGCCCCGGTCAGGATGGCATCGACGACCGCCCGGTGCTGGTCGTGCGAGTGCTGGATGTTCTTGCGGAGCACGGGGATCGCCGAGAGCAGCTCGCCGAGCGCCGCCTGCGCCCGGGTGACGGCCTCGATGAGCATCGGCGAGCCGGACACCGTGGCCACCGCGAGGTGCAGCCGGCTGTCGGCGAGGCGGTGGGCCCCGGGGTCGGCGGCCTCCGTCGTCTCGCGCAGGCACGTCTCGAGCCACGCCCGCTGGTCGCCGGAGAGGTCGCGGGTCGCCGCGAGCCACGCGGCCCCCGGTTCCACGACCCGCCGGAAGTCGAGTGCGTCGAGCAGGGTCGCCCCCCGCCGGACGGGCCCACCGCTGCCGGGCGCGGGCGCGGTGTAGGTGACGACCGACCCGCCGCCCCGGCCGCGGCGCGTCGTGACGAGCCCGGCGTCGCGCAGGGCGGCGATGGCGTCGCGCAGCGTGCCGCGCGCCACGCCCATCCGCTCCGCGAGCTCGCGCTCGGGCGGCAGCTGGTCGCCGTCGAAGAACACACCGAGCCGGATGGCCGTCGCGAGCTGCTCGACGGTCGTCTCGAACGGGTTGCCGGGGGTCTGCCGGAGGATGGCCGACGGCAGGTGGGTCACGGGGGCGGGGTCGCCCATGCTCGGTCCTCCTTCCCGGTCAGCGGCGCCGGCGGCGTCGTCGGCAAAGGTCTCTTTCCGGACCTTTCGTGGCGTCGAGTCTGTCACGGCGTCACCGTCCGCGCCGCGCGTGGGCCGAGGGGCGGACGTCGCGACACCGTGAGGGGCAGCCGCTCCCCCGCCAGGTCGACCTCCCAGCGGCCGGTGCCGAGCCACCCGTCGTCGGCGGAGCCGGACGCCCGGTCCCCCACGAGGGCGAGGCCGACCGACGCCCCGACCGTGGCGCCCCACGCCGCGCTCGTCACCTGCCCGGCCGGCACGCCGTCGCGCAGGACGAGCTCACCGCCCCACAGCCAGGCCGCCGGGTCGCCGCACACGAGGGAGACGACCCGGCGGGCCGCACCCCGCCGCCGACGCTCCTCCAGCGCCGCCCGGCCGAGGAAGTCGGAGCCGCCCGCGAGGTCGCAGGCGAAGAGCAGCCCGGCCTCGACCGGGGTCACCTCGGGGGTCAGCTCGCGCCCGAACGCCCGGTACCCCTTCTCGAGCCGCAGCGCCTCGATGGCCGAGTAGCCCGCGGGCACCGCACCGAGGTCCGTCCCGGCGTCGAGCAGCGCGTCGTGGACGACCGCCGCCTGCTCGGTCGGTACGTACAGCTCCCACCCGAGCTCGCCGACGTAGGTCATCCGGGTGGCGCGCACCATCGAGCGGCCGAGCGGGAGGACGCGCGAGGTCCCGAACGGGTGCGCGGCGTCGTCGAGGGGCTCGGGGGTGAGGCGCGAGAGCAGCTCGCGCGAGCGCGGGCCCATGACCCCGAGGACGGCGTACGCGCTCGTGACGTCGACGACGCCCGGCCGGCCGACGCGGTGGCGCCGCAGCCGGTCGAGGTCGCGCTCGGTCGTCGCGGCGCTCGAGACGACGAGGAACTCCTCGGGCGCGGTGCGGGTCACGGTCACGTCGGCCTGGTACCCCGCCCGCTCGTCGAGCATGCCCGTGTAGACCGTGCGCCCCACCGGCACGTCGACGTCGGCCGTGCACGTCCACTGCAGCGTGGCCAGCGCGTCCGGGCCGGTGACGAGGTACTTGCTGAACGAGGTCTGGTCGAAGACCGCGACGGCCGAGCGGGTCGCGCACTGCTCCGCGTCGCACCAGTCGGCCCACGCCGGCCGCTCCCACGAGTACTCGAGCCGCGGCTCCTCGCCGGGCGGCGCGAAGACCAGCGGACGCTCCCACCCGTTGCGCGTCCCGAACACCGCACCCAGCGCGGCGACCCGGTCGTGCACCGGCGAGCAGCGCTGTGGCCGACCGGAGGTGAGCTCGCGGTTGGGCCACGGAACGGCGTAGTGCAGCCCCAGCACCTCGACCACCCGGGAGCGCAGCCACGTCGGGTTGGCCGCCACCGGCGGGAAGCGGCGCAGGTCGACGGCCAGCAGGTCCGAGGTCGCCTCCCCGGCGACGACCCACTCGGCGAGGGCCCGGCCGGCGCCGCCCGCCGACGCGATGCCGACGGAGTTGAAGCCCGCGGCGACGAAGAACCCGTCGCACGCGGGGGCCTCGCCGAGGATGAACTGGTTGTCCGGCGTGAAGGACTCGGGCCCGTTGTAGAACTTGCGGATGCCCGTCTCGGCGAGCACCGGGAGGCGGTGGACCGCGCTGTCCATGAGCACCGAGAAGTGCTCCCAGTCCTCCTCGAGCAGCTGGAACTCGAACGGGTAGGGGATGTCCTGCGGCGCGACCCACGGCTTGGCCTCGGGCTCGAAGCCGCCGACGAGCAGGCCACCGACCTCCTCCTTGACGTACGTGTAACCGTCGGGGTCGCGCAGCACCGGCAGGTCGCGGTGCACGCCCTCGACCTGGTCGGTGACGACGTAGAAGTGCTCGGCCGAGTGCAGGGGCACGCCGACGCCGGCCATCGCCCCGACGAGCGGCGCCCACTGGCCGGCGGCGTCGACGACCACCTCGCACTCGACCTCCCCACGGTCGGTGACGACACCGGTGACGCGCCGCCGGTCGCCACGCTGCTCCAGGTGCAGCCCGGTGACGCGCACCCGCTCGTGGATGCGCACGCCGAGCTGGCGCGCCCCGCGGGCGAGCGCCTGGGTGAGGTCCGCCGGGTCCGCGCGCCCGTCGCCCGGCAGCCAGATGGCGCCGACGAGGTCGTCGGTGCGCAGCAGCGGGTAGCGCTCCGCGGCCTGCGCGGGGGTCAGCAGCTCGCACTCGAGGTCGTAGGCGGCGGCGCTGGCGACCGTGCGCCGCAGCTGCACCATCCGCTCGGGGGTCCGGGCGACGGTGAGGCCGCCGCAGACGCGGTAGCCGGTCGAGAGCCCCGTCTCGGCCTCGAGCCGGCCGTAGAGCTCCGTCGAGTAGCGGACGAGCCGCGTCGCGGCCTCGCTCGCGCGCAGCTGACCCACGAGCCCGGCCGCGTGCCAGGTCGTGCCGCACGACAGCGTGCCCTGCTCGAGGACGACGACGTCGGTCTCCCCCAGGTGCGCGAGGTGGTAGGCGACGGAGGCGCCGATGACCCCGCCACCGACGACGACCACCCTTGCGCGGGAGGGCAGCTCGCCGCTCATGACCCCGCCGCCCCGGTCAGCAGGCGTTCCCAGCGCGGCCCTCCGGCGAGCTCCCGCGCGGCGTCGAGCTTCTCGGTGGCCCACGCCCGGAAGTCGAAGTCGATCTCGCCGCGCCCCTCCTGGATGACGCCCCACAGCGTCCAGCCGTAGCGGGCGAGGAACCCCCAGAGCTCGGCCCGCGCCGCGTCGCCGGGGTCGCGCCGGGCGTGGTAGACGGCGCACAGCTCGGCGAGCGCCTCGTGGTCGAGGCCGGCCTCGGCGGCCGCGTTGCCCAGCTCGAAGGACGGCTCGTTCATCCCGGAGTACTCGTAGTCGATGATGCGCAGGTCGCCCCCGTCGTCGAGGACGTTGGCGGCGAGCAGGTCGTTGTGGCAGGGCACGAGCGGCTCGGGCCGCGCGGCGAGGGCGGCCTCGGCGCGCTCGGCGGCGGGCTCGAGGTCGTCGTACCCGGGCGGGATCGCGAAGCCCTGCTCGTCGACGACCCGGCGGTACTCCCGGCGCAGCGCCGTCATGTCGAAGCGGCCGACGAAGCCCGGCGCGGAGTGCAGCCGGCGCAGCGCCGTCGCGAGCCGGGGCAGGTTGGCCGCGACGTCGGCGTCGCCCCACGTGCGCCCGGGCAGGAAGGCGACGACGAGGATGCCGCGGCCGCCGAGGTAGTCGACGACCGGTGCCCCGACCCCGGTGCCCGCCGCGGCGAGGGTGTTGACGAACTCGGCGTGCCGGTCGACCCCGAGCAGCCCGGTCCCAGGGTCCGAGAGGCGCACGACGACGTCGAGGCCGGTGCCGGTGCGCACCCGCAGGTTGGTGTTGGTCAGCCCGCCGGGCAGGCGCGTCACGTGGCGCGCCTGCCCGGCGAGGACGGGGATCCCGTCGAGGACCTCGTCGTGACCGGTCACGGAGGGGCCGGTCACTTCAGCGGGTCGCCGGGCTTCCAGTCGTGCTCCGCCCCGCCGTGGGCCGTCTTGCCGTGGTGCTCGAGCGCGATCTCGTCGGCGCCGGTCATGCCCTCGGGCAGGTCGATCGTCGTCTTCGGCCCGGTGAACCACTTCTTGGCCGACAGGTGCCACCCGACCCACAGCGCGACGAGCGTGCCGCCGGTGAGGATGGGGGCGTAGTTGACGAACTTCCAGCTGAACTCGTCGTTCAGCGGGTTCGCGGCCGGGGTGAACGGGAGGACGAAGTACACCGACACGACCGCGATCTCCGCGACCGCGAGCGGGGCCATCCACCGCCACTTGCTGCCGAGGTTCCACCGGCCCTGCTTGAAGGAGTCACCGGCCTTCCACCGCAGGTAGATCGGGATGGCGAAGGCGAGGTACAGGCCGATGACGGCCACCGACACGACGGCGTAGAAGGCCACCGGGACCGGGGCGCCGTTGATGTCGACCTCGACGAGCGCCGGGAGGGTGATGATCGCGGCGACGACGGACGAGACGAGGACCGCGTTGGCCGGCACCTTGCGGCTGTTGAGCCGCGCCCATCGGGACGCACCCGGCACCGCACCGTCGCGGCTGAAGGCGAAGAGCATCCGGCTCGTCGAGGTCATGCAGGCGGTGGTGCAGAAGAACTGGCCGATGCTCGCGATGAGGAGCACGGTGCCGGCCCAGCCCGACGAGAGCGCCTGGTTGAAGATCAGGGCGACACCACCACCGCCCTCGGTGACCGCCGCGGGGTCCTGGACGGCGAAGAGGAAGGAGAGCAGGAGGATCCAGCCACCGATGGCCGAGTAGAAGATCGAGCGCCAGATGCCCTTGGCCGCACCGTCGGCCGCGCCCTGCGTCTCCTCCGAGAGGTGGGCCGAGGCGTCGTAGCCGGTGATCGTGTACTGCGTGAGGAGGAAGCCCAGGGGCAGGACGTAGAACCAGAAGCCGAAGCCCTCGGTGTCACCCCCGGCCAGCCCGCCGCTGTTGTTGACCCGCATCGTGAAGACGTCCGCGACGCTCATGTGCTTGTCGGGGAGGAACACGAGGATGAGGATGACGGCCGCGGCGCCGATCACGTGCCACCACACCGAGACGTTGTTGAGCAGCGCGAGGAGGTGCCCGCCGAAGATGTTGACGAGCGCGGTCAGCACGAGGACGACGAGGAACATCCAGAACACGCGCTGGAGGCTGTAGCCCGCCGCCCACGACTCGCTCATCGTGCTGAAGGACAGGTCGAAGAACGTCGCGGCGCCGTAGGCCACCGACGCGTCGACGGCGAGCAGGCCGATGAGGTTGAGCCAGCCGGTGTAGTAGCCCGCCTTCGCGCCACCGAGCTTGGCCGCCCACCAGTAGATGCCGCCCGACGTCGGGTAGGCCGACACCAGCTCCGACATGCACAGGCCGATGACGAGGATGAAGGCCGAGATGATCGGCCAGCCGATCGAGATGGCGATCGGGCCACCGTTGTTCCACGCCTGGCCGAAGGTCGTGAAGCAGCCGGCGAGGATGGAGATGATCGAGAAGGAGATCGCGAAGTTGGAGAAGCCGGACCAGCTCCGGTTCAGCTCCTGCTTGTAGCCCAGCTCGGCGAGGAGGGCCTCGTCGTCCGAGTGGCCTTCGGTCGTCCGGGAAACGCTCACGTGCACCTCTTGGTGTGCAGAAGCGGACCGCGCGGGTCCGGGGCGGATCGAGTGGTGCACAGACAACACCCGGCGCTCCGGCGGTGTCAATGGTCCGTTCAGGAACCATTGATCCCGGTGGGTCAGGCCAGGCGGGTCAGCCAGCCGCGCGAGTCCTCGGCGCGTCCGTACTGGACGTCGAGCAGCGCCTGCCGGATGGAGCGCGTGACCTCGCCGCCCTCGTCGCCCGCGGTCGACGGCGCCTCGCCGCCGTCCCAGCACAGCTCGCCCACCGGCGTGATGACCGCGGCTGTGCCACAGGCGAACACCTCGCGGATGTGCCCGTCGCGCACGCCGTCCTTCCACTCCTGGATCTCGATGCGACGCTCCTCGGGCTCGAGCCCGAGGTCCTTGGCGAGCTCGAGGATGGAGCTGCGCGTCACGCCCTCGAGGATCGTGCCGGTGAGCTCCGGGGTGAGCAGCCGCCCGTCGTCGGTGACGAGGAAGAGGTTCATCCCGCCGAGCTCCTCGATGTACGTGTGCGTCGCGGAGTCGAGGAACACGGCCTGGTCGCAGCCGTGCTCGATGCCCTCGAGCTGGCCCGCGAGCGAGGAGGCGTAGTTGCCCCCGGTCTTCGCGGCGCCGGTCCCGCCCACGCCCGCGCGGGCGTAGTGCTCGGAGATCCAGAGGCGCACCGGCTTCAGGCCGCGCGGGAAGTACGCGCCGGCCGGTGAGGCGATGACCGAGTAGGTGACCTCGTTCGCCGGGCGCACCCCGAGGAAGGCCTCGCTCGCGTAGAGGAAGGGGCGCAGGTACAGGCTCGTCTCGCCCGTGCCGAACGCCGGCACCCACGCCTCGTCGACCTCGACGAGCGCGCGCAGCGAGGCGAGGAAGTCGTCGGTGGGCAGCTCGGGCAGGGCCAGGCGCCTGGCGCTGCGCTGCATCCGCTCGGCGTTGGCCTCGGGGCGGAAGGACCACACCGAGCCGTCCTCGTGCCGGTACGCCTTGAGACCCTCGAAGACCTCCTGCGCGTAGTGCAGCACGGCGGCGCTCGGCATGATCGTGATCGGGCCGTACGGGTGGATGCGCCCGTCGTGCCACCCGCCGTCGCGGGTCCACGTGGCGCTGGCCATGTGGTCGGTGAAGTACACGCCGAAGCCGGGGTTCGCGAGGATCTCGGCACGACGCCCGTCGCTCGCGGGGTCCGGGCGGCGCTCGAGGTCGAAGGTCAGGCTCATGGGACGAAGGTCCTTTCCTCGGGAAGCGACGGTGCTCCCGAGAGGCTAGCCGGTCGGTCAGAGGCGCGCCGCGATGGCGTCGCCCACGGCGCTCGTCGAGCGGGCGGCGGTGCCGCGCTCGGCGAGGTCGGCGGCGACGGCCCGCTCGACGCGGGCGGCGGCGTCCGCGAGCCCGACGTGCGCGAGGAGCATCGCGACCGAGAGCACGGTGGCGGTCGGGTCGGCGACGCCCTGGCCGGCGATGTCGGGGGCCGAGCCGTGGACCGGCTCGAACATGCTCGGGAAGCGGCCCTCGGGGTTGATGTTGCCGCTGGCCGCGAGGCCGATGCCGCCGGCGATGGCCGCGGCGATGTCGGTGATGATGTCGCCGAAGAGGTTGTCGGTGACGACGACGTCGAAGCGGCCGGGGTCGGTCGCGAGGAAGATCGTCGCGGCGTCGACGTGCTGGTAGGCGGTCTCGACGTCGGGGAACTCGGCGCCGACCTCCTCGACGGTGCGCCGCCACAGGTGGCCGGCGTGGGTGAGGACGTTGTGCTTGTGCACGAGGGTGAGGTGCTTGCGCGGGCGGGCCTGCGCGCGGGCGAACGCGTCGCGGACGACGCGCTCGACGCCGAAGCGGGTGTTGACGCTCACCTCGGTCGCGATCTCGTGCGGCGTGCCGACGCGCAGGGCGCCACCGTTGCCGGTGTACGGGCCCTCGGTGCCCTCGCGGACGACGACGAAGTCGATGCCCTCGGGCGCGACGCGCTCGACGGCCAGCGGGCTCTCGACGCCCGGGTAGAGCTTGGCCGGACGCAGGTTGACGTAGTGCTCGAGGGCGAACCGCAGGGGCAGGAGGACGCCGCGCTCGAGGACGCCGCTCGGCACGCCGGGGTCACCGATCGCGCCGAGGAGGATGGCGTCGTGGCCCGTGACCTCCTCGAGGACGGAGTCGGGGAGGGTCTCGCCGGTCGCGTGCCAGCGCCGGGCGCCGAGGTCGTACTCGGTGCTCGTGACCGTGGGCCCGTCGGCGCCGACCGCCGCCTCGAGCACCTTGAGCCCCTCGGCGACGACCTCCGGGCCGATCCCGTCGCCGGCGATGACGGCGAGGTCGAGGGAGGTCGGGGTCGTCGTGGCGGCGTCGCTCATGTGTTCCAGCCTAGGGAGGTGGGTCCGGGATGCGGACGGCCGTCCCAGCCCGTGGAAGGGCGGGACGGCCGTCGGGTCGCGTCTCTCAGTCGTCGCTGTGGCCCTGGTCGCGCAGGTCCATCGACTCCTGCAGGGCCTGGCGCGCCAGGGTGGCCTCGTCGAACGTCGTCTCGGTGTTCATCGCGTCTCTCGCTTCCGCGGCAGGTGCCGCTCGGGGTTCGTGGGTGGTCCGGTGCTCGAGCCGGGGTGAACCGGCGAGCGCGTCAGCGACGTCGCGGGGTCTCCGCGGCGAGGGTGCTGACTAGAGGACCTCGCCGCGGCCGGGAATGAGGAGTACGCGCCGCGTCATGCCTCCACGGTAGGAGGACGTCCTACTACCCGTCAGGTCGATCCCACGATGCGGACCACGTGACGCACGAGATGCGCGTCACACCGCCCGTGGATCTGCGGAATCAAGCGTCCTGACGACCCGGGAGCGCGCTGATCCGCAGCGGAGACGACGGATCGAGTGCGCCGGACGGCTCTCCTCCCACCACGGCGCCCCCGGGTCCGACCGGGGTCCTCCCCATGCCGCGCCCGTGCGCCCGCCCGTAGCGTCGACACCGTGCCTCTCCGCCCCTCCGTCCCGCCCGCCCTGGTGCTCGCCGCCGCGCTCGGGACCGTGCACGCCGTCTCCAGCCTCGCGTGGGCGGCCGGCTCCCCCGTCCTCGTCGCCACCCTCGGCGAGTGGGCGACGTCGTGGCGGGCCGAGTCCCCCGTGGCCGCCGGCCTCGCCCTCGCCGCCATCGTGCTCTACGGCCTCGCGAACACCGTCGCGGCCAACCTCGCCCTGACCGGGGCGCTCGGCCCGGTCGACGACCTCGTGGCCGTCCGCGGCCACGCCTGGCTGTGGGACCCCCTCTTCCTCGCGTGGGGGCTGGCCCTCGGGGCCGGGCTGCGCCGCACACGACGACGGCGGCCCACCCCCGAAGGGGCGGACCGCCGTCGCGGGGTGCCGGTGGTCAGCCGAGGTTGACGACGCGCACGGTGTCGGCGCCGATCTCGCGGCCGATCGCCGCGACGACCTCGTCCGGGATGGCACGGTCGACCGTCAGCGCCACCATCGCGGTGCCGTCGGCGTCGTGCGGCGAGACCTGCATGGCGGCGATGTTGACGTCGGCGTCGCCGAGGAGGCGGCCGATCGAGCCGATGACGCCCGGCCGGTCGACATAGGAGAAGAACGCGAGGTGGCGGCTCAGCGGGACCTCGAGGTCGTAGCCGTGGACGCCGGTGACCTTCTGGACGAGCTTCGGGCCGGTCAGCGTACCGGCCACGGAGACGACCGTGCCGTCGGCGAGCGTGCCCTTGAGCGTCGTGACGTTGCGGTAGTCCTCGCTGCTGCCGTCAGTGACCAGGCGCGACTCGAGGCCGCGCTCCTTGGCGAGCAGCGGGGCGTTGACGTACGTCACCGGGTCCTCGGTGATGTCGGTGAACAAGCCCTTGAGCGCCGACAGCTCCCAGATCGAGACGTCGTGCTGGGTGATCTCGCCGCGCACCTCGACGTCGAGCTGCACCGGCACGGAGCCGGCGATGGCGGTGAAGACGCGGCCCAGCTTCTCGACGAGGTCGATGCCCGGGCGGACCTCCTCGGCGACGGCGCCGCCGGAGACGTTGACGGCGTCCGGCACGAGGTCGCCGCCGAGCGCGAGGCGCACCGACTTCGCGACCGCGACACCGGCCTTCTCCTGCGCCTCCTCGGTCGAGGCGCCGAGGTGCGGCGTGACGACGACCGACTCGAAGGCGAAGAGCGGGCTGTCGGTGCACGGCTCGGACGCGAAGACGTCGAGGCCGGCGCCGGCGACGCGGCCGTCGGCGATGGCCTCGGCGAGGGCCGACTCGTCGAGGACGCCACCGCGGGCGGCGTTGATGATCCGCACGCTCGGCTTGACCTTCGCGAGGGCCTCCTTGCCGATGAGGCCGAGGGTCTCGGGCGTCTTCGGCAGGTGGATGGTGATGAAGTCGGACTCGGCGAGCAGCTCGTCGAGGGTGACGAGGCGCGCCCCGAGCTGGCCGGCGCGCTGCACCGACACGTAGGGGTCGTAGGCGAGGATCTCGACGCCGAAACCCTTGAGCCGCTCGGCGACCAGCTGGCCGATGCGCCCGAAGCCGACGATGCCGACCTTCTTCTCGAGCAGCTCGACGCCGCCGTACTTGCTGCGCTTCCACGCGCCGTTCTTCAGCGCCTCGTTGGCCGGCGCGATGTTGCGGGCGCAGGCGAGGAGCAGGCCGACGGCGAGCTCGGCGGCGGAGGTGATGTTCGAGGTCGGCGCGTTGACGACCATGACACCGGCCTTCGTGGCGGCGTCGACGTCGACGTTGTCGAGACCGACACCGGCGCGGGCGACGACCTTGAGGTTCTTCGCGGCGGCGAGCGCCTCCGCGTCGACCTTGGTCGCGGACCGGATGAGGATCGCGTCGACGTCGGCGATGGCCGGCAGGAGCTGGGAGCGGTCCGCGCCGTCGGTGTGGCGCACCTCGAAGTCGGGTCCGAGGGCGTCGATGGTCGCGGGCGAGAGCTCCTCGGCGATGAGGACGACGGGCTTGGTCACGTGAAAGGTCCCTTGCGTGCGTGGGTGGTCGGGGGTCCGCCGATGCGGTGACGTGCCGTCCGGCACGCCGCTGTGCCGGGACCTCCATGGTAGGCAACCGCCAGCATGTGGACACCGGTGACCACGATGTGATCGTCGTCGCGTCGGGGGTCAGGCCGCGGCGTCGACCCGACGACGCAGCCGCCGCGCCGCGAGAACGACGAGCAGCACGACACCGGCGGCCACGAGGAGCCACCACCAGGGCACCCGGCCGAGCGCGGCGTCGACGACCGTCATCCCGACCGTCGTGTAGATCGCCGCCCAGAGCAGGGCTCCGAGGACGACGGCGGGCAGGAAGCGGCGCAGCGGCATCCGGAGCATTCCGCTCGAGGCGTTGATCGCGCTCTGCAGGCCGACGGTGAGGAAGCCGAGGGTGACGGCGGGCGGGCCGACCCGGCGCACGAAGCGCTCGGCGCGCGCGACGGCCGGCCGGTCGAGGTGGTGGGCCCAGCGGGTGCGCCCTCCCCCGGCCCGCACGCCGCGCCCGACCCAGTACGTCGCGACGCCGCGCGCCGTGGCGCCGGCCCAGAACGCGACGAGGACGACCCAGAAGGGCCACCCGTCGACGAGGTCACGCATGTGTCGAACGTACAGAACACGCCGTGCGCGAGGAGTCGCGCACGGCGTGTTCTGCTCACTCGACGGGTGGGTCGAGGCGGTGGTGTCGCGTCAACGCGCGGCGGAGCCCTCGACGTAGTCGCTGTCGCGGTCGGTGTCGACCCACGCCATGAGCTGGCGCAGCTCGCGACCAGTGCCCTCGATGGGGTGGGCGGCGCCCTTGGCGCGCAGCTCCTTGAACTCCGGTGCGCCGGCGTCCTGGTCGTCGATGAAGCGCTTGGCGAAGTTGCCGTTGCGGATGTCGTCGAGGACGGCCTTCATGTTGTCCTTGACGTGCGGGTCGATGACGCGGGGACCCGAGACGTAGTCGCCGTACTCGGCGGTGTCGGAGACCGACCAGCGCTGCTTGGCGATGCCGCCCTCGATCATGAGGTCGACGATGAGCTTGAGCTCGTGGAGGCACTCGAAGTACGCGACCTCGGGCTGGTAGCCCGCCTCGACGAGGGTCTCGAAGCCGTACATGACGAGCTGCGAGGCGCCGCCGCAGAGGACGGCCTGCTCGCCGAACAGGTCGGTCTCGGTCTCCTCGGTGAACGTCGTCCTGATGCCGCCGGCGCGCAGGCCGCCGATCGCCTTGCCGTAGGACTTCGCGAGGTCCCAGGCCGAGCCCGACGCGTCCTGCTCGACGGCGAGGAGCACGGGCACGCCGCGGCCGTCGACGAACTCGCGGCGCACGATGTGGCCGGGGCCCTTCGGGGCGACCATGAGCACGTCCGAGCCGGCCGGCGGCTCGATGTAGCCGAAGCGGATGTTGAAGCCGTGGCCGAAGAGCAGGGCCGCACCGTCCCGGAGGTTCGGCTCGATCTCGGCGGCGTAGAGGCCGCGCTGCACCTGGTCCGGCGTGAGGATGACGACGAGGTCGGCCTCGCGGACGGCGTCGGCGACGGTGTGGACGGTCAGGCCCTCGGCCTCGGCCTTGGCGCGGCTCTTGGAGCCCTCGGCGAGGCCGACGCGCACGTCGACGCCGGAGTCGCGCAGGTTGAGGGCGTGGGCGTGGCCCTGGCTGCCGTAGCCGATGACCGCGACCTTGCGGCCCTGGATCACCGACAGGTCGGCGTCGTCGTCGTAGAACATCTCGGCCATCGGAACAGGCCTCTCCTTCGGGTCGGGTGTGCTGCTGGATGGGACTCTAGGGGGGTGCGGCTCAGGCGCTGCGGAGCGCCCGGTCCGTGATCGAGCGCGGCCCTCGGCCGATCGCGACCATCCCCGACTGCACGAGCTCGCGGACCCCGAAGGGCTCGAGGACCTCGAGCAGCGCGTGGAGCTTCTCGGTGGTGCCGGTCGCCTCGATGGTCAGCGACTCGGTCGCGACGTCGACGACCTTGGCCCGGAACATCTGGACCATCTCGAGGACCTGGCTGCGGGTGGCGGCGTCGGCCCGCACCTTGATGAGCATGACCTGCCGCTGGACGGCCGAGCCGGGCTCGAGCTCGACGACCTTGAGCACCTCGACGAGCTTGTTGAGCTGCTTGGTCACCTGCTCGAGCGGGAGGTCCTCGACGTCGACGACGACGGTCATCCGCGAGACCTCGGGGTGCTCGGTCTCGCCGACGGCGAGGCTGTCGATGTTGAAGCCGCGGCGCGAGAAGAGCGCGGCGATGCGCGCGAGGACGCCGGGCTTGTTCTCGACGAGGACGGACAGCGTGTGCTTGCTCATGGTTCTCCCTCAGCGGCCGTCGTGGTCGGCGTCGGTGTGCTGCTCGATGGCCTCGGACTCCTCGCGGTCCCACTGCGGTGCGGTGTCGCGGGCGACCTGGATCGCGTCGTTGCTCACGCCGGCGGGGACCATCGGCCAGACCATCGCGTCACGCTCGACGACGAAGTCGACGACGACCGGGCGGTCGGTGACGGCCATCGCCTGCCGGATCGTCTCGTCGACGTCCTCCGGTCGCTCGCACCGCAGCCCGACGCAGCCGTAGGCGTCGGCGAGCTTGACGAAGTCGGGGACGCGCGAGCCGACCGAGGTGTGCAGGTCGGTGTTCGAGTAGCGCTCGTTGTAGAAGAGGGTCTGCCACTGGCGGACCATCCCGAGGCTGCTGTTGTTGATGATCGCGACCTTGATCGGGATGTTGTTGATGACGCAGGTGGCGAGCTCCTGGTTGGTCATCTGGAAGCAGCCGTCGCCGTCGATGGCCCAGACCGTGCGGTCGGGCTCGCCGACCTGCGCGCCCATCGCGGCCGGGACGGAGTAGCCCATCGTCCCGAGGCCGCCGGAGTTGAGCCAGGCGTTGGGCCGCTCGTACTGCACGAACTGCGCGGCCCACATCTGGTGCTGCCCGACGCCGGCGACGTACACCGACTCCGGACCGCTCAGCGCGCTGAGCCGCTCGATGACGTACTGCGGTGCGAGAGCGCCGTTCTCGGGCGCTGTGTACCCGACGGGGAAGGTCTCCTTCCAGCCGGCGACACGCTCGCGCCACGCGGTGTAGTCGCCGCCCTGCCCGGCCTCCATGTCGGCCTCGACCGCCTCGGCGAGGTCGGCGATGACGGCGCGCGCGTCGCCGACGATCGGCACCTCGGCGACGCGGTTCTTCCCGATCTCGGCCGGGTCGATGTCGGCGTGGATGACCTTGGCCTCGGGCGCGAAGGTCGACAGCTGACCGGTGACGCGGTCGTCGAAGCGGGCGCCGAGCGCGATGATGAGGTCGCTCTTCTGGAGGCCGGTCACGGCGGCGACGGAGCCGTGCATCCCCGGCATGCCGAGGTGCAGCGGGTGGCTGTCGGGCAGCGCGCCGCGGGCCATGAGCGTCGTGACGACGGGGATCCGCGTCAGCTCGACGAAGCGGCGCAGCTCCTCGCTCGCGCGAGCCCGGATGACGCCGCCGCCGACGTAGAGGACGGGCCGCTCGGCCGCCGCGACGAGGCGCGCGGCCTCGCGGATCTGCTTGCCGTGCGGGCGGGTCACCGGGTGGTAGCCGGGCAGGGCGATCTTCGGCGGCCACGAGAACGTGGTGCGCGCCTGGAGCGCGTCCTTGGAGATGTCGACGAGGACGGGCCCGGGCCGGCCGGTGCTCGCGACGTGGAACGCCTCGGCGATGACCCGCGGGATCTCGGCGGGGTCGGTGACGAGGTAGTTGTGCTTCGTGACCGGCATCGTGATGCCGCGGATGTCGGCCTCCTGGAACGCGTCGGTCCCGATGGCGGTCGAGCTGACCTGCCCGGTGATCGCGACGATCGGCACGGAGTCCATGTAGGCGTCGGCGAGCGGCGTCACGAGGTTCGTGGCGCCGGGGCCGGAGGTGGCCATGCACACGCCGACCCGCCCGGTGGCGGCCGCGTACCCCTCGGCCGCGTGGCCGGCGCCCTGCTCGTGGCGCACGAGGATGTGGCGGACCTTGACGGAGTCCAGGAGCGGGTCGTAGGCGGGGAGGATCGCGCCACCCGGGATGCCGAAGACCGTGTCGACCTCCATCGCCTCGAGCGAGAGCACGAGGCTCTGGGCGCCGGTCACCTCCACGGGCGCCTTGGCGCGCGCCTGCTCGGCCACCCGGGCCGGGCTGGGAGCCGGTTTCAGGGGTGCCGGGGTCGCCGGTCGGGTGTCGCTCACGTTCGTGTCACCGCTTCCTTCTCGCCGAAAGGGTCGTGCCGGGGTCCGCGCACAAAAAAACCCTCCAGTCCCGTGGTGGGACGACGGAGGGAGCGCGCCTGGTCGCGGGTGCGTCAGGCGCGCTGTGGAAGTACGAGGATCCGGGCCACGCGACAACTGTCTCCCCCACCCCCCGGTGTGTCAACCGGCGAGACGGCCGGTCCCAGCATCCGGGACCGTGGCGTCCGTCACCCCGGCCCCTCCGGGCCGCGCTAGCCTCACGCCGTGTCCGTCCCGTGGCCGACGCGCCGCGTCCTCGCCCTCGCGGCCGCGCTCGTCGTCGCCGTCGCGGCCCTCGCCGCGCTCGTCGGTGCGGCCGCCGGGCCCGGGCCGGCCCTCGGCCTGCTCCTCGGGGCGCTGGGTGCGGCGAGCGCGGCGGGGACCGACGTCGGCGTGCGCCCCCGGGTCGTCGTCGTGGTGCTCTGCGCCGCCACCTTCGGCCTCGGTGTCCTCGCCGCGGGGCACCCGCTCGCCGCCGGTGCGGCGGTGGCCGCGGCGTCCCTCGCGCAGGTGCCGCTGACCCGACGGGCCGCCCGCATCGCGACCTTCCTCCCCGTGCTCGCGGCCCTCGGCGCCGGGCTGCCGCTCGGGCGGGCCGGTGCCGGCGTGACCCTGTGGGTGGGCCTCGGCGCGCTGCTCGTCGTGGCGGCCGCCACCGCCGCCCGGGCCGGCGCCGCCCCGCAGCCGGTGCCCCTGGCCGAGGCCGGTCGGCACGCGCTGGCCACGGCCGTCGTCGCCGGGGCCGGAACCACCGTGACGAGCGCCCTCGGCCTCGGCCACGGCTACTGGCTCGTCGTCGCGGTCGCGATGGTGCTGGCGGTGTCGCGTGACGAGACCGCCGGCCAGGCCACCGCGCGGGTCGTCGGCACCGTGGTCGGTGTCGTGCTCGCCGTCCTCGCCGTCGCCCTGGAGCGGCTGCTCCTCACCGTGGCCGGGGCGGGGCTCGCCGCGCTGCTCGCGGCGCTGCTCTGGCGGGTCGAGTCCGCCGGGTCGGACCGGCGTCAGACCTGGACCTGACCGAGTCGTCCGAGCATCTCGGGGGCGGTGCGGTCGAGGTGGCGCCCGCCGAGCACGACCCCCGCGGCGAGCAGTCCGGCGCCGTAGACGACCGAGACCACCACGACGACGACACCGAGCAGGACGCTCCCCCGCGACAGCACCGCCCCGACGACGACCGGCAGCACGAGCACCACGGGGCCGACGAACGAGACGAGGGCCGTGAGGCAGCCCTGGGCGGCGCCGCCGGAGGACGCCGCGAAGGGGTTGCCCCCGGTTCGCGGGGCGGTACCGGGCAGGACGGCCCCGACCCCGGCGGCGAGGCCGAGGCTCGCGCCGAACGCCGCCACGACCACGGCGAGCCAGGCGAGCACCGCCTCGATCGCGCCGATCCCCACCGACACGACGAAGGTGAGGGCGACCACCGGACCGAAGACGACGGTCGAGGCGACGACCCGCCCGAGCCGGTCCTCCCAGCCCCGCACCCCCGTGCTCAGGTGCAGCCACCACGCCGGCCCGTCGAAGGCGAGGTCGTTCATGAGGGTCAGCCCGGCGAAGACGGCGAGGGTCACCACCCCGGTCCCGGCGAGGGCCCCCGTCCCGGTCACGGCCGCCTGGACGACGAAGAACACCGGCAGCACCGCCGTGCGCAGCGCGATGCTCACGAGGCGGCTGTCGCGGTACCAGGCACGCACCCGGCGCGCGGCGACCGTGGCCGTCGGCGAGTGCCCGAGCAGGCGCGGCAGGAGCCGGCCGCGGCCGATGTGCTGGCCGCCGCCGCTCGTCATCGGTGAGGTGAGGACCCGGTCGAGCTGCCGGACCCACACCCGCCAGAGGACGGCGAGCAGGCCGAGCGCGAGGGCGAGGTGGGCGAGCGCCGAGGCCCACCGACCGGTCGCGACGTCGAAGGGCAGGCCCCAGGCCCAGCCGACCGGCGTCCACGACGCGACGACGGCGGCGCCGCGGGCGTCGAGCGAGCGCAGCGACAGGCCCGGCTCCCCCGACGTGACGAGCAGGTTGAGGACGAGCGGCAGCAGGGTCGCGAGCGCGACGACGGCCGCCCCGAGCAGCCGCCCGGTCCGGCTCGTCATCACCCCGGCGAGGGCGCTCGTGACCGCGCGCGTGAGGAGCACGGCCGTGAGCGGCCCGAGCACGGCCGCCGCGAGCGCCGCCGGGACCGCCGCGGGGTGGGCGGACCACGCGAGCACCTGGGCGAGCGCGAGCAGGGTGAGCACGACGGCGGGGATGCCCGTGAGGGTCGCGGCGAGCAGGCCCCGCGCCAGCTCGGGCGCGCGCAGCGGCAGGACCGTGAAGCGGGTGGGGTCGAGGACGTTGTCGACGCCCGTCGCGACGAGGCTGAGCACCAGCCAGAGGAGCGTGACCCCGGCGAAGAGCGGCACCGTGACCGCCGTGAGCGCGAGGGGACGCGCCGCGAGGAGCGCGATGGACGGCCCGAGGAGGCCGACGACACCGAGCGCCACCAGCCCGCCGATGATGGCCGACACCAGCTGGACCGAGCTGCGCGAGAGGGCGGTCCGCCACATCCGCAGCCGCAGCCGGACGACGAGCAGCGTCATCGGCGGCTCATCCCCCGAGCCAGGTGAGGCCGTCCTCCGAGACGTCGCCCGCGCCGACGAGCTCGAGGAAGCGCTGGTGCAGCGACCCGGTCGCGGTGAGGGCGGCGACCGTGTCCTCGGCGAGCACCCGACCGCCGGCGACGACCGCCACCCGGTCGCAGAGGCCCTCGACGAGCTCCATGACGTGGCTCGACAGGACGACCGTGCCGCCCGTCGCGACGTAGCGCCGCAGGATGGTCCGGATGGCCTGGCCCGACACGGGGTCGACGGCCTCGAACGGCTCGTCGAGCACGAGCAGCCGCGGGGCGTGGATGAGCGCCGCCGCGAGGCTGATCTTCTTGACCATCCCCGCGCTGTAGTCGGCGACGACCGTGTCGGCGTCGGCGGCGAGGTCGAGCACGGTGAGGAGCTCCTCGGCCCGCGGGCGGCTCACGTCCCGGGGCATCCGGCGCAGGTCGGCGACGTAGTGCAGGAGCTCGCGCCCGCCGAGCTGCTCGAACAGGCGCAGCCCGTCGGGGGCGACCCCCATGACCGCCTTGGCCGCCGGCGGGTCCGCCCACACGTCGTGACCGAGGACGCGCGCGGTACCGGCGGTCGGGCGCAGCAGGCCGGTCGCCATCGACAGCGTCGTCGTCTTGCCGGCGCCGTTGGGGCCGACGAGTCCGTAGAGGCAGCCTCGGGGCACCGCGAGCGAGAGCCCGTGGACCACCCGCCGCCCCCGGAACTCCTTGACGAGGCCGACCAGCTCGAGCGCCGGCGCCTCCCCCGGTGCGTCAGTCACACACCGCCCCCGTGCTGGCGCTCTGCACCAGCCGGCGGTACTTGGCGAGGACCCCGCGGGTGTACTTCGGCTCGGGGTGCGTGACGCCCTCGGACCGGCGGCGCTCCATCTCCGCGTCGTCGACGAGGAGGTCGAGGGTGGCGTTCGCGACGTCGAGCCGGATGCGGTCGCCGTCGCGGACGAACGCGACCGGGCCCTCGTCGACGGCCTCGGGCGCGACGTGGCCGACGCACAGGCCGGTCGTGCCGCCGCTGAAGCGGCCGTCGGTGAGGAGGAGGACGTCCTTGCCGAGGCCCGCGCCCTTGATGGCCCCGGTGACGGCGAGCATCTCGCGCATCCCCGGGCCGCCCTTGGGGCCCTCGTAGCGGATGACGACGACGTCGCCGGCGGTGAGGGCGCCCTGCTCGACGGCGTCCATCGCGGCGCGCTCGCCGTCGAAGACGCGGGCGGTGCCCTCGAAGACGTCGGAGTCGAAGCCGGCCGACTTGACGACCGCACCCTCGGGGGCGAGCGAGCCCTTGAGGATGGTCAGGCCGCCGGTGCGGTGGATCGGCTCGTTCATCGCGCGCACGACGTGGCCGTCGGGGTCCGGCGGACGGATGTCGGCGAGGTTCTCGGCGACGGTGCGACCGGTGACGGTGAGGCAGTCCCCGTGCAGCAGACCGGCATCCAGCAGCGCGCGCATGACGACGGGCACGCCGCCGACGCGGTCGATGTCGGTCATGACGAAGCGGCCGAAGGGCTTGACGTCGGCGAGGTGCGGGACCCGGGCGCCGATCCGCTGGAAGTCGTCGATGGTGAGGTCGACCTCCGCCTCGTGGGCGATGGCCAGGAGGTGGAGCACCGCGTTGGTCGAGCCGCCGAAGGCCATGACGACGGCGATCGCGTTCTCGAACGCCTCCTTGGTCATGATGTCGCGCGCGGTGATGCCACGGCGGAGCAGCTCGACGACCGCCTCGCCGGACTTGCGGGCGAACCCGTCGCGGCGGCGGTCGGTGGCCGGCGGGGCGGCCGAGCCGGGCAGCGACATCCCCATCGCCTCGGCGACGGACGCCATCGTGTTGGCGGTGTACATGCCGCCGCAGGCGCCCTCCCCCGGGCAGATGGCCCGCTCGATGGCGTCGACGTCCTCGCGGCTCATCTTCCCGGCGAGGCACGCGCCGACCGCCTCGAAGGCGTCGATGATCGTCACGGTCTTCTCGGTGCCGTCCGACAGCTTGGCGATGCCCGGGAGGATCGAGCCCGCGTAGAGGAAGACCGAGGCGAGGTCCAGGCGCGCGGCGGCCATGAGCATGCCGGGCAGGGACTTGTCGCAGCCGGCGAGCAGGACCGAACCGTCGAGGCGCTCGGCGCTCATGACGGTCTCGACCGAGTCGGCGATGATCTCGCGGCTGACGAGCGAGAAGTGCATCCCCTCGTGGCCCATCGAGATGCCGTCGGAGACGGAGATGGTGCCGAACTCCAGCGGGTAGCCACCGCCGGCGTGCACGCCGTCCTTGACCGCCTTGGCCAGCCGGTCGAGCGAGAGGTTGCACGGGGTGATCTCGTTCCACGAGCTCGCGACGCCGACCTGGGGCTTCGCGAAGTCGTCGTCGCCCATGCCGACGGCGCGCAACATCCCTCGGGCGGCGGTCTTCTCGAGACCGTCCGTGACGTCGCGGCTGCGGGGCTTGATGTCGGGCGTCGTCGTCATGCCGGTCATCCTAGGTTCGCCGCCGGGGTCGCGCCCGGGTGTCCCGCCGATCGACCCCGGCCACCCGGGCGACGGGTCTCGTCGAAAGTTTGTCGAAGGAAGTGCATCCACCGGCGGGGTGGCGACGGAAGAGGAGGTGTCAGGACCACCACCCTCTCCGGAAGGACCCCGTCATGCGACGCACCCTCGCCGCCACCGCCGCCCTCTCCCTCGCGCTCGTCGTCAGCGCCTGCGGGTCGGACTCCGACACCGACGCCGGGGCGAGCACCCCCGCCACCTCCTCGGCCGCTCCGACCTCGGCCTCGCCGAGCGCCTCGGAGTCGGCCGCCGCCTCGGCCGACATCGTCGACACCGCCGTCGCGGCCGGCAACTTCACCACGCTCGCCACCGCTCTCGAGGCCGCCGGCCTCGTCGAGACCCTCAAGGGCGAGGGCCCGTACACGGTCTTCGCGCCGACCGACGAGGCGTTCACGGCCCTGCCCGCCGGCACCCTCGACGACCTGCTCGCCGACCCGCAGGGCGCGCTGACCGACGTCCTCACCTACCACGTGGTGCCGGGCAAGGTCATGGCCGCCGACGTCGCGACGATGGACGGCCAGGAGGTCGAGACGGTCAACGGCGACACGCTGACCGTCGGCGTCGACGGCGACACCGTCACCCTCACCGACACCTCCGGCGGCGAGGTCACGGTGACGCAGACCGACATCGAGGCCACGAACGGCGTCATCCACGTCATCGACGGCGTGCTCGTCCCGAAGGGCTGAGCGACCGACCGACGCTGACGGGCCCCGGGTGCACCAGCACCCGGGGCCCGTCCGTGGTCGCAGTCCTGACGCGCCACGGATCCTGCACGATGACCGCGCAACTCCCCGGCCATCCGGCAAGATCCCCGTCGCCGGAGGGGTGCCGCCGACCATCCGTGCGGGTGACGCGAAGTTCCGCGCCATCACGGTGACGGCCCAGAACTTCAGCCATGGCAGGGATGCATCCGCGCCACCAAAGAATTACCGTGCCACTACTGGGACGACGCAGACGTTCCCGCCGCACCGGGAAACGTCTGCCTGCCGGTCGGGGTGTTCCGGCGTCGGAGGTGCCCGTCCGTGTGCGCCGGACTCTCGTCAGAGGGCGAGGGTGCCGCGCGCGATGCTGTCGCCGGAGTGCTCCGGCTTGTCGTCGTACCCCTCGCGGGAGATGTCGACGATGACGTAGCCCTGGTCGATGAGCGACTGGTCGATGGCGAAGCGCTGGTTGCCCTCGCCGGGCCGCAGCACGCCGACCGAGACCATCCGCTTGAGGTCCTTGTTGATGAGCCACACCTCGAGGTAGCCCGTGCCCGGGTCGAGCGCCGGGGTGTCGACGTCGAGGTCGAGGTGGCCGTCGACGCGGACGGCGCTGGCCGCCCCGAGGACCTGCTGCGTGTCGAGGGTGTCGAGCTTCGTCTCGCCGAGCACGACCGCGGACGGTGTCGGCTGCGGCTCCGGACCGTCCAGGGCGCGCACCCCGACCCCCCCGACGACGACCCCGGCAGCAGCGGCGGCGACGAGCCACCCGCCGGCGAAACGGCGCCGGCGAGACCGGGCGGGCACCACGGAGGCCGCGGGCGCCGGGTCGGGCAGCGGAGCGACGGAGCCGCGCGACGGGGCGGGCGGCGTCGCGTCGTCGGCGACCGCGCCGTCGACGACGGTGAGGACGGGACGCCCCTCCTCGTCACGGTCGATCTCGGCGGCGACCCTGTCCCAGAGACCGGCCGGGGCGGCGACGAGGTCGACCGGGTCGCGCAGCAGCTCGGAGACGGCGCGCAGGGCGGCGAGCTCGTGGGCGCAGCGGGGGCAGGTCTCGACGTGGGCGGACACCTCGGCCGGGACCGGGTGACCGGTCGCGAGCAGCACGAGGTCGTCGTCCGGGTGGACGGCGTGCTCAGGCGTGGTCATCGGTCACCTCCTCCAGGTGGCGTCGCAGGGTCGTGAGTCCTCGGCGGATGTGGCTCTTGACGGTGCCGAGCGGGAGGCCGAGCCGCTGCGCGACCTCCTCGTGGGTGAGTTCGTCGACGAGGGCCAGACGGATGGCGCTCGCGCGGGGTTCGCCGAGCCGGTCGAGCGCGTCGGCCAGCAGGAGCCGGGCCGCGAGCCGCTCCTCGGGGGGCGGCGCGTGCGTGTCGGGCAGCGCCTCGCGGGCGGCGGCCTCCGCGTCCCGCGCCTGGCGGGCTCGCTGGGCGTGCAGGTCCGCGACCTTGTGGCGGGTGATGCCGACGAGCCATCCGGGCACCGAGCCGCGCGCCGGGTCGAGGGTGTGCCGGCCGCGCCACGCCGCGACGAAGACCTGCTGGGTCACGTCCTCGGCGTCGTGGTGGTTGCCGAGCGAGCGCACCGCCAGCGTGTGGACCAGGCCCGACCACCGGTCCCAGGCCTCCTCGAGCGCCTCGCGCGACCCGGCGACGAGACGGGCGGCGACGTCGTCGACCTGCGCCCCGGTCTCGGCGTCCACGCTCACCCCACCCACCCTAGGGCGTGGCGCCCGGCGCGGCACCGACGGCGGCGCCGCGCCGACGGTGGGGTCCTATCCCCCCACCACCGACGCGACGCCCGTCGCGAGCGACACCTCAGAGGTCGAGGGGCCGCAGGACGAAGACGATCCCGTGGGCGATCTGCTTGTTGCCCTTGTTGATGTCGAACCGGCGGGGGTTGACGAACGGGTTGACGTCGTTGCGGTCCTGGTCCTTGAGCTCGACGAGCGGGATCCACTTGTTGCGCACCTTGACGGTGATCGTCCCGCCCTGCGCGGTCGTCAGCGCGGCCCCGTCGGCCTTGACGGCGTCCCGCTTGGCGATCGTGGCGCCCGGGACGACGTGGTAGAGCAGCACCTGCTCGATCGCGTCGACACCGACGGCGGCGACGAGGGCGTCGAACGTCTTCTTCTCGGTCGAGGGCCACCGCTTGGTGAGGTCGTACGCGAGGACCTGGAACGAGCGGTCGTCGGGCAGGAACGCGGTGACCGGCGTCCTGCCGTCCGCCAGCACCTTGACGGGGCTGTCCGGCTTCGCGGCGAGGACCGCGAGGACCGCCTCGGTGACGATGTCGTAGTCGTACCAGTTGCGGTCGAACGTGTTGCCGTCGCTCGTGAGCACGGCCGCGAGGCTGCGGGTGCCGGTGGGAGCGGACGAGCCGGACGACGCGCTCGCCGGCGCGGCGGCGAGGGTGGTGGCACCGAGGGCGACGGCCACGGCGGCGGTGACGAGGCGACGGGTTCGCATGGAGGACCTCCTGGTCGAGGGTGGGCCGCCCCGGTGGCGACCCACCCCCTCTTCCGCCGCTCTCCCGGGCCCGGATGCACCGGGCGGGAGGAAATTTCCGCCTCAGGCCCGGGCGTGTCCTCAGGCGCTCGGCGCCCCCGCCGCGACGGGCTCCTGGTCGCGGCCGGCGTCCGGCTCGTCGTCGTGGCGCTGCAGCCTGCGGGGCCACCAGAACCGGTCGCCGAGCAGCACCGCGGCGGCCGGGACGAGCAGGGTCCGCACGATCAGTGTGTCGAGGAGGACACCGACGCAGATGATGACGCCGAGCTGCGCGAGGACGACGAGCGGCAGCACGCCGAGGACGGCGAAGACCGCGGCGAGCAGGATGCCGGCGCTCGTGATGACGCCACCGGTGGCCGCGAGGGCGCGGAGCATCCCCTCGCGCGGCCCGTGCCGGCGGGCCTCCTCGGACGCCCGGGTCACGAGGAAGATGTTGTAGTCGACGCCGAGCGCGACGAGGAAGACGAACGCCAGCAGCGGGACGCCCTCGTCGAGCCGCTCGAACCCGAGCACCTGGGTGAAGAGCACCCAGCTGATGCCGAGGCTCGCGAGGTAGGTGCCGACGACGGTGGCCACGAGCACGACCGGGGCGACGACGCTGCGCAGCAGCCCGCCGAGCGCGACGAGCACGAGCCCGAGGATGAGCGGCAGGATGAGCGCGCGGTCGCGGGAGGACGCGTCGGCCGTGTCGACGGCCTCGGCCTCCGTGCCCCCCACGTAGGTGCCGGGCTGGTCCGCGAGCGCCTCGCGCAGGGCACGGACGTTGTCGCGCACCTCGTCCGAGCCGGGGTCGCCGGTGAGCACGGCGTCGACCTCGGCCACGCCACCACCGCTGGCCGCGACCCGGGCGGACTCGACGCCGGGGACCTCGGCCACGCGCTGCGCGAGTGCCTCACCGTCACCGCGCGTCATGACGACGACGGGGTCGACCGAGCCGGCCGGGAACGACTCGCCGTAGCGCTGCGAGGCGGTGATGGACTCGGGGGTGTCGAGGAACTGGTCGGCGGTCGAGAGGCCGGCCTTGACCTGACTGATGCCACCCGCGGCGACGGCGAGGCCGACGACGACGACCGCGACGACCGCGACGGGTCGGCGGGCGACCGCGTCACCGACCCGGCGCCAGGCCGAGTGGCCGTCGGCGAGGCCGGTCTGGCCGACCCGCGGGACCTTGGGCCAGAAGATCCACCGGCCGAAGACGACGAGCGCGGCCGGCAGGACGACGAGCACGAAGAACGCCGCGACGACGACGCCGACGGCGCAGGCGAGGCCGAGCCCGCGGGTCGCGGGGAAGGCCGACAGCAGGAGGGTGAGGAGGCCGAGGACGACGGTCGAGGCGCTCGAGAGCACGGCCTCGGTGGTGCGCCGCAGCGCGTGGGCCATCGCCGCGCGCCGGTCCTCGGTGGTGCGCAGCTCGTCGCGGTAGCGCGAGATGAGGAGCAGCGCGTAGTCGGTGCCCGCACCGAAGACGAGCACCGAGAGGATGCCGACCGTCGACTCGTCCCAGGCGACGTCGAAGAGCGCCAGCGTGTGCGTCGCCACGACGGCGGCGAGCTGGTCGGCGACGCCGACGACGGTGAGCGGCACGAGCCAGAGGACGGGGCTGCGGTAGGTGAGGACGAGCAGCAGCGCGACGACGCTCGCCGTGGCGAGCAGCAGCCGGGTGTTGGCGCCGTCGAAGACACCGGCGAGGTCGGCCTGGATCGCGGCCGGACCGGTGACCTGCGCCGTCAGCCCGTCCGGCAGACCGGACTTCGCGGCCTCCCGGATCTGCGCGACGGTGTCGGCCGTCCGGGTGGCGTCACCTTCCTGCACCGGGACGACGACGACGGCGGCCGTCCCGTCCTCGCTGCGCTGGGCGGGGATGCCCGCCGCGCCCGGCAGGTCGCGGGCCTTGGTCTCGATGGCCTGCGTGTCGGCGTCGGTCAGCTCGCCGTCGCGCGCGAAGAGGACGACCGCGGCCGACCCCTGCTCATCGGGCAGCTGCTGGCGCAGCGCGGCCGCCTCGCGGCTCTCGGAGTCGAGCGGCAGGGCGGTGAGCGTGCCGTCGGGCTTCTCGGCCTGCCCGACGACGCCGACGACCGCGCCGGCGGCGAGGAGCGCGACGAGCGCCAGCAGGCCGGCGACCCACCGGCGGGTGACGAGGTCGGCGATGCGTCCCACGGTTGAGCCTCCGTTGCTGTTGACTGGAATTGCTAAGATCGCAGCAACAGGTGATTCACCTAATTGCTAAGTTGGTGAGTGATATTACGGACCACGACCCTCAGGACGCAACCCGCGCCGTCACCGAGCTCGTCCCGGCCTGGACGGGCTCGAGCACGCTCGACACGCTCCAGGAGCTGACCGACGTGGCCGCGCAGGTCCCCCACGAGGTGGCGCGGCGGGCGGGCCTGTCGACCTCCGAGCTGCACTCGCTGCGGCACCTCGCCATGGGCTCGATGGGCCCCGTCGACCTCGCGCGCGCCCTCGGTGTCACGTCGGCGGCCTCCTCCCAGGTCATCGACCGCCTCGTCGCCCGTGGTCACGCCGAGCGCCGCCGCCACCCGGGCGACGGACGGCGCACGGAGGTCGTCATCACCGAGTCCGGGCGCCGCGAGGCCGTGCGCCACCTGGCCCCGATGTTCGAGGGCCTCGCCCGCACCGACGCCTCGCTCACCCCCGACGAGCGCGTCGTCGTCGAGCGCTACCTGCGCGGTGCCATCGCCGCCATGCGCTCGCTCACCTGAGCCCCCGGCGCGCGGTGCCGGGCCCCGGCACCACACCTCGCTACCGTGGTCCTGTGCGCACGGAGTGGACCCTGGCCGGGACCACCCGGAGCGGTGCCGACCCCCGCGACCGTGCCGGTCTGCGACGCGACGTCGAAGGCCTGCGAACCCTCGCGGTCGGTCTCGTCCTCGCCTACCACCTCCTCGGCGGCCCGTCCGGAGGCTTCGTCGGGGTCGACGTCTTCTTCGTCGTCAGCGGCTTCGTCATCACGACGGGTCTGGTCCGCGAGGTCGAGGCCACCGGCCGGCTGTCGCTCCGCCGTTTCTACGCGCGCCGGGCCCGTCGACTCCTCCCCGCAGCGGGCATCGTCCTCGGGCTCACCGTGCTGGCGGCCTGGTTCCTCGCACCGCGCGCCGAGCGGATGGTCGTCGGCGGCGACGTGGCCGGCGCGGCGGGCTACGTCGTCAACTGGGTCTTCGCGTCGCGCTCGGTCGACTACCTCGCCGAGGACGTCGGCCCCTCGCCCGTGCTGCACTTCTGGTCGCTCTCGGTCGAGGAGCAGTACTACCTCGTCTGGCCCCTCCTGATCGTCGCGCTGCTGTGGCTCCGCGCCCGACGTGGCGCGCGACCGGACCGGTGGCACCTCGCCCTCGGCCTGGGGGCACTCGTCGTCGTTCCCAGCCTCGCCCTGTCGGTCTGGTACACCGCTCGGGCTGCCGAGGAGGCCTTCTTCGTCACCCCGACCCGCCTGTGGGAGATGGGCGTCGGGGCCCTCGTCGCGCTCGGGGCCGGGGTCTGGGCGCGCCTGCACCCCGCCGGGGCCGCCGCGCTCGGCTGGGCCGGTCTCGCCGCGCTCGTCGCGTCCGCGGTCGTCGTCGACGAGGGCACGGCGTGGCCCGGCACCGCCGCCCTCCTGCCCGTGCTGGGGACGGCCGCCGTCGTGGTCGCCGGCTTCGCGGCCGGCCGGCTGGGGCCCGAGCGCGTCCTCGGCGTGGAGCCGGCGATCCGCGTCGGCGCGCTGTCGTACTCCCTCTACCTGTGGCACTGGCCGCTGCTCGTCGTCGCCGGGTGGCTCGGGCTCGGGGACGGGCTCGACGTCGGCCTCGGCGTGCTCCTCGCGACCTCGCTGCTCGCGCTCGCCTCCTTCCACCTCGTCGAGGACCGGCTCCGGCGCGGCATCCTCGCCGGTCGCACGGGCGCCGCGCTCGCGACGGGGGCCGCCGTCACCGTCGGCGGGGTCGTCCTCGGTCTCGTGCTCGCCGCGGACGCCCGCGCCGAGGCCGCCGCTCGCGGCGAGCGGACGACGGCGCCCCTCCCTCCGGCCGTCCTCGAGGTCCCCACCGAGCTGACCGGCGCCGCGCCGGCGCCGCTGTACGACCGCCTCACCCCGTCCCCGGCCGGCGCACCGCTCGACCTGGGTCCCCTCCGGGACCGGGGCTGCGACACCGTCCTCGCGTCGGCGGAGCTGTCCGAGTGCGTGGTCGGCGACCCGGAGGGCGACCTCGAGGTCGCCGTCGCCGGGGACTCCAAGGTGCTCCAGTGGGCCGCCGTGGTCGCCGCGGTCGGTGAGCGTCGAGGCTGGCGGGTGCGGGTGCTCACCAAGAGCGCCTGCCCGCTCCTCGACCCGGCGGTCGGGCTGCCGCTCAGCCACCCGACGTGCCGGCCCTGGCGCGCCGCGGCGCTCGACCGGCTCGAGCGGTCGACCCCCGACGTGGTGGTGACGACCTCGCTGGTCAGCCAGGCGCTGGACGGCGACCGGCGCAGCACGGTCACCTACCGGGACGGGCTGGCCCGCACCTGGCAGGACCTCGTCGGCCGCGGGGCGGTGGTCGTCGCGCTCTCGGACACCCCGCACCCGCCGACGGGGATGGATCCCGCGTACGAGTGCGTCGCCGACCACGAGGACGACCCGGCGGCGTGCACCTGGCCGTTGCGCCGCACCCCCGCCTCGACAGCCCTGGAGCGCACCGCGCGGGAGGTCGACGGTGCGGTGTTCGCCGACCTCGACCCGTGGGTGTGTCCCGGGGACCTCTGCCGGGCCACGTACCGCGGCGTCCTCACGTACCGCCAGGGGTCGCACGTGACCGACACCTACGCGGCGACGCTGACCGGGCCGGTGGAGGCGCTGCTCGACGCCGCCCAGGCGCAGGCCAGGGCCGAGGTGTCCCGGTAGCGTCGACGCCATGCCCGAGAACGTCCACGGCCTCCCCGGGGCCGCCGCCCGGATCGTCGACACCGTCCTCGACCGCACGGTGGCGCCGGGCTTCACCGCGCTCGGCCTCGCCGTGCGGCGGCGGCTGCCCGGCTGGCCCGCCGACCCCGCCGTCGGGGCCCTCGCCGGCCGGCACGTCGCCGTCACCGGCGCGACGTCGGGCCTGGGCCGGCGCACGGCCCTCGACCTCGCCACGCTCGGCGCCACCGTCCACCTCGTCGTCCGCGACCCCGAGCGCGGCGAGCGCGTCGCGGCGCAGGTGGCCGCCGCCGTCGGACGACCGGACGCCGCGCGGGTCTGGCGCTGCGACGTCGCCGACCTCGACTCGGTACGGACCTTCGCGGGCCGCTTCGCCGCCGCCGACCTGCCGCTGCGTGGGCTGGTGCACAACGCCGGCGCGCTGCCCGCGGAACGCACGGAGTCCCCGCAGGGCCACGAGCTGACCCTCGCCCTGCACGTGCTCGGCCCGGTCCTCATGACCGAGCTGCTCCTGCCCGTCCTCGAGCAGGACGCCGGCCGCGTCGTCCTCGTCACCTCCGGCGGGATGTACACCCAGCCGCTGCCCGTCGACGACCCCGAGTACACGACCGGCCGCTACAGCGGGTCGGTCGCCTACGCCCGCAGCAAGCGCGGCCAGGTCGAGCTCCTGCCCGTCCTCGCCGACCGCTGGGCGTCGCGCGGCGTCACGGTCCACGCCACGCACCCGGGCTGGGCGCGCACGCCCGGTCTGGACGCCTCGCTGCCGTCCTTCTCCAAGGCGCTGCGCCCGGTCCTGCGCACCGACGCCGACGGCAGCGACACCACCGTCTGGGTCGTGGCGACCGAGCCCGCCCCGGAGCCGGGCCGGCTGTGGCACGACCGACGGCCACGGCCGACGAGCGTGCTCCCGTCGACGCGCACGACCACCGCGGACCGCGTGCGCTACTGGACCGGCGTCGCCGACGCCCTCGACCTGCGCCCCTGACCCTCAGCTCCCGCGGGGCGACCCGAAGCGCACGACGTGGTGCCAGACCTTCTTGAGGTCCTGCGGGTCCTCGCGACCCGTCTCGACGGCCCGGCCGACGACCGCAGCGTCCAGCCGGCCCTCCTCGGCCACCCGCCGGCCGACCTCGACGACCTGGGGCCCGCGGTAGTCCGGATGGCGTTCGAGCTCCGCGACCTCAAGGACGCGGCCCTCGTGCCACTCGACGGGCACACCCAGGGCCGCGGCGTGGTGCTCGACCTCGCTCCCCCGGAAGCAGGGGTCGAGGACGAGGGCCTCGACGTCCTCGGGGATCCGCACCGGCCCGTGCACCTGGGCCTCGACGTAGTCGTCGAGGACCCCGCCCTCCTCCCGCTCGAGGGCGTCGGTCAGCGGCCGTGCCGCGAACGCATCGGCCGGACCGATGAGGTCGCAGCGCTCGACCGTGCCGACGGCGGTGGGCAGGAAGACGGAGTCGGGGAAGCAGAAGGTCGTCCGCGGCAGGACGGACGTGGCCAGCCGGAGGTGGGCCGAGCCGAAGCGCGGGGCCCCACCGAGTCCCCGCCGCCGGTGGTCCAGCGCCCCGTAGCGGGGCCGCTCCGCCGCGGGCGCGTCGTCGTAGGCGCCCCCGAACATCCGCTGCTCCCACCGCCAGCGGCTGCCCCCGGGGTGGGCGGTCAGCCCGCCGTTGCTCGTCCCGGTCTCGAACTGCGAGCGGTACACGCGGTCGTGGCCCAGGTGCTCCAGCACCGTACGGCCGCCCGACGTCCGGTCCGGGTGGAAGTTGACCGTCACCCGGAGGGTGGGATCCAGCGGCCCTCCGCGGGCGAGCCGCCGGACGTGCTCCAGGGCCCGCAGCCGGCGGTCGTCAGCGCCCGTCACGGGCGACGTGGAAGCGCTCGAGCTGCGCGTCGCCGAAGGCGAGGTCGGACCACCGGCCGGCGTAGTGCAGGACGGCGAGCGCGCAGGTCGGGAAGCCCTCGGCCATCGCCCGGTGCCCCTCGGCGCTGCCCTCGCCGTCGGCGAGCAGCTCGGCGAGGGCGGGGATGCCGGGCGCGTGGCCGACGACCATGACGACGTCGGCGTCGTCGTCGGCCTCGTGCACGACGTCGAGCAGCGCCTCGGGAGAGGCGTTGTAGATGCGCCGGTCGTGGTGCACGTCGGCCTCGGGGCAGCCGGCCTCCCAGACGAGCTCGCACGTCTGCCGGGTCCGCTCGGAGGTCGAGCAGAGCACCTCGTCGATGCCGATGCCGTGCTCGTGCAGCCAGCGACCGGCGGCGCTCGCGTCGCGCCGGCCGCGGCCGGTCAGCTCGCGCTCGTGGTCGCCGCCCGGGTTGGTCTCCTCCGTCTTGGCGTGCCGGAGCAGGACGAGGACGCGGTCTCGGGCGGCGCTGGTCATGCTCCGATCATGCACCCGCGGGGCACGCGGGTCATCCCCACGCGCCTCCGCGTGAGGAGGGCGACAGGACCTCGCAGGTCAGGCCTGGCCGAGGCGCTCGAGGATGATGGCGCGGGCCGCGCCGGCGTCGGCCTGGCCCTTCATCTCGCGCATGACCTGGCCGATGAGCGCACCGACCGCCTGCACCTTGCCGTCGCGGATCTTCGCGGCGACGTCGGGGTTGGCGGCGATGACGGCGTCGACGGCCGACTCGAGGGCCCCGGTGTCCTGCACCAGCTCCAGGCCGCGGGCGTCGGCGACGGCGGTGGGCGTGCCCTCGCCGTCGAGGACGCCCTCCCAGGCCTGGCGGGCCATCGAGTCGTTGAGGCGGCCGCTCGTGACGAGGCCCTCCAGCTCGACGACGTGCGCCGGGGTGACGCCGAGACGCGCGGCGTACGACGGCACGTCCTCGCCCTCGGTGTTGGCGCGGCGGGCGATCTCACCGGACCACCACTTGCGGGCCGCCGCGGGCGAGGCGCCGGCGGCGACGGTCTCCTCCACGAGCTCGACGAGCCCGGCGTTGACGACGTCGCGCATCTCCAGGTCGCTGTAGCCCCAGTCGGCCTGGAGCCGCTTGCGGCGGGCGGCCGGCGGCTCGGGCAGCGTGGCCCGCAGCGCCTCGACGGTCTCGCGAGACGGTGCGACCGGCACGAGGTCCGGCTCGGGGAAGTAGCGGTAGTCCTCGGCGTCGGACTTCACGCGGCCCGAGGTCGTGATGCCGGTGTCCTCGTGCCAGTGGCGGGTCTCCTGGGTGATGGAGCCGCCGTCGGTGAGCACCGCTGCGTGCCGGCCGATCTCGTAGCGGACGGCCCGCTCGACCGAGCGCAGCGAGTTGACGTTCTTGGTCTCGGTGCGCGTGCCGAAGGTGTCGCCGTCGCGCGGCATGAGCGAGAGGTTGACGTCGCAGCGCATCGAGCCCTGCTCCATCTTCACGTCGGAGACGTCCATCGCCTTGAGCAGGTCACGCAGCGTCGCGACGTAGGCCTTCGCGACCTCGGGGGCCTTCTCGCGCGTCGCGACGATCGGCTTCGTGACGATCTCGATGAGCGGGATGCCGGCCCGGTTGTAGTCGACGAGCGAGTGGGTGGCGCCGTGGATGCGACCCGTCGCGCCGCCGACGTGCAGCGACTTGCCGGTGTCCTCCTCCATGTGCGCGCGCTCGATCTCGACGCGGAAGGTCGAGCCGTCCTCGAGCTCGACGTCGAGGTAGCCGTCGAAGGCGATCGGCTCGTCGTACTGCGAGGTCTGGAAGTTCTTCGGCATGTCCGGGTAGAAGTAGTTCTTCCGGGCGAACCGGCACCATTCCGCGATGGAACAGTTGAGCGCCAACCCGATCCGGATGGCCGACTCGACCGCGACCGCATTGACGACCGGCAGGGCGCCGGGCAGCCCGAGGCAGACCGGGCAGACCTGCGTGTTCGGCTCGGCGCCGAACTCGGTCGGGCAGCCGCAGAACATCTTCGTGTTCGTCCCGAGCTCGACGTGCACCTCGAGCCCCATGACGGGGTCGAACGAGGCCAGCGCCTCGTCGAACGAGAGCGTGCGCTCACCGGTCGTCGTGCTCATCGGGACACCTCCGTCAGGTCGGGCGCGCGGTCCAGCAGGGGGCCTCCCCAGGCCGCGGCGAGGCGCGCCTCGAGGGCCGCGCCCACCGAGTACAGGCGCTCGTCGGCCATCGCCGGGGCGAGCACCTGGAAGCCGGCCGGGAGGCCGTCCTCGTCGGCGAGGCCGCTCGGCAGCGACAGGCCGGGGATGCCGGCGAGGTTGGCCGGGATCGTCGCGATGTCGTTGAGGTACATGGCCATCGGGTCGTCGAGCTTGTCGCCGAGCTTGAACGCGGTGGTCGGCGCGGTCGGCGTCACGAGGACGTCGGCCGTCTCGAAGGCGGCCGCGAAGTCGTTCGCGATGAGCCGGCGCACCTTCTGCGCCGAGCCGTAGTACGCGTCGTAGTAGCCGCTCGAGAGCGCGTAGGTGCCGAGGATGATGCGGCGCTTGACCTCGTCGCCGAAGCCGACGTCGCGCGTCGCGGCCATGACCTGCTCGGCGCTCGGCGCGTCGACGCCGTCCGGCGTGACCCGCAGGCCGTAGCGCATCGCGTCGAACTTGGCGAGGTTGCTGCTCGCCTCGCTCGGGAGGATGAGGTAGTACGCCGCGAGCGCGTAGGTGAACGACGGGCAGGAGACCTCGACGACCTCGGCCCCGGCGTCGACGAGGTGCTGGACGGCCTCGTCGAAGCGGGCCTGGACGCCGGGCTGGAAGCCCTCGCCGGTCAGCTCGCGGACGATGCCGATGCGCATGCCGCTGACGTCGGCGCGGCGCGCGGCCTCGACGACGGCGGGCACCGGGGCGTCGACGGACGTCGAGTCCATCGGGTCGTGCCCGGCGATGACCTCGTGCAGGAGAGCCGAGTCCAGCACGGTGCGGCTGCACGGGCCGGCCTGGTCGAGGGAGGACGCGAGCGCGACGAGGCCGTAGCGCGAGACCCCGCCGTAGGTCGGCTTGGTGCCGACCGTGCCGGTCACCGCGGCCGGCTGGCGGATCGAGCCGCCGGTGTCGGTGCCGATGGCCAGCGGCGCCTGGAACGAGGCCACGACCGACGACGAGCCACCACCGGAGCCGCCGGGGATGCGGTCGAGGTCCCACGGGTTGTGGCTCGGCCCGAAGGCGCTGTGCTCGGTCGAGGAGCCCATCGCGAACTCGTCCATGTTCGTCTTGCCGAGGATCGGCATCCCGGCCTCGCGCAGGCGACGCACGACGGTCGCGTCGTACGGCGGCACCCAGCCCTCGAGGATGCGGCTGCCGCAGGTCGTCGGCAGCCCGCGGGTGGCCATGACGTCCTTGACGGCGATCGGCACGCCGGCGAGGGCGTGCAGCTCCTCCCCCGCGGCGCGACGGCGGTCGACGTCGTCGGCGGCGGCGAGCGCGCCGTCCTCGTCGACGTGCAGGTAGGAGCGCACCGCGCCGTCGACGGCGGCGGTGCGGTCGAGCAGCGCGCGGGTCACCTCGCGGGAGGAGACGGAACCGGCACCGAGGAGGTCGGCGAGCTCGGCGGCGGTGGCGCGGGTCAGGTCGGTGGTCACGCGGTCGGTCACTCCTCGTCCAGGATGCGGGGCACGCTGAAGCGCTGCTGCTCGCTCTCGGGGGCGCCGGCGAGCGCCTCCTGCGGCGTCAGCGACGGCCGGACGACGTCCGGGCGGGTCACGTTGACGAGCGGCAGCGGGTGGCTCATCGGCTCGACGTCGGCGATCGGGGCCTGCTGCACCGTCGCGACGGACTCGAGGATGACGCCCAGCTCCCCGACCATGCGGTCGAGCTCGGCGTCCGAGAGGTCGATCCGGGCGAGCCCGGCGAGGTGCGCGACGTCGTCGCGGGTCAGGTCGGCCATGGCGGTCAGTCTATGGGGGCACGCGGGCACGGCCGCGCGGTGCCCGGCCGCCTCACGACCGGGAGAGCCCGAGCGCCCCCAGCCGGACCAGGCCCGCGAGCCCGGAGCCGACCGCGACGGTCAGGAGCACCGACTGGACGAGCCAGAACCCCCAGCGCAGGACGAGACCGGGCCGACCCCCACGGGTCTCCGCCCGACCCGCGCTCCACCAGTGGTTGGCGGTGAGCGGCCCCCACGAGCCGTCGTCGCGGCGCAGCCACGGCACCCACGGGTCCCGCGCCCGCACGGCCCGACCGGTCTCGCGCAGGACCGGCACCACGATCAACCACCACGCGCCGACGAGGACCGCCGCGACGAGCAGCAGCATCCCGGCCACGAACACCGCGATCACGATCCCGACCGCCGTCATGCCGTGCGACCTGTCGCGTCGAGGACGGCGAACAGCTCGCGGGTCGCTTCGTCGCGGACGAGCTCCGGGCGCCGGCGCACCCACTCCCGCAGGACCGCGAGCACCGCCACCCAGTCCGCCTCGGTCGAGCGGTAGGACGCCGCGACCTCCCCGTCGGCACCACGGACGACGAGCGCCGCCGGGCGGCGACCGGTGACGGAGAAGTCGCGACCGTGCTGCAGCTCGACGGCGGTGGCGTCCTCGACGGACACCGTGCTGCGGCGCCAGAGGAACCACGTGGTCGAGCGACTGGTCGTGAGGGTGGACCGGAACGACACGAGCACCGCCAGGGCACCTGCGCAGAGCGGCAGCAGCGCGAGGACGACGAGCCACCCGACGACGACGAGGGGCGACCACCCGTCCACCCCGAAGGGCTCGCCGACGTTGCCCGCCCGGACCGCGTCGACGATGCCGATGACGACGCCGACGGTGAGCCCGCCGAGCAGCGGGACACCGAGGAGCACGAGGCCCCACGGGACGTGCGCCCGGACGGTCCGGGCGAGCGGCAACGGGTCCGTCCCGGGACGGAAGCCCCGCCAGCCCCGGTCCACCCGCTCCACGTCCGTGCCGCTCCCCCCGGTCATGGGGCCAGAGCCTAGACCGCACGGCGCGACGGCCCGTGCCGCTGCGAGAATCGGCCGGTGCTCACCGACACCGCGTCGCTCCAGACGGTCCTCGACGTCGTCGGGGTCTTCGTCTTCGCCCTGTCGGGCGCCATCGTCGCGGTCCGCCGGGGGCTGGACCTCTTCGGCATCCTCGTGCTCGGCTGGGTCGCCGGCCTCGGCGGCGGGATCATCCGCGACCTCTTCCTCGGCATCACCCCGCCCGTCGCGGTGAGCGACTGGCGCCTGCTCGCCGCCGCCGTCACGGCGGGCCTAGGGGTCTTCCTCCTCCACGGCACGTGGGAGCAGTCCTCCTCGACCCGCCCGCAGGCTCGTCGCCGCCGCGTCTCGTCGGTCGTGCGCCTGCTCGACGCGGCCGGGCTCGCGGTCTTCGCGGTGAGCGGCGCGCTCGTCGCCCTCGACCGGTCCGCCGGGCCGCTGGCCGCGACGCTCATCGGGGGCATCACGGCGGTCGGCGGCGGGATGCTCCGCGACGTCCTCGCCCGCCAGGTCCCCGAGGTGCTCCAGCGCGAGCTCTACGCCGTGCCGGCCCTCGTCGGGGCGGCGCTCGTCGTCCTCCTGCACGACCTCGGCGCCCTGACGCCCCTCACGGCCTGGCTGTGCGTGGGGCTCGTCTTCGCCATCCGGGTCGTGGCGGTCGCCCTCGACCTCAACGCCCCCCGGGCGCTGCGCAGCACCCCGGTGGAGTGAGCCGTCGCGGTCAGGGCAGCAGGGCCTGACGCGAGTACTCGCCCTCGACCAGCCCAGGGTGCTGTCGGGCCCACTCCCGCAGCACCACGAGTGCCGCGGGCCACTCCCTCATCGACTCCTCGACCTGCGCGGCGACCCGCCCCTCGGCGTCGAGCACCTGCACACGGGCGCCGCGGTTCGCGCGGCCGACCGGCGCCGCCGGGAGGGCGCGCAGCTCGCGCACCTCGCTGACGGCGAGCGAGACGTTCCCCGGGCGCCGCTCCACCCGGCCGTTGGCCAGGTCGAGCACGGTCCGGTAGCGGACCACCGACCACGCCGCGGGCGGGATGACGACGACGAACAGGCCCAGGAGGACGTACGAGACGACCGCGGCAAGGAGCGGGGTCCCGTCGCCCACACCCACCCCCGAGACGAGGAAGCCGACGAGCATGAACGCGCACAGCCCCCACCACAGCACCATGAGGGGCAGCCCCACGTACCGCACCCAGGTCGGCGCCCGCACGACCACGCGGGTGGGGAGTTCTCCCCGTTGAGGATCCGTCATGGGCCTCAGTATGGTCGGATGACAGGACGACGCATCCGGGGATGTGCGTCGCGACGGACGAGAGGGGACGGCAGTGACCTACGACGTGAGCCCGGGCGAGATCCGCGCCCACGCCGGCGACGTCGCCCGGGTGGCCCAGACCCTGGGCCAGATGCGACAGGCGAGCTCGATCAGCGGGGACAGCTACGGCCTCCTGCTGCAGTGGATCCCCGGCGTCGTCAACTCGGCGATGGGTGACGTCGAGGGAGCGCTCGACGGCGTGGCGACGAACGCGGACCAGGCGGTCAACGGCCTGCGCGCGATGGCCGACCAGTACGAGACCGACGACCTGAACGCCTCCTGGCAGCTGAGGAGCTCCTACCCGTGAGCGAGACGCCCACCATCGGCCCCACGAACCCCTACGCCGTCGCGGACCAGGGCAGCACCAACGCCGGCGACGCCTTCTTCGGCTACGACGAGGGATCCGGCATCACCTCGGGCGCGGGGATCATCGACAGCGGCTACGGCACCATCTCGGCGCTGTGCGACGGGAACTGGATCGACGCCGCCCTCAGCGGGGTCGCACTCGTCATCGACACCGCGGCCACCGTCGCCGACCCCCTCGGCTCCGCCATCGCCGCCGGCATCGGCTGGGTCATCGACCACCTCAACCCCGTCAAGAAGTGGTTCGAGGAGGTCGCCGGCAACCCCGGTGGCGCGGTCGCGCAGGCGCAGACCTGGGGGCTCATCGCGAACGATCTCGGCCCGGCCGGCAGCGACTGGGGCACGAGCGCCGCCGTGCTGCAGGGCGGGAACGAGGGGCCGGCCGTCTCGGCGTACCTCGGGTGGCAGCAGACGCACACCGAGGCCATCGCGGCGCTGCAGCAGACCGCGAGCGGCATGGAGAAGGCGATCAGCGCGATGGCGGCCGTCGTCGGGTTCGTGCACGGCTTCCTCCGCGACGTCCTCGCTCAGCTCGTCGGCGCGGCCATCAGCTGGGTCACCGAGGCCGTGCTCTCGCTCGGCACCCTCATCCCGTGGATCTGCGGCCAGATCAGCACGCGCATCGCGGCCGTCACGGCCCGCTGCTCGTCCTTCGTCACCGGGCTGGTCCGGACGGGCAGCTCGCTCGACGGGCTCCTGTCCTCGCTGTCGTCCTGGGGGCGTCAGCTGCTCCAGCTGCTCGACAAGGTCAAGACCAACCCCGCGCTGCACCGCCCGACGCCCCGGCACGCGGGGCCGCCGTCGGCGACACCCCCGTCCGTGCCTCCGTGGAGCTGGACCCCGCCCGACGGGTGGAGCCCCGGCGGACGGCACAGCGCCCCGCAGCCCTCGTTCCCGGCGCACATGCAGGACGCCGTCGCGGCCGCGGGTCGGGACAGCGGCTACTCGGCGGCCACGAATGGCACGGACGCGGGCAAGCAGGGGCACGCCGGGGTGACCGACCCCGACGAGTGAGCGGCCCCCGTCAGAGGATGGCCAGCGCCATGGCGGCGAACTGCGCCGGGAGGTAGGACAGGGCGACCACGACGACCACCCAGAAGGCCCAGCGCGCCACGAGACCACCGCGTGTGCGTCGTGCCGGCTCGGGGGCGCGGAAGAGCGCGAAGTACCGCGACGCCGCGAGGACACCCCACCGTCCGTCCTCCCGCTGCACGAACGGGGACCACCAGTCCCCGGAGCGCAGCCCCTGGACGACACCGCGGACGAACGGCACGAGGAAGAGGAGCAGGACGGGACCGAACACCGCCAGTCCGATGGCTCCGGCGACGGCGACGCCCCGCTCGGGGTGGAGCTCCTGGAGCAGCACGTGTCGTCGTCCCTCCCAGACGGGGTGCCCGGCCGGCGGCGGGCGCGATCGGGTCGACCGTACACGGTCGACCCCGTCGGTCGGCGCACGGCGGACCTCGCCGCTAGGGTCGTGAACATGACTGAGCCACGCGGGTACTCGGGTCCCGAAGAGGCGCTCGCCGCCATCGCGCACGACACCGCCCAGGCCGGGCCGTCGGCCGACAAGGCCCTCGCCTGGCAGCGGGAGGCCGAGTCCCTCACGGGCACGGGGACCTCCGAAGGGGGACACGTCCGCGCGGAGGTCGACGTCCAGGGCATGCTCACCGGCCTCGTCGTCGCCGACGTCGTCGCCGCCCGCGGTGGACGCGTGGTGACCCGCGCCGTCCGGGCTGCCCTGCGCGCCGCTCAGGAGTCCGTGCGGGAGAAGGCCGCTCGCTCGGCCGAGGACGCCTGGGGCGCGGGGTCGGCGACGGCCGCGGCCTTCAGGGCCGAGGTGGAGCAGGCCACTCCCCTCGTCCGGGTCGACCCACCGGAGACGGACGGACGGTCCATTCCCGGCCGCGGTCCGCGGACGCCCGCCCCCGGAGGCACCTGGTGACCCGGCCCGAACCGACGCCGGCGATGGACCCGTCGCGCTTCGACGGCGACACCCCGACCGAGGGCGAGCTGGCCGGGCTCGTCGCGCAGGCGCGGGCGGCCATGGCCTGGCGCGCCGCCGCGGACGCGCTGCGCGGCACCGGTCGCTCCGAGGACGGCATCACGGTCGAGGTCTCCGCCAGCGGAGGGGTGCTCGAGGTGGCCGTCCCCGACGAGGCCTGCCGTGCCGGCGGCCGAGCGGTCAGCGAGCAGGTCCTCGACGCCGTGCTCGCGGCCCAGCGCGACCTCGCCGAGCAGCTGCGGCGCTCCAGCGCGGAGACCTTCGGCGAGGAATCGAGCGCGGCAAGGACCGTGGCGACCGCCACCGAGACACGGTTCCGCCGCGCGCAGGTGCTGCCCGAGGACCCGGACGCCACCCCCTGAGGCGCGACCCGACGTCCCGCTCAGACCCACACCGCGACCACGCCGACGACCGCCGCCGCGGCGGCGGCCACGCAGCCGACTCCGAGGACCAGGGCGACCCCGCCCCAGACACCCCACCGCACGGCGAGCGCCGACCTCTCGCCCCTCTCACGGGCACGGAACTCCGCCCACCACCGGTTGTCGGTGAGGGGTCCCCACGACCCGTCCTCGCGGGGCACCCACGGCGCCCACCAGTCCCCCGCGTGCCGCGACCGGCGCAGCTCGAGCAACACCGGGCGGACGGCGCTCCGCCAGATGGACCAGAGCAGCCCGAGGACGGCGACGAGCGAGACGACGAGCACCAGCCGCACACCCCACACCAGCGCTCCGAGGTCGGCGTCCACGGCGCTCACGCCCCCTGCCGATGGTCCAGGTACACGCCGAGGCACCACACGAAGGGGTAGACGAACGTCGCGATGACCCCGAGCCAGACCACGTAGCGCACGGCGAGGCCCACCGGTCCGCGCCGAGAGACGGCCGGGGCGCGGAAGGCCGAGAACCAGCGGTGCCGCGCCATGAAGGTGTACCCGCCGTCGGGCTTCCGGTCGAACGGCAGCCACGGGTCGCGAGCCGCGACGGCGCGGGCGACGTGCCAGAGGAACGGGAGGAGGAACAGGGCCAGCAGCACGCCCGTGAGGACGACGCCGACGACGAAGATCCTCCCGCCCGACCCGGTGACGGCGACCAGGTCGCGCATCACTCGGTTGAGCCGGTCTCGAGCAGGCGGGTGAACTGCGCCTCGTCGAGGATGGTCAGCCCGAGCTCGCGCGCCTTGTCCTCCTTGGAGCCGGCGTTGGCGCCGACGACGACGTAGTCGGTCTTCTTCGAGACCGACCCGGACGCCTTGCCGCCGCGCGCGAGGATGGCCTCCTTGGTCTCGTCGCGCGAGTACCCCTCGAGCGAGCCGGTGACGACGACGGTGAGCCCGGCCAGGGTCTGTTCGACCGACTCGTCGCGCTCGTCCTCCATCCGGACCCCGTCGGCGGCCCACTGCTCGACGATGCGCCGGTGCCAGTCCGACCCCTCGCCGTCGAACCACTCGCGGACGGCCTGGGCGATGACCGGCCCGACGCCCTCGACCCCGGCGAGCTCCTCGAGGCTCGCCTCGCGCACGCGCTCCATCGAGCCGAGGTGCTGCGCGAGCGCCCGGGCGGCCGTGGGCCCGACGTGCCGGATGGACAGCGCGACGAGCACGCGCCACAACGGCTGGTCCCTGGCTGAGCCGAGGTTGTCGACGAGCCGCTGCCCGTTGGCCGACAGGACGCGACCGTCGACGACGGCGTCCTCGGGGTCCGTTTTCTTGGCCGCACGCGTGTAGAGCGGCACACGGGCGACGTCGGCAGCGGTGAGCGAGAACACCATCGCCTCGCTGGGGCCGCCGAGCTCGGGGTCGTCGAGGACGCCGGACTCCAGCAGCGCCGTCGAGCCCTCCCAGCCGAGCGCCTCGATGTCGAACGCGCCGCGTCCGGCCAGCGAGAACAGCCGCTCGCGCAGCTGGCTCGGGCAGGACCGCGAGTTGGGGCAGCGGATGTCCTTGTCGCCCTCCTTCTCGTACGCGAGCTCGGTGCCGCACGACGGGCAGTGCGTCGGCATCTCGAACTCGCGCTCCGAGCCGTCGCGCAGGGCGACGACCGGGCCGAGGATCTCGGGGATGACGTCGCCGGCCTTGCGCAGCACGACGGTGTCGCCGATGAGCACGCCCTTGCGCACGACCTCGTGGGCGTTGTGCAGCGTGGCCATCGAGACGGTCGAGCCCGCGACGGTGACCGGCTCCATCACCCCGAACGGCGTGACCCGGCCGGTGCGGCCGACGTTCACCTGGATGTCGAGGAGCCTCGTGTTGACCTCCTCCGGCGGGTACTTGAACGCCATCGCCCAGCGCGGCGCGCGGCTCGTCGAGCCGAGCTGCCGCTGCACCGAGAGCTCGTCGACCTTGACGACGACCCCGTCGATCTCGTGCTCGACGCTGTGCCGGCGCTCGCCGTAGCCGTCGACGAAGGCCTGGACGTCCTCGACGCTGCCGAGGACCCGGTAGTGGGTGCTCGTGGGCAGCCCCCACGCGTGGAGCAGGTCGTAGGCCTCCGACTGCCGCGTGATGTCGAAGCCGCGCCGCGCGCCGATCCCGTGGACGAGCATCCGCAGCGGGCGGGTCGCGGTGACGCGAGGGTCCTTCTGTCGCAACGACCCCGCCGCGGCGTTGCGCGGGTTCGCGAAGGGCGGCCGACCCTGCTCGACGAGCGAGGCGTTGAGGTCGCCGAAGGCCTCGATGGGGAAGAACACCTCGCCGCGCACCTCGACGAGCTCGGGCACGTCGTCGCCGTGCAGCTCGGTGGGGACCCCGTCGATGGTGCGGACGTTGAGGGTCACGTCCTCGCCGGTGCGCCCGTCGCCGCGGGTCAGCGCGCGGGTGAGCCGGCCGTTCTCGTAGAGCAGGTTGATCGCGAGGCCGTCGATCTTCAGCTCGCAGAGCCAGTGGAAGGACGCTCCCCCGGCGTCGCGCTCGACCCGCGCGGCCCACGCCGCGAGCTCCTCGGCGGAGAAGGCGTTGTCGAGGCTGAGCATCCGCTCGAGGTGGTCGACGGCCGTGAAGTCCGTGGAGAAGGTCGCCCCGCCGACCTGCTGGGTCGGGCTGTCGGGCGTGCGCAGCGAGGGGTGCTCGTCCTCGAGGGCGTTGAGGCGCTTCATGAGCGCGTCGTACTCGCCGTCGCTGACCGTCGGCGCGTCCTTGACGTGGTAGTCGAACTGGTGGCCGCGCGCCTCCTCGGCCAGCGCCTCCCACTCGTGCCGGACCTCGTCCGGGACGGTGGCGGCGGGCTCCTGCGCGGCGGGGTCGGTCGGGGTCTCGCTCACCCGCCCATCCTGCCGCAGACCACCGACGGCCCGGCGCGGGTCAGCCCTGCGGGTACGGGCCGGGCGCCGGCACGGCGGGCGGGGCGGGCTCGAGGTCATGGCGGTCGGCGAGGACGGCCGCGACGCCGAGGCACGAACCCGCGAGAGCGAGCAGCCCGAGGACGCCCTGCACGAGGGCCAGCACCGGGTAGATCTCCATCCCCCAGACGCCGACGAAGTAGAAGCTCCCCGTGATGATCGCCTGGGAGGCCCCGGTCACGACCCCGATCCCGAAGAAGAGCAGGGCCCAGGTCCTCCACGACCCGCGGGCGCGACGCCGGGCGACGAGCACGAGCCCCACGGCCGGCGGAACCACCTGCCCGACGAGCAGGACCATCGACAGCACGCTGGTGACCGAGAGCTCCACGACCACGCCTCCCCGGACGGACCCCCCGCCCTCCTGCGACGGACCCTAGCGGGCGACGCCGCCGCGGCGGGCACGCTCGAGGACGATGTCGCGCGTCACCTCCAGCTGCCCGAGGTGCTGGGCGAGCTCCTCGTGGACGTGGAGCAGGACCGCACCCTGCGTGGGGTAGGCGTCCGGCTGGTCCGGCGGGGGTGCGACGGGCGGGTCCCCGAGCCGAGCGGCGCGCACGTCGTCGACGAGGTCGCGACGGGCGCGCTCGAGCAGGGCGAGCGCCTCCTCCACGGTGCCCGAGGCCCGGAACTCCGCGTCCCGGTCGCGCGGCACGGGCATCCCGCGGTTGACCGTCCTCCCCCACCGGGTCATCACGCCCGCGACGTGGGTCACGAGCGCGAAGGCGCTGTTGGACCCCGAGACCTCGTCGAGGCGCGCGGTGACGTGCTGGTCGCCCAGCTCACTGCACAGGGCCTCGTACTGGTCGAGGAGGCCCTCGCAGGAGGCCAGCAGCTCGTCGGCGGCGGTCATCCGGCGAGGCTAGCCCGCCCCCGTGCGAGGTCGTGGGAGGGCGGCTGTCGAGAACCGGGTCGCTCGCTCGTCGTCCCGGTGACCGCCCCCACGAGAGGATGCCCACCGTGCCCGAGTTCATCGTCATGTTCCCCGCCGACGACGAGGCGGCCTGGCTGGCCGCCACCGCCGAGCAGCGCCAGGCCACCTACGACATTGACGTCGAGTTCGTCGGGCGGCTGCGTGCCGCCGGCGGGTCGGTGACGGGCGGCGCGGCCCTCGGTCCGAGCTCCGGCGTCGCCACGCTGCGTCGCGACCCGAGCGGCGACGCCCTCGTCACCGACGGGCCCTTCGCCGAGACCGCCGAGCAGCTGTCGGGCTTCTACGTCGTGCAGGCGAGCGGGCGCGACGCGGTCGTCGAGGCGGCCCGCGTCCTGCTGCGGGCCCACCCGGTCGTCGAGGTCCGTCCGGTCGACGAGGACTGAGCGGTCCGCGCCTCGACACGGCGCGGGCCGGGTCGGCCGACCTCTGGCGCGAGCGCGCCCCGGCGTATGAGGATGGGGGTCCGTCACCGACGCCGGACCCAGGAGCACCGATGACCAACCTCTCGACCAACCTCACCACCACCGCCGCGGCGCACCCCGAGCAGGACGCGCTGCGGGTCAACGGCCAGGGCGTCACCTACGCCCAGCTGCACGGCATGGCCGCCAAGGTGGCGGGGACGTTGCGCGAGAACGGCATCCAGCGCGGCGACCGCGTCGCCGTCATCCTCCCCAACGTGCCGGCCTTCCCGGTCGTCTACTGGGGCATCCTCCTCGCCGGCGGCATCGTCGTCCCGATGAACCCGCTCCTCAAGGCCGGCGAGATCGACTACTTCTTCACCGACTCCGGCGCGAAGATCGCCTTCGTCTGGCCGGACTTCGTCGACGAGGCGGTCAAGGGGGCGCAGAACAGCGGCACCCGGGTCGTGACGACGGGCGCGATGGGGCCGGAGGACTTCGAGGGCGGCACGCCCCTCCCCGAGCCCACGCCCCGCGAGGACGACGACACCGCGATCATCCTCTACACCTCGGGCACGACCGGCCGCCCGAAGGGCGCCGAGCTGACCCACAGCAACATCCACCTCAACGCGATGCGCTCGGCGCAGGTCATCCAGCAGATGACCGCCGACGACGTCGTCATGGGCTGCCTGCCCCTCTTCCACGTCTTCGGGCTCGTCGTCGGTCTCAACGCCGCGACGATCTCCGGCGCCTCGCTCGCGCTCATCCCCCGCTTCGACCCGCAGGCGGCGGTCGAGGTCATCGAGAAGGAGCGGGTGACGATCATGCAGGGCGTGCCGACGATGTACGCCGCGATCCTCAACCACCCGAGCTCGGACGGGATGGACGCCAGCTCGCTGCGCACCTGTGCCAGTGGCGGGTCCGCGATGCCGCTCGAGGTCATGAAGGCCTTCGAGGAGAAGTTCGGCTGCGTCATCCTCGAGGGCTACGGCCTCTCCGAGACCTCCCCCGTCGCGAGCTTCAACATGCCCGACAAGGAGCGCAAGCCGGGCACCATCGGCGTGGCCATCCCCGGGTGCGAGATGCGGTGCGTCGACCTCGACGGGAACGAGGTGCCGGTCGGCGAGGTCGGCGAGATCGCCATCCGCGGCGACAACGTCATGAAGGGCTACTGGAACAAGCCCGAGGCGACCGCGGAGGCCATCCCCGACGGCTGGTTCCGCACCGGCGACCTCGCGACGATGGACGACGAGGGCTACTTCACGATCGTCGACCGCAAGAAGGACATGATCCTGCGCGGCGGGATGAACGTGTACCCCCGCGAGGTCGAGGAGGTCGTCTACCAGCACCCCGACGTCCTCGAGGTCGCCGTCGTCGGCATGCCGGACGACCTCCTCGGCGAGCAGGTCGGCGCGGCCGTCGCGCTGCGCGAGGGCTCGACCGCGACGCCGGAGGACATCATCGCGTTCACGAAGGAGCGCATCGCGGCCTACAAGTACCCCCGCAAGGTGTGGGTCGTCGACGCGCTGCCCAAGGGCCCGACCGGCAAGATCCTGCGCCGCGAGGTCCGGGCCCCCGCCGAGGGATGACCGGTTCGCCACCGGCGGCCCCGGCCCAGGTCGGCCGCCCCGGGCACCCGGCCGCGGTCCGGACCGCCGACCGGTGGCGCGCCGCGGGCGTCGTGGCGTGCGTCGCGTGGGTCGCCTGCGCGGTCGTGGTCGTCGGCTGGTACGTCGGCGTCGTGACGAACGACGACCCGCTCTCGGACGTGCACGGCTACATCACCGTGTTCGGGCCGTTCGTCCTCGTGCTGCCCGCCCTCGGCCTGCTGGCCTGGGCGTTGCTGACCGTGCGCCTGCTGGTCCGTCGCCGCGACCTCGCCTGGGTCTTCCACTGGACGGTCGGGGGCGTGGGGCTGGTCGGGTCCGCCCTCGTCGTCGCCCTGCCCGTGGTGCTGCTCAGCGCGGCCACCCTGCTGGTCGCGTGGGCCGGCAGCCGCTCCTGGCGCCGGGCGGCCGGCCCCCCGGCCTGATCGCCGCCTCCCCGGCTCAGGCGGAGGCCCGCTCGCGCTCCCGCACGGCCGCGGCCTCGGGGGTGCGGGGCCGGCGGTTGACGACCCACGCCGCCGCGAGGACGACGCCGAACCCGACCACCTGCCAGGCCCCGAGCCGCTCGTGGAGGACGAGGACGCCGAGCAGCACCGAGACGACCGGGATGAGGTAGGTGATCGTCGAACCGACGACCGGCCCGGCGCCGCGGACGACGTCGAACTGCAGGACGTAGGCGAACCCGGTGCCGACGACCCCGAGCACGAGGACGCAGGCGAGCGGGAGCCAGCCGGGCACGTCCGTCGCGGGCCCGTGCGCCCAGAGCGCGGCCAGGCCCTCGGGACGGGTCAGCGCCCAGCCGAGCGCCGTCGGGACCATGAGCGCGAGCCCGGTGAGGAGCGTCGCCGCGGGCATCGCGAGCCCACCGAGGTCGGCGCCGGCGAGGAAGCGGCGGTTGTAGGTCCACCCGACGCCGTAGCTGGCGCCGCCCGCGAGCGCCATCGCGAACCCGACGAGGTCCGGCCCCTCGGTCGAGGTCCACGGCTGCATGATCGTCACGACGCCGAGGAACCCGACGCCGACGGCGACGAGGCGCCGTCCGGTGACCCGGGCGCCGGGGAGCAGCGCGAGGGTCGCGAGGACGGTCGCGATCGGGGTCGCGGCGTTGCCGATGCCCGCGAGCGCCGACGCGATCCGCGTCTCGGACAGCGCGAACAGCGTGAACGGGAGCGTCGCGAGCAGGAGGCCGCACACGAGCAGGTGCCCCCAGACGCGCGCCCCGCGCGGGAGCCGCCCGCCCCCGGCGACGAGCAGCGCGGTGACGACGACGGCGCCGGTGACGATGCGCAGCCCGGAGATCTGCACCGGCTCGAGCGACTCGAGCCCGACCTTCATCAGCAGGAAGCTCGACCCCCAGATGAGGACGAGCGCGACGAACTTGACCTGCCAGGCCACGCGCGGGCGGGCCATCAGGACGCCTGCTCGGCGAGGCGGCGGGCGGTGTCGAGCGCGGCCCGCAGCACCCCCTGCGCCACCGCGGGGGTGACCCCCGCGAGCCCGCAGGCCGGCGCGACGACGAGCCCCTCGACGGCGGCCGCGTCGAGGCCCGCACGCCCGAGGCCCTCGACGAGCGCGCGGTGCGCGCCGGTGTCGCTCGTCGAGCCGTCGGTCGCGAGGACGCCGGCGTACACCCCGGTCCCGGCCTCGAGCGTCGCCGCGACGCTCTCCCAGCGCGCGGGCGAGGCGGCGGTGAGTTCGAGCGCGAGCGCCCCGGCCCCGGTCGACCTCAGGAGCGGCACCGGCGCGGCGGGGTGGCAGGAGTGGACCACGGTCGGACCGTCGTGGGCCGCGAGGAGCTCACGCAGGCCGGAGGCGACGGTCTGGGGGTCGACCGAACGCACCCGTCCGTAGCCGGACGCCGTCGGCAGCGACCCCTCGAGGACGGCCGTGAGGGCCGGCTCGTCGACCTGGAGCACGACCTCGGCGCCGGGCACGAGCCGGCGCACGTCGGCGACGTGCCGGGCCATCCCCTCGGAGAGCGAGGCGCGCAGGTCGGCGGCGGCCCCGGGGTCGGTGACGACCCGTTCGCCACGGGTCAGCTCGAGGGTGGCCGCGAGCGTCCACGGCCCGCACACCTGCACCTTGAGCGGGCCCGACCAGCCGTCGTAGGCCTCGGCGAGCTCGTCGAGGTCCTCGCGCAGGAGCGAGGCGGTGCGCGCGGCGTCCCGGCCCGGCCGGTCGACGAGCCGCCAGCCGCTCGGCTGGAGGTCGACGGGCAGGTCGACGAGCATCCCGGCGGCCCGGCCCACCATGTCGGAGCCGGGACCCCGCGAGGGCGTCTCGGGGAGGAAGGGCAGCCCGATGCCGTCGCCGTCGACGAGCAGGTCGCGCACCGTGCGGACGGCCTCGCGGGCCGACGCCCCCGGCCACGAGCCGATCCCGGTGGCGCGCACCGGTGCCGACGCCATCACGACCACCGCCCGACGAGGGTCTGGACCGAGACCGGCACCGGCGCGTCCCCGGCCCACGGCGCGGGCTCGGGCGTGCCGGCCACCGTCCGCAGCGGCACGACACCGCACCAGGCGCCGCCGGTGTCCTCCTCCGGGGCGCTCGGGCCGCCGGTGCGGGCCTTGAGCAGCCAGCGCCCGTCGGTGATGGGGAGGGCCATCGCGAGGGTCGCGGCCTCCTCGCGGCGGGTCATCGGCCGCACCTCGCCCGTGCGGCCGGGCAAAAGGCGGTCCGAGAGCCGGTCGAGGGCCCCGGTGCGGTCGGCGCCGGTCAGCGTCACGAGCTCGCCGTGGACGACGGCCGAGCGGTAGTTCGCCGAGGACTCGAACGTCGTGTGGGCGACGACGAGCCCGTCGACGGACACGACCGTCAGGGCGGCGGGCGCGCCCGCGGCCACCCGGCGCAGCGCGCCGGCCCCGGTCGAGCCGTGCAGGAGGATGCGGTCGCCGTCGCGGGCGAACAGCATCGGCACGACCCACGGCCGGCCGTCGACGACGGTCGACAGCGTGCCGGCGAGGACCTCGTCGAGGAGCGCGTCGAGGGCCGCGCGCTCCGTGCTGCCACGCTCGGCGTGGCGAGCCAGCCCTTCGGGCGCCCGATCGGCGTGCGCGAGACCGGAGTAGCCGGGGCCGGGGCACTCCCCTGCGGACACCACGCGCTCGCTCGAGGCGGGGTGACGGCGCAGCGCGTCGCCGACGCGGGTCGGGCGCGGCATGAGCTCCCCCCCGCAGTTCGGGCACACCCGCTCGAGGTGCTCGGCGCAGCCGGCGCAGAACGTGCACTCGAAGGAACAGACGACCGCCCCCACGGCGTCGGCGGGCAGGTCGGCGTCGCAGCACTCGCACGACGGGCGCATCTCCAGGGTCACGGGACCATCCTGCCAACAGCACTGGACCCCGCGGAAGGACCACTACCGGCCGTTCCGGCAGGACCGGTATGGTGCGGCCCGTGGCCCGCTCCCCCCGCGCCGTCGACGTGCCCCTGCGCCTCGCGGTCTCGTCCGCGCCGCTGCGGCACCGGGTGGCCGACGCGGTCGTCGACGCCCTGCGCTCCGGTCGGCTGCGCCCCGGGGACACGCTCCCCTCCACCCGGACCCTGGCAACCGCCCTCGGCGTCTCCCGCGGCCCCGTCGTCGCGGCCTACGACGAGCTCGCCGCGGCCGGATTCGTCGTCTCCCGGGCCGGGTCGGGCGCCGTCGTCGCGGCCGGGGCCGACGCCGCCGCGCGCGGCGGGGCGGCCACCCACGTCCCCGAGCCCGGCCGCGAGCCCGTGGCCTCCCCCGCGCGGCCGGCCGCCGGCCCACGCTTCGACCTGCGCCCGGGGCGCCCCGACACCTCGCTGCTGGACCGCGCGGCGTGGCGGCGCGCGTGGCGGGCGGTCGGCGACGCGCTGCCGGGCAACGACGCCGGCGAGGTCCCGCGCCACACGCTCCTCCGGGGCGTCCTCGCCGACCACCTGCGCCGCAGCCGCGGTGTCGTCGTGGACCCGGACGACCTCTTCGTCGTGCCCGGGGTCGGCGGCTCGCTGCGTGCGCTGCCCGAGGCGTTCGGCCTCGTGGGCCGGACGGTCGCCCTCGAGGACCCCGGCTACGTCGAGGCATGGACCGCGTTCGCCGCGGAAGGGGCGCGGACGCACCCCGTGCCCGTCGACGCCGACGGCCTGGACCCGGCCCTGCTGCCGGCCGACGCCCGCGCCGTGTACGTCACGCCGTCGCACCAGTACCCGCTCGGTGCGCGGATGCCCGTCACCCGGCGCGTCGCGCTGCTCGACTGGGCCCGCACGACCGGTGGGCTCGTCGTCGAGGACGACTACGACGGGGAGTTCCGCTACGACGTCTCCCCGCTCCCCGCGCTCCGCTCGCTGCCCGGCGCGCAGGACCACGTGGCCTACGTGGGCACCGCCTCCAAGCTGCTCGCGCCGTCGCTGCGCGTGGCCTGGGTCGCCGTGCCCCGGCACCTGCGCAACGCCTTCCGCGTGGCCGTCGAGTCACGTGGCCTCGTCGTCAACGAGGCGACCGGTCTCGCGCTCGCCGAGCTGGTGTCGTCCGGCGCCCTCGCCGCCCATCACGCGCGCGCGAGCCGGACGTACGCGGCCCGCCGCGGGGCGTTCGTCGCCGCGGTCGCCGACCGGATGCCGGACGCCGTCCTCGAGGGCGTCGACGCCGGCCTGCACGTCGTGCTGCGCCTGCCGGACGGCACCGACGACCACGAGGTCGCCCGGCGCTGCTCACGGGTCGGTGTCGAGGTCAGCCCGCTGTCGGCCTACGCGGTGGAGTCGGACGTGCGCGGCCTCGTCGTCTGCTACGCCGGCCTGCCCGATTCGTCGGCGCGTGCCGCGGTCGAACTCCTCGCCGGCGTGATGGCGGGCTGACCGGTTCGCCTGCGCCGCAGGCGTCCCGGCCGATAGCGTCGGTCCTTCGACACCAGGGAGGGAAGGACCCGTCATGTCCAGGAAGTCCGGCGCAGCAGCCGTCGGCGCAGCGGTTGCCGTCGCGCTCACCGTCGGACCGGCCGCGCCCGCGGGCGCCGTCACCGGCACGTGGAAGAACTGCACGAGCGTCAACAAGAAGTACCCGCACGGGGTGGGCAAGGTGAAGGCCAGAGACCGCACGTCGGGCCGGCCGGTCACGACCTTCCGCAAGAGCGACTCGCTCTACGCCCAGGCGATGCGGGCCAACAAGGGTCTCGACCGCGACAAGGACGGCATCGCCTGCGAGAAGCGCTGAGCCGCGTCGCCGCACGACGACGCCCCCGGCACCGTGAGGTACCGGGGGCGTCGTCGTCCGCGCGGTCAGAGCACGTCGTGGCCCGGGTGCGGCTCGCTCGGGATGGTCCCGAGGCGACCGGCCTGGAAGTCCTCGAACGCCTGGATGAGCTCGGCGCGGGTGTTCATGACGAACGGGCCGTACGCCGCGACGGGCTCGCGGATCGGGCGCCCACCGAGGATGTAGAGGTCGAGGCTCGGGCTGCGGCTCTCCTGGCTCTCGTCCGCGCCGACCTCGACGACGTCGCCGCCACCGAGCACCGCGAGCTGGCCCATCCGCAGCGGACGCCTGTCGGGGCCGACCGAGCCGTTGCCGTTGAGCGAGTACACGAGCGCGTTGTAGGCCGGGTTCCACGGCAGCCGCACCCGCGCGCCGGGCGCCACGGTGACGTGGAGCGCGGTGATGGGCGTGTGCGTGATGCCCGGGCCCTCGTGCCCGTCGAGCTCGCCGGCGATGACGCGCACGAGCGCGCCGCCGTCGGGGCTGGACAGGAGCGCGACGTCGCCGCCACGGATGTCCTGGTAGCGCGGCGCCGACATCTTCTGCGCCGCCGGCAGGTTGACCCACAGCTGGAGGCCGTGGAAGAGGCCGCCGCTGACGACGAGCTCCTCCGGCGGGACCTCGATGTGGAGGAGGCCGGAGCCGGCCGTCATCCACTGGGTGTCGCCGTTGGTGATGACGCCGCCGCCACCGTGGCTGTCGCGGTGCACGAACGAGCCGTCGATGATGTACGTGACGGTCTCGAAGCCGCGGTGCGGGTGCCACGCGGTGCCCTTGGGCTCGCCCGGGGCGTACTCGACCTCACCCATCTGGTCCATGTGGATGAAGGGGTCGAGGGCGGCGAGGTCGACGCCGGCGAACGCGCGGCGCACCGGGAACCCCTCGCCCTCGAAGCCCTGCGGGGCGGTGGTCACCGAGCGCACCGGGCGGGACACCGCCGTGGGCAGGGGCTCGGAGACCCGGGGCAGGGTCAGGATGTTCTCGACGGTCACGGCCGGCATGTCACTCACGCTCCTCGTGGTCATCCTCCGGGGTGGAGGGTCACCGCGTCCAACAGTAGTTGACAGTTCAACTATTCCGCGACCCGGGGCACGGGTTAGCCTTCGACGCATGAGCCGCTCCGTGTCCGTCGTCCTCGGCGCCGTCCTCGTGCTCGTCGGCCTGCTCTGGATGCTCCAGGGCCTCGGCTACGTCGGCGGCAGCCCGATGACCGGCGTGACCTTCTGGGCCGTCGTCGGCCCGCTCGTGGCGTTCGCCGGGCTCGCCCTGGCCTTCCTCGGGGGCCGACGCCGCCGCGACGGCTGACCCGTCAGCCCGCGTGCCGCACGCAGGTGCGGGCCGTCGGCCGGGCCTCGAGCCGACCCGCCGGGATCGGCTCGCCGCACACCGAGCACACGCCGTAGGTGCCGTCGTCCACGCGTCGCAGCGCGGCGTCGAGCTCGGCGAGGTGCTCGCGCTGCCCGTCGGTCAGAGCCGCCAGCTGCGAGCGCTCGTACGCGATGGTCTGCCCCTCCGGGTCGTGCTCGTCGTCGGCGTTGGAGTCCTGCGAGGCCTCGACGAGGCGATCCATGTCGGCCTCCATCCCCGCGAGCCGTTCGAGGAGGTCCGCCCGCTCGGCGAGCAGCCGCTCGGCGGGGGTGGCCTCAGGCGGCACGCGAGGTCCCCGTGATCGTCGCGGACCCGACGACCCGGGTGCCGTCGTAGAGCACGACCGACTGGCCGGGTGCGACCCCGCGCAGCCGTCGCTCCAGCCGCACGCGGACCGCGTCGCCGTCGACCGCGGCGGTCGCGGGCACCTCCTCGCCGTGGGCCCGCACCTGCGCCCCGACGGCGACCTCTCCCGTGGGCGCCGGGCCGCACCAGCGCAGGTGCGCCCCCTCGACGACGTCGACGCCGAGCAGGTCGGCCGTGCCGACGAGCACGCGGTTGCGGGGCGCGTCCACCTCGACGACGTAGCGGGGGTCGCCGTCGAGGCGGGAGCGGTCGATGCCGAGCCCGCGGCGCTGGCCGACCGTGAAGCCGTGCGCGCCGGCGTGCTCGCCGACGACCTCACCGCTCACCGCGTCGACGAGCTCACCCGGCCGCTCCCCCAGGCGCCGGCCGAGGAAGCCGCGGGTGTCACCGTCCGGGATGAAGCAGATGTCGTGGCTGTCCGGCTTGCGGGCCACCGAGAACCCGCGCTCGGCGGCCTCCTCGCGCACCTGCGGCTTCGTGAGGTCACCGAGCGGGAAGAACGCACGGGCCAGCTGGCCGGCGTCGAGGACGCCGAGGACGTAGGACTGGTCCTTGGCCGTGTCGACCGCCCGGTGCAGCTCGCGCCCCGCCGGCCCCTCGACGACGCGCGCGTAGTGGCCCGTGGCGACGGTGTCGAACCCGAGGGCGAGCGCCTTGTCGAGCAGGCCGGCGAACTTGATCTTCTCGTTGCACCGCAGGCACGGGTTCGGGGTGCGCCCGGCGGCGTACTCGGCGACGAAGTCCTCGACGACGTCGCGCTCGAACCGGGCGGCGAGGTCCCAGACGTAGAACGGGATGCCGAGGCGGTCCGCGACCCGGCGCGCGTCCCCGGCGTCCTCGAGGGTGCAGCAGCCCCGGGCCGACTCGCGCAGCGTCGCGGCCGAGCGCGAGAGGGCGAGGTGCACGCCGACCACCTCGTGGCCGGCGTCGAGCATCCGGGCGGCGGCGACCGCGGAGTCGACCCCGCCGGACATCGCGGCGACGACGCGCATCAGAGCAGCCCGCCGGCCCGCCGGGCCCGCTCGACGACGCCGGGGAGGGCGGCGAGGACGGCGTCGACGTCGGCGTCGGTCGAGGTGTGCCCGAGGGTGAGGCGCAGCGCGCCGCGAGCCGCGGTCTCGTCGTGGCCCATCGCGAGGAGGACGTGGCTGGGCTGCGGCACGCCGGCCTGGCACGCCGAGCCGGTGCTGCACTCCACCCCGGCCGCGTCGAGGAGGTAGAGCAGCGAGTCGCCCTCGCAGCCGGGGACGAGGAGGTGGGCGTTGCCGGGCAGGCGGCCCTCGGCGTCCCCCGGGCGCCAGCAGCCGCTCACCGTGATGCCGAGGTCGAGCGCGAGCGCGCCCTCGACGAGGCGGTCGCGCAACGCCATGACCCGCTTGGCCTCGACGTCGCGGGTGGCGACCGCGTGGTCGAGCGCGACGGCGAACGCGTGGACCGCGGGGGCGTCGAGGGTCCCGCTGCGGACCTGGCGCTCCTGGCCGCCGCCGTGGAGCTGCGGGACCAGGACGGCGTCGCGACGCGCGACCAGCGCCCCCACCCCGAGGGGGCCGCCGAGCTTGTGCGCGGTGACGGTCATCAGGTCGGCGCCGGAGTCGTCGAAGCGCACCGGCAGGTGCCCGACCGCCTGGACGGCGTCGGTGTGGAAGGGGACGCCGTGGGCGCGCGCGGCGGCGGCCAGCGCGGCCACCGGCTGCACGGTACCGACCTCGTTGTTGGCCCACATGACCGACACGAGCGCGGTGTCGTCGACGTGCTCGGCGAGCAGGGAAGCGAGGTCGTCCGCCGACAGGTGCCCGCAGCGGTCGGGCTCGAGCCACGAGACCCTGGCCCCGCGCCGCTCGACGAGGTGCTCGACGGGGTCGAGCACCGCGTGGTGCTCGATGGCGCTGGCCACCACCCGCACCCGGCGGGGGTCGGCGTCCCGGCGGGCGAGCCAGGTGCCCTTGACCGCGAGGTTGTCGGCCTCTGTCCCGCCCGAGGTGAAGACGACCTCCGAGGGTCGGGCGCCCAGGGCCGCGGCGATCCGCTCGCGCGACTCCTCCACGGTCTTGCGCGCGGCGCGACCCGAGGTGTGCAGCGAGGAGGGGTTGCCGACCCGGCCCGCCGACTCGACGAACGCCTCGACCGCGGCGGGGAGCATCGGCGTGGTCGCCGCGTGGTCGAGGTAGTGCGTCACGAGGGTCGAGTCTACGTTTCGGGGGTGGCCCCACCCGCCGCCGGAGTCGCCCCGGGCACGGCAGAGGGGCGAGCGGATCGCTCGCCCCTCACCTGTCGCGCTCGCGCGCGACGAGACCGCCTCGTGAGCGGTGGTCGGGTCAGCCCTTGCGCTTCTTGACCTCGGTCGTGGCCTGCGGGAGGACCGAGAAGAGGTCGCCGACGACGCCGAAGTCGACGAGCTCGAAGATCGGCGCCTCCTCGTCCTTGTTGACGGCGACGATCGTCTTGGACGTCTGCATGCCCGCGCGGTGCTGGATGGCGCCCGAGATGCCGGCCGCGACGTACAGCTGCGGCGAGACCTGCTTGCCCGTCTGCCCCACCTGGTTGCTGTGCGGGTACCAGCCGGCGTCGACCGCCGCGCGGCTCGCGCCGACCGCGGCGCCGAGGCTGTCGGCGAACTCCTCGACGGGCGAGAAGTCGCCGCCGGTGCCGCGGCCGCCGGAGACGACGATGGCCGCCTCGGTCAGCTCCGGGCGCCCGGTCGCCTTCTTCGGCTGCGAGTCGGTGATGCGGGCCGCCTTCGCGGCGTCGCTGACGCTCACCTCGACGGCCTCGACCGCGCCGGCCTCGGGCGCGGCCTCGATGGAGGCCGAGTTCGGCTTGACGCAGATGATCGGCGTGCCGGTCGTGACCTTCGCGGTCACGGTGTACGAGCCGGCGAAGACCGACTGCGTCGTCTCCGGCGTGCCGTCCTCGCCCGCGCGGACGTCGACGGCGTCGGTGATCATCCCGGAGCCGGCCTTGATGGCCAGGCGGGCGGCGATCTCCTTGCCGGCGGCGTTGCTCGGGATGAGCACGGCTGCGGGAGAGGTCTTCTCGATGAGCTGCGCGAGGACCTCGGCCTGCGGGGCCACGAGGTAGCTCGCCGCGTCGGCGTCGTCGACGACGTACACCTTGTGCGCGCCGTACTTGGCGTAGGTCTTCTGCGCGGTCTCGGCGCCGGGGCCGATGTGCACCGCGGAGGGCTCGCCGAGGCGGCGGGCGAGGGTCAGCAGCTCGGCGGTCGCCTTGCGCAGGCGCCCCCCGGCGTGGTCGGCGAGGACGAGTACTTCAGCCATCTGTCTGTGCTCCTGGTCTCGGGCGGCCGCGGTCAGAGGAACTTCTGGGCGCTGAGGAACTCGGCGAGCTTCGCGCCGCCCTCGCCCTCGTCGGTGACGATCTGGCCCTGCTCGCGCGGCGGGCGCTTGGCGAACGCGACGACCGAGGTCCACGCGGCGCCGAGGCCCACGTCACCGGCGTCGACGCCGAGGTCGGCCAGCGACCACGTCTCGACCGGCTTCTTCTTGGCCGCCATGATCCCCTTGAAGGAGGGGTAGCGCGGCTCGTTGATCTGGTCGGTGACCGAGACGAGGGCCGGCAGCGACGCCTCGATCGTCTCGGAGGCGACGTCGCCGTCTCGGCGGATGGTGACGCGGCCGTCGCCGACGGTCAGCTCCGAGGCGTACGTGACCTGCGGCAGGCCGAGGCGCTCGGCGAGCATCGCGGGCACGACGCCCATGACGCCGTCGGTCGAGGACATCCCGGTGAGGACGAGCTCGGGGCTGCCGTCGGTCGCCTTCTCGACGGCCTTCGCGAGGACGAGCGAGGTGCCGACGGCGTCCGAGCCGTGGATGGCCTCGTCCTGCACGTGGACCGCCTTGTGGGCGCCCATCTGGAGGGCCTTCTTCAGCGCGTCGGCGGCGGCCTCGGGGCCGACCGTCACGACGGTGACCTCACCGTCGCCGGCGGCCTCGACGATCTTGAGGGCCTCCTCGACGGCGTACTCGTCGAGCTCGGAGAGCAGGCCGTCGACGGCGCGGTCGACGGTGTTGTCGGACTCCTGGAACGTCCGGTCGGACTGGGCGTCCGGGACGTACTTGACGCAGACGACGATGTTCATCCGTCCCTCGTCCCTTCGTGTCGTGGGGGTCTTGCGCCCGGGGGTCTCCGGCGCACAACGCCTCCCATCCTCTCAGCCGGTGAGCGCTCGTTCACCACCCGGCCGGCGTGACGGTCACCACCCCGTCGAGGGTCCCGCGGCCATCCGGCGCACGACGGCGCGCCGAAGAAACCTGCGACGGCGTTCAACAGGCGCGCGCCGGGCCCCGTATCCACCGGTACCAGCCCACGGACCGAAGGAGCTCCCGATGCACCGCACCCGCCTCGCCGCCGCCGGCGTCCTCACCGCCGCCCTCGCCCTCCCGATGGCGCCCGCCGCCACCGCCACCCTCCTGCCCTCCCCCGACGCCGTCGGGCTGGCGGGTGCGAAGACGCTCGTCGCCGTCGACCTCGACCGACCGGGCTCGGCGCGCACGCTGGGTGCGGTCACCGGCCTGACCCGGGACACGCGCCTCCTCGGCATCGACCACCGTCCGGCCGACGGGCGCCTCTACGCCGTCGGCGACCGCGGCGGTGTCTACACGGTGACCGTCCCCGAGCGGCGCCTGCTCTTCACCAAGGCCCCGAGGGCCACGCTCGTCAACCGGCTCACGGTCGCCCTCGACGGCAAGCACTTCGGCGTCGACTTCAACCCCGCGGCCGACCGCCTGCGCGTCATCAGCGACACCGGCCAGAACCTGCGCCACGACGTGAACCCCGGCGGCACGACGATCGCCGACACCCCGCTCAACGTCACCGGCGCGACCACGGCGTCCACGGGCGTGACCGCCGCCGCGTACACCAACCCGGACACCGACGCCGCGACCGCGACGACGCTCTTCGACATCGACACGAAGGCCGACCAGGTGGTCGTCCAGTCGCCGGCCAACGCCGGATCGCTGGCCCCGACGGGCTCGCTCGGCGTCGACGCCACCCGCGGTGGCATGGACATCGACCGGAAGAACCGTGCGTACGCCGCGCTCGAGGTCGACGGGAAGGCCGGTCTGTACCGCGTCGACCTGCTCACCGGGAAGGCCACCCGGGAGGGCTGGTTCCCGCGGGGCGCCCAGGTGCTCGACCTCGCGGTCCCGACGGGTCGCTGACCGAGGCCGTCGGATGCTCGTGCGCCGCCCCCGGACGTCCTCCTCGCTCACCGAGGAGGACGTCCGGGCGGCGTACGCGGCGCACGGCGCGGAGCTCTACCGGTTCGCGCTGCGCGGCCTCGGCGACGGTGGCCTGGCGCAGGACGCCGTCCAGGAGACCTTCCTGCGCGCCTGGCGGGCCCGGGAGCGCTACGACCCGGCGGTCGCGGCACTGCGCACGTGGCTGTTCGGCATCGCCCGCAACGTCGTCATCGACCTGCACCGGGTCCGTCAGGCGCGTCCGTGGCTGCGCGACCTCGCCGACCACGAAGGGCTCGAGGGCGCGGCGCCCGCGACCGACGGGTGGGACGCCCTGCTGCACACGTGGCTCGTCGAGGAGGCGCTCGGCCGCCTCGGCGAGGCCCACCGGCAGGCGCTCACCGAGACCCACCTCGCCGGCCGGCCCTACGGCGAGGTCGCGGCCGAGCTGGGCATCCCGGAGAGCACGCTGCGCAGCAGGGTCTTCTACGGTCTCAAGGCCCTGCGGGTCGCGATGGAGGAGATGGGAGTGGAGCGATGAGCACGCCGACCGACCACGAGGCGCTGCGGACGGCCCTCGGTCCGTACGTCCTCGGCGACCTCCCCCCGGACGAGGTCCCGGCGCTCGAGGCGCACCTCGACGGGTGCGCCTCCTGCACCGCCGAGCTCGCCGCACTCGCCCCGGTCGCCGCTGCGCTGACCGGGCTGCGCGGCTCCCTGCCGGCCCTCCCGCTGCCGCCCGCCGACCTCGGCGACCGGGTCTCCGCGGCGGTGGCCGCCGACGCCCGGCGCGGATCTCGTCCGGGTGGCGCTGCCCGTCGGGCCGGGACGCTGCTCGTCGCGGCCGCGGTCGGTGCGGTCCTCACCCTCGGCGTGACGCGTCTCGTGGCCGAGCCCGCGGCCCCGGCGGTCCCGCTCGAGGCCGTCCCGGTCGCCGTCGGCGCCCCGGGGGTCGTCGCGTCCGCCGGGCTGGTCCCCCACACCTGGGGGGTCGAGGTCAGGCTCACGGCGCGCGGCTTCACCGCCGGGGACCGCTACCGCGTCGTGGTCCTCGGGCCGGACGGCACGCAGTTCCCGGCCGGCGAGTTCGTCGGCACGGGCGAGCGCACCATGCGCTGCAACCTCAACTCGTCGGTGCTGCGCGAGCGCGCGAGCGGCTTCGAGGTCCTCGGCGACGACGGCCGGGTCCTCGTCCGCTCCTCCTTCCCCCGCGCCTGACGGTCCGCGCCACGCCCCCGACGGTCTGACAGGATCGATGGATGAGCGACGAGAGCGGTACCGGGCCGGGCACCGTGCGACGCACCGTCGGGCCCGTCGGGGACCCCGTCACCGTCGGCTGGTGGGAGTCGCTGTGGCGCCCCTTCTGGGCGCTCCCCTCCGCCGTCGTCGTCGTGACGGTGCTCGCCGGTGCCACCCTCCCCCTCGTCGACGAGCACCTGCTCGGCGACGTCGACGTCCTCTTCGGCGGCAACGCGGACTCCGCGCGCAGCCTGCTCGGGACGATCGCCAGCGCGATGATCTCGGTGACCGGGCTGGTCTTCTCGATCACGATGGTCGTCATGCAGCTGGCGAGCAGCCAGTTCACGCCGCGGCTGCTCTCCACGTTCCTCGGCAGCCGTGTGGTCCAGGTGACCCTCGGTGTCTTCATCTCCTCGTTCGTCTTCGCGCTCATGGTGCTGCGCGACGTGCGCGGGGGTGACGGGCCGTTCGTGCCGCAGCTGTCGGTGACCGTCGCCTTCCTGCTGGTCCTCGCGAGCGTCGCCCTCTTCCTCGCGTTCATCCACCACATCACCGACTCCATCCGTGTCGACCAGGTCGTCGACCGGATCGCGCGGCTCACGGTCGAGGCGCTGGAGCGCGGGTCGGCGCAGGAGTGGGACGACACCTCGGCAGTGCCCCCGACGTGGTCGCAGGGCGACGGGCCGGGGGTGACGGTGACGACGGGGTCGGACCACGGCGTCGTCTCGCGGGTGCACCTCAGCGCACTCGTCGAGTGCGCCGAGCGGGCCGGCGCGGTCGTCGAGCTGCGCACCCGCCTCGGCGAGGTCCGGCACCGCGGCCAGGTGCTCGCGGTCGTCCACGGGGGTCACCGCGACGACGACCTCACCGAGTCCGTCCGCGAGGCGATCGGGCTCGGCCGGGAACGCAGCATGACCCAGGACCCCGAGTTCGGGGTGCGCCAGCTCGTCGACATCGCCGAGCGGGCCCTCTCCCCCGGGGTCAACGACCCGACGACGGCCGTGCAGGTCCTCGACGACCTGCACCGCATCCTGCGGGTCGCCGCGCTGCGCCCGGACCCGTCACCCCACCTCGTGGACGGGTCGGGCGCGGTCCGCGTCGTCGACCGCCCGACGACCTTCGCCCGCCTCCTCGACCTCGCGCTCGACGAGGTCTGGCACTACGGCCGGGACGGGCTCCAGGTGCCCCGGCGCATCGAGGACCTGCTCGAGGACCTCGTCGCCGACGGGCGCCCGGAGCACGCCGCGACCGCCGCCGCCAAGCTCGCCGGGCTGCGTCGGATGGCGTGACGCCCCGGGCAGGGTGACGCCGGCGGGTCAGGCGCCCTCGAAGGGGGCCGGGCCCTTGCCCTTCTCGACGAAGTGGCGCATCCCGGTGGACTGGTCCTTCGTCGCGAAGAGGCCGGCGAAGAGCACGCGCTCGATCTCGAGACCGGTCTCGAGGTCGACCTCGAGGCCCCGATCGATGGCCTCCTTCGCGGCGCTCAGGGCGTACGCGGGGCCGCCGACGTAGCGAGCGACCAAAGAGCGGGCCGTCTCGTACACCTCGGCGGCCGGGACGACGCGGTCGACGAGGCCGATGGCCAGCGCCTCCTGCGCGTCGACGAAGCGACCGGAGAACACGAGGTCCTTGGCCTTGGCCGGTCCGACGAGGCGCGCGAGGCGCTGCGTGCCGCCGGCCCCGGGGATGATGCCGAGGTTGATCTCGGGCTGGCCGAGCTTCGCGTCGTCGGCGGCGACCCGCCAGTCGCACGCGAGCGCGACCTCGCAGCCGCCGCCCAGGGCGTACCCGGTGACGGCGGCGACGGTCGGCTTCGGCAGCCCGGCGAGCGCCTTCGTGAAGTCCTGGAGCAGCGCGGAGTGGTCGACCATGTCGGTGTACGACATCGTCTCCATCTCCTTGATGTCGGCGCCCGCGGCGAAGACCTTCTCGCCGCCCCAGACGACGACGGCGGCGACGTCGCGGCGCTCCGCGGCCTCGCGGCACGCGGCGACGAGGCCGTGCTGGATCTCCGCGTTGAGCGCGTTCATCGGCGGCCGGTCCAGCCGGATGGTCCCGATGCCGTCCGCGACCTCGAGGCGGACGAGGTCGGTCACTGCCCGTCCTCGATCGGCTGGCCGGTCTCGGGGTCGATGCCGAGGATGCGCTGGTGCCACAGGTGGACGGCGGAGAGGACGACCTGGATCGAGACCTGGGTGAGCGTCGAGAGGTCGGCGCCCGGGGTGACGACGTGCTCGCCGGTGACGACGAGGGTCGTGCCCGCGATGCCGGTCTTCACGTGGTTCATGTGCAGGTTGATCTCGTTGCACGTCTCGTGGAGCTTGAGGCGGTCGGCGGTCAGCTCGTCCTGGATCTGCCACTGGCCGAACAGGCGCATGATCTCGACGTCGCCCTCGGTGCAGCGGACGAAGAGCTGCTGGTCGTTGACCGTGAAGGCCACGTCACCGTCGCCGTCGAGGTTCGGGGCGAGCCCGAGGTCGACGAGGACGTCGAGGACCCGGCCGCGCAGCGGGTGCTCGTTCGCGGGCGGCGGGAAGTTGGGCAGCGAGGTGGGGTCGGTCATGGCCCCACCGTATCGACCGCACCCGAGGGCGCGACCGGGCCGGGTGGGCCGGACGAGGGGCGCCGTCGAGGCACGATCCGGCCCTCAGGACTCGCCCCGACCCCGGATCCGGTAGTACATTCGCCCCTAGACCTCTGTGATGGGTAGCCTGACGGCCCCGTCGCCACGGATTCCACCACCCCAGGAGCAGCGACGATGTCCGCGACCGAGACCCCGGCCCGCCCGTACCCCGCCCACGACCCGGCCACCTACCGCCGCCTCCCGGCGAGCAGCCGCCCGGTCGACCCGGCCCGCGTCGAGTCCCTCCTCGCGGCCGAGTGGGAGCGCTTCGCGGCGAGCACCCCGGCCTCCGGCGAGCACAACACCCGCGCTGCGCGCACCCTGCCGCTCGGCGTCACCTCCTCCTTCCAGCACTGGGACCCCTACCCCGTCTCGGTCGCCTCCGCCCGCGGCGCCTGGCTGACCGACGTCGACGGCCGCCGGATGCTCGACCTGTCGATGGGCTTCGGCGCGATGCTCGTCGGCCACCTCAACCCGACCGTCGTCGAGCACGTGCAGCGCGCGCTGACCGACACCGGCACCCTGTTCGTCACCCCGTCCCCGCAGGCCACCGAGATGAGCGAGCGGTTCTGCGAGCGCTTCGGCCTCGACATGATCCGCTTCACCAACTCCGGCACCGAGTCGCTCATGTACGCGATCCGCGCCGCCCGCGCCTACACCGGCCGCAAGGCCGTCGTGAAGATCGAGGGCGGCTACCACGGCGGCTACGACGCCCTCCAGGTGTCGGTCAAGCCCGCGCTCGAGGACATCGGCCCGGCCGAGGCCCCCGTGCCCGAGGTGCCGTTCGACGTCGAGGCCGGCACCGTCCACGTCGTCCCCTACAACGACCTCGACCGCCTGCGCGCGATCCTCGTCGAGCACGGCCGCGAGATCGCCGTCATGGTCGTCGAGCCCGTCGTCGAGAACCTCTCGATCGTCGTCCCCGACGCCGGCTACCTCGCCGGTGTCCGGGAGCTGTGCGACGAGCACGGCGTCGTCCTGCTGTTCGACGAGGTGAAGACCGGGCTCACCGCCGGCTACGCGGGCGCCGCGCAGCGCCTCGGCGTCAAGCCCGACCTCATCACCCTCGCCAAGTCGATCGGTGGCGGCCTGCCGCTCGCCGCGTTCGGTGGCCGCCGCGAGGTCATGGAGGTCGTGGTCGACGGCCGGATGGCGCACTTCGGCACCTACAACGGCAACCCGCTCGTCATGGCCGCCGCGAAGGCCGTCGACGAGATCTGCACCCCCGAGGCCCTCGCCGCCACCGAGGCGATCAACGTCCGCGCCCTCTCGGCCATCGACGACGTCATCGACACCTTCGAGCTGCCGGCCCACACCGTCGGCCTCGGCGTCAAGGGCTGCGTCACGTGGTCGACGTCGCCGGTGCGCACCTACCGCGACTACAAGGCGACGGACTTCGCGATGGCCGAGCTGTCGTGGCTGTGGGGTGTCAACCGCAACATCCTCACGCCTCCCGGCCTCGACGAGCAGTGGCTGGTCTCGCTCGCGCACACCGACGAGGACATGGACCTCCTCGTCGAGCACGTCCGCGAGCTCGCCGAGGCCCTGCGCGCCTGAGCCGCACCGACACCGCCGACACCACCACGCCCGCGCGACCGCCCGGCTAGGGTCCTGCCGTGCCCACCCGCCCCGCCCCGCCCGGGCCGACGACCCGCGACCTGCCGCCGCCCCCCGGGGTGACGCTCGTCCCGGGCGGCGCCGACGTCGCCGTGTACGCCGGGCACGCCGAGGCGGTCGACGTCTGCCTCTTCGAGCCCGGCGACACCGCCGGCACGAGCGAGCGACGGGTCGCGCTGCGCGAGCGCGCCCACGGCTGGTGGTTCGGCTTCGTCCCGGGGATGGGTCCGGGCACGCGCTACGGCGTGCGCGTCGACGGCCCCTGGTCGCCCGACCAGGGGCTGCACCACAACCCCGCCAAGCTGCTCCTCGACCCCTACGCCGGCGCCGTCGAGGGCGACGTGGCGTGGGGGCCCGAGGTGTACGGCCACCGCGTCGACGAGCAGTGGCGCGGCGACCTCGAGCACCGCTCGCCGCTCGACAGCCGGGGACACGTCCCGCGCGGCGTCGTCGTCGACCACTCCTTCGACTGGGGCGACGACGCCCCGCCGCGTCGCTCGCGCAGCGAGACGGTCGTCTACGAGGCGCACGTCCGCAACCAGACGATGCTGCTGCCAGGGGTGCCGGAGCACCTGCGCGGCACGTACGCCGGTCTGGCGCACCCGGCCTCGGTCGAGCACCTGCTCTCGCTCGGGGTGACGACGGTCGAGCTGCTGCCGGTCCACGCCTTCACCCACGAGCCCCACCTCGTGCAGCGCGGCCTGACCAACCACTGGGGCTACAACACCCTCGGGTTCATGGCGCCGCACGCGCGCTACGCCGCCGCGTCCGACCCCCAGGGGGTCGTCGACGAGGTCAAGGGCATGGTCAAGCTGCTCCACGCGGCGGGCATCGAGGTCGTCCTCGACGTCGTCTACAACCACACCGCCGAGCAGAGCCGGTCGGGGGCGATGCTCTCGTGGCGCGGCCTGGACCAGCGCGCCTACTACCGGCTCGACGAGCGCGGGCGCGACATCGACGTCACCGGCTGCGGCAACACCCTCGACCTGCGCCACCCGGTCGTCTGCCGGATGGTCCTCGACAGCCTGCGACACTGGGTGCAGGCCTACCGCGTCGACGGGTTCCGGTTCGACCTCGCCGTCGCCCTCGGCCGGGGTCGCGGCGACGACTACGACCCCGACCACCCGTTCCTCGTCGCGCTGCGCACCGACCCCGTGCTCTCGCGGGTCGTGCTCGTCGCCGAGCCCTGGGACCTCGGGATGCACGGCTGGCGCACGGGGCAGTTCCCGCCGCCGTTCCTCGAGTGGAACGACCGCTTCCGCGACACCGCCCGGCGCTTCTGGGTGGGGGACGTGCGCGCCCAGTCGCTCGGCGAGCGCGGGCACGACGCGCGCGAGCTCGCGACCCGGCTGTCCGGCTCGCGCGACCTCTTCGGGGCGCGCGACCGCGGCCCGACGGCGTCGGTCAACTTCGTCACGGCGCACGACGGGATGACCCTCGCCGACCTCGTCGCCTACGACCGCAAGCACAACGAGGCCAACGGCGAGGACAACCGCGACGGCACCGACGGCAACGGCTCGTGGAACCACGGGGTCGAGGGACCGAGCGAGGACGCCGGCGTGCTCGGCGCCCGGACGCGGGCCATCCGCAACCTCCTCGCGACCCTCCTGCTCTCGCAGGGCGTCCCCATGCTGACGGCCGGTGACGAGATCGGGCGCAGCCAGGGCGGCAACAACAACCCCTACTGCCAGGACACCGAGGTCTCGTGGGTCGACTGGCGGCTCGCGCCCTGGCAGGCCGACCTCCTCGAGACCACGCGGCACCTGCTGGCCCTGCGCCGCGCCCTCCCCGTCCTGCGCCAGCGCACCTGGCTGACCGGCCGCGAGGTCGACGACGAGGGCACGCTCGACGTCGCCTGGTACGCCGCCGACGGCCGGCCGATGGGCGACCGCTGGCACGGCGAGGGCACCCGCGTGCTCCAGATGGCCCTCGCGCCCCCCGTCGACGGCAGCAGCGCCGCGCTGCTCGTCGTGCAGGGCGGCACGGCCGACGCGGCCGTGACGCTCCCCGCGGGCGCGCACCGGCTGCTCTTCGACAGCACCCGGGAGCGGCCGCACCCCGAGGAGGAGCCGCACGAGGGCACGGTCGTCGTCCCCGGGCCGTCGGTGCGCCTCTACGTCCCCGCCTGAGCGTCGCCGTCACCCCGCGGAGACCGCCCGGTGTCGCCTCCCGACGTGTCGCGGCCCGCGTCCTAGACTGGCGGGCAGTCCGCGAGTCACCGATCCGAGGAGACACCGAGCATGACCGCGACCGCACCCGCGCCGACCGGTTTCGAACCGATCGACCCGGCCATCCGCGAGCAGTACGACCGTGACGGCTTCGTCGTCATCAAGGGAGCCCTCCCCGAGGAGGACCGGGCGTACTTCGAGAACGCCGTCGACCGCATCTACGCCGAGGAGGAGGCCGCCGGCGAGCTGCGCCCGGACCGCTCCATCCACGTCATGGGGTGGCTGCACAAGGACCCGCGCTTCCCCGAGCTGCTCACCTGGCCGACGACCTTCCCCTACATCTGGGGGAACATGGGCTGGAACATCTACACGCACCACAACCACATCGACGTCAACCCGCCGAAGGACGAGCCGCCCTTCTGGAACTGGCACCAGGACGGGTACCGGCAGAACTCGGACATCGACATGGACGTCCGTCCGATGTTCATGACGAAGATCTGCTACGCCCTGACCGACCTCTCGGAGCCGGGCTACGGCAACACCAAGGTCATCCCGGGCAGCCACAAGAACAACACCCTGGAGGGCCGCCCCGAGAAGCCGGGCGACCCGATCATCGAGCCCGAGGGTGCCGTCGAGGTGCTCCTGGAGCCGGGCGACGCGTTCATCTTCGACCGCCGCATCTGGCACAGCCGCTCGATGAACAAGAGCGAGCGCATCCGCAAGCTGATGTTCATCGGCTACACCTACCGCTGGATCCGCCCGCTCGACGAGGCGGTCGCCGACCAGTCCTCCGAGTGGTTCCAGGGCCTCTCGCCGCTGCACCAGCAGCTCCTCGGCTACGGCCCGGACCACGCGTCCTTCTGGGGCATCAAGCAGAGCGGCTGGATCGACGACGAGATCCCGCTGCGCGCCGAGCTCAAGGAGCGGGGCCTGCTCGACCGGGCCATCCCCTACCTGCGCTGACCGCGTCACGCACGGCACGACGAGGCCCCCGGACCGCACGGTCCGGGGGCCTCGTCGCGTCGCGGGGCGGGCGTGCGCCGGTCAGGCGGTGGCGATCCACCCGGCACGGGCCACGCGCTGGACGAGGATGACGGTGAGCACGCCGACGACGACGCTGGCGAGGAAGGTCAGCGGGTAGAGCCCGAGACCGCCGACGGTGAGGACGATGGCGAGAAGCATGAGCACACCGACGACGAGGGTTGCGACGCGCAGGATGCGGGCCCAGCGGGCGGAGTCCGGGTCGTCCGCCGGCGCGGTCGCGAGGATGCCGGTGCAGACCTGGTGGACGAGCAGGGTGGTGACGACGACCTGCACCGTGAGGGCGGTGACGAGCAGCGTCCCGTAGCGCGGCGAGGCGAAGAGCGGGGTCCCGAGCACCGCCCAGACCGGGATGCCGACGACGGCCGCCGACCGCGCGCGGACGAACGCCGGGTGGACGCCCGCGGCGCCCGTCAGGCCGTAGATGACCCAGGCGTACCCGACGACGTCGGGCAGGACGTCCCAGCCGTCGAGCGGCAGGTCGACGACGACGACGAGGAGACCCCAGGCGACCCACACGAAACGCTGCACGGCACGACCCTAGGGCGTCCACCGCGGACCGGGTCGCCCGGTTCGCCCGGCGGGCCCCCGGACCGGTCGACCGGTCGGCGCCGCGCCGCCCGACCGACGCCGCGCCGTGCCACCCACAGGGTGCACTCCCCAGATCCTGTGACCCCGGAAGGTTTCCCTTCCACCCGCAACCACTCCTTCCACCCGCAACCACTCCTTCCACCCGGCAAGGTCTTCCTTCCGCGGCGCATGGGATTCTTTCCGCGGCGCATGGATCCCGGGACCACACCCCTTTCCCCGGCGCCGCCGGATCCCCGTCCGGGCCCCGCCCCACAGCACGACTCGTCCGACCGACACCGCCACCGCCCGGCTCCGCACCGTGTAGACAGGCGGGCATGACGCGAGCACCCAGGCAGGTGGCCGAGGGCATCGGGCGCGTGGCGCAGGCGGCGATCTACCGGGCGGGCTCCTTCGGGCGGCGCCCGGCCGTCCCCACCGACGGCACCCGCCTCGAGGAGGCCGCCGAGAAGGTGATGTCACGCCGCGGCTTCGCCTACGTCGCCGGCTCGGCCGGCAGCGAGGCCGGGGCCCGCGCCAACCGCGAGGCGTTCGACCGCTGGCGCGTCGTCCCGCGCCTCCTCGTCGACACCTCCGAGCGAGACCTCGGCGTCGAGGTCCTCGGCCGCCGCCACGCGACGCCCCTGCTCGTCTCCCCCGTCGGCGTGCTGTCGGCCGCCCACCCCGACGCCGACCTCGCCGTCGCCCGCGCCGCCCGGGACGCCTCCGTCACCCCGGTGCTCAGCACCCAGGCGAGCGTCCCGATGGAGACCGTCGCCGAGGCGCTGGCCGGCAGCCCGTTCTGGTACCAGCTCTACTGGAGCCGCGACGACGACCTCGCCGCCTCCCTCGTCCACCGCGCCGAGGCCTGCGGCGCCGAGGCCCTCGTCGTCACCCTGGACACCGCCTACCTCGGGTGGCGACCCCGCGACCTCGACCTCGGCCACCTCCCCTTCGCGCGCGGCGAGGGCATCGCGCAGTACACCTGCGACCCGGTCTTCGCGCGGCTCGTCGCCGAGCGCGTCGCCGCCGCCTCCGCACGCCCGGCCGAACCGAGCCCCCGCCCCACCCCCACCGCCGTCCGCACCCTCCTCGCGATGAGCCGCAACCACCCCGGCGGCACCCGCGACAACCTCCGCTCCCCCGTGCCGCGCGCCGCCGTCGAGACCTTCCTCGACGTCTTCTCGCGCCCCTCGCTCACCTGGGCGGACCTCCCACGCCTGCGTGAGCTCACGAGCCTGCCGGTCGTCCTCAAGGGCGTGCTGCACCCGGACGACGCCACCCGGGCCCTCGACCTCGGCGTCGACGGCCTCTGGGTCAGCAACCACGGCGGCCGGCAGGTCGACCGCACCGTCGCGGCGCTCGACGCGCTGCCCGGCGTCGTCGCAGCCGTCCGCGAGCGCGCCCCCGGCACGCCGGTCCTCTTCGACAGCGGGGTGCGCACCGGCGTCGACGCGCTCGTCGCGCTCGCCCTCGGCGCGACCGCGGTCGGCATCGGTCGCCCCCACGTCTACGGGCTCGCCCTCGCAGGTGAGGAGGGCGTCGGCGAGGTCCTGCGCAACATCGCCGCCGAGCTCGACCTTACGGCCGCGCTCACCGGCGTCCGCACCCTCGCCGACCTCACGCCCGACCTCCTCACCCGCTCCGGCTGACCGGCATCCGGTCGAGGGGCTGCGCGCCACCCCCCGAGTGTGCAAGCGTTTCCGCACGAGGTCGCTACCCTGTGTCAGCGCACCACCGTCGCCGCGCCCGACCCACCTCATGCCCGAAGGACGAGCACCGATGACCGACACCGTGCCCACGAGCTCCCTCGTCTCCGACGAGTCGCCGTCGACCGACGCCCGCCGGATCGGCCCGGAGTTCCGCACGACGCACCCGCTGGCCAACGGCCCGGTCGTCCAGCCGGCCACGACGGTCGACGGCTTCGTCGAGACCTTCCTCGCCGAGCTGAACTACAGCCAGGGCACGCTCCTGTCGCAGTCGACGGTCAACGACCAGTACCTCGCGCTGGCCCGGACGGTGCGCCGCTACCTCATGGCCGACTGGCTCGAGACCGGCGCGCGCCGCCGCCAGGCGCAGCAGAAGACCATCGGCTACCTCTCGGCCGAGTACCTGCTGGGCCGCCAGCTCGGCAACAACGTCCTCGCGACCAACCTCCAGGACATCGCCGAGGAGGCGATGCGCCGCTGCGGCATCGACATCGCGACGCTGCGCGCGCAGGAGGTGGAGCCCGGCCTCGGCAACGGCGGTCTCGGCCGGCTCGCGGCCTGCTTCGTCGACTCCCTCGCGACGATGGACGTCCCGTGCATCGGCTACGGCATCCGCTACGAGTACGGCATCTTCCGCCAGACCTTCGAGGAGGACCGCCAGGTCGAGCGGCCGGACTCCTGGCTCTCCCTCGGCAGCCCCTGGGAGTTCCCGCACCCGGAGCGCCAGGTGCTCGTCGGCTTCGGCGGCTCGACGACCACGACGACGGACGACGCCGGCACCGAGCGGACCACGTGGACGCCCGACTGGAACGTCCTCGGGATGCCGTACCACTACATGGTCCCGGGCTTCCGCAACGGCGTCGTCAACACCCTGCGTCTGTGGAGCGCCCGCGCCACGCAGGCGTTCGACCTGCAGATCTTCAACTCCGGCGACTACGCCCAGGCCGTGCGCGCCCAGACCTTCGCCGAGAACATCTCGAAGGTCCTCTACCCGGAGGACTCCACGCCGCAGGGCAAGGAGCTGCGCCTGCAGCAGCAGTACTTCTTCGTCGCGTGCTCGCTGCACGACTTCATCGACAACACGCTGCCGGCGGACTTCGACCTGCGCCGCCTGAACGAGCGGATCATGTTCCAGCTCAACGACACCCACCCGGTGATCGCCATCCCCGAGCTGATGCGCATCCTCGTCGACCGCAAGGGCTTCGACTGGGACGAGGCGTGGAGCATCACCCAGAAGTGCTTCGCCTACACCTGCCACACCCTGCTGCCCGAGGCCCTCGAGGTCTGGCCCGTCGAGCTCCTCGGCCGGCTGCTGCCCCGCCACCTCGAGATCATCTACCGGATCAACGAGGAGTTCCTCGAGGAGGTCCGCGCGGCCTTCCCCGGCGACGAGATGCGGGTGCGCCGGATGTCGGTCATCGCCGAGTACCCCGAGCGCTCCGTGCGGATGGCCTACCTCGCGACGGTCGCCGGATCCAAGGTCAACGGCGTCGCCGAGCTGCACAGCCAGCTGCTGCGCGACAAGGTGCTGCCCGACTTCAGCGAGCTCTGGCCCGAGAAGTTCACCAACGTCACCAACGGCATCACCCCGCGCCGGTTCGTGCGCCTCGCCAACCGCCGGCTCTCGGAGCTGCTCAACGACACGATCGGTGAGGGCTGGGTCACCGACCTCGACCGGCTGCGCGAGCTCGAGCCGCTCGCCGACGACGCCTCGTTCCGCGCCGAGTTCCGCCGGGTCAAGCAGGCCAACAAGGAGCGCCTGCACGACCTGCTCAAGGTCCGTGACGGGCTCGAGATCCCCCGCGACACGATGCTCGACGTCATGGTCAAGCGCCTCCACGAGTACAAGCGCCAGACCCTCAAGCTGCTCCACATCGTCTCGCTCTACGACGACGTCGTCTCCGGCCGGGTCGCCGCCGACGACATCGTCCCGCGCACCTTCGTCTTCGGCGCCAAGGCGGCCCCCGGCTACCACATGGCGAAGGAGATCATCTTCCTCATCAACGCCGTCGCCGACGTCGTCAACAGCGACCCCGTCGTCGCCGGCCGGCTCTCGGTCGCCTTCCCGGCGAACTACAACGTGACCCTCGCCGAGAAGCTCATCCCGGCCGCCGACCTCTCCGAGCAGATCTCGCTCGCGGGCAAGGAGGCCTCGGGCACGGGCAACATGAAGTTCGCCCTCAACGGCGCGCTGACCATCGGCACCGACGACGGCGCGAACGTCGAGATCCGCCGGCTCGTCGGCGACGACCACTTCTTCCTCTTCGGGATGACCGAGCCGGAGGTCGAGCGGCTGCGGCCGGGCTACTCCCCCTCGAGCTACTACGAGGAGAACCCGCGCCTGCGCAGCACGATCGACCTCCTCGCGAGCGGCCGGTTCACCGACGGCGACCGGCAGGCGGTCGCCCCGGTCATCGACAACCTGCTCCACCAGGACGCCTTCATGGCCCTCGCGGACTTCCAGGCCTACCTCGACGCGCAGGCCCGCGTCGACGCCGCCTACCGCGATGAGGACGCCTGGTCGCGGTCGGCCATCCTCAACGTCGCGCGCTCGGGGTTCTTCTCCTCCGACCGCTCGATGCGCGACTACCTCGAGCGCATCTGGCGCGCCTGACCAGCACGCGGACGGGCGGGTGACGCGACCCGCGCCACCCGCCCCCGTCCGTGTAGGTTCGGTGGGGTGAGTGATGCCCTCCGCACCGCCCCGCCCCAGGTCCCGATCGGCCGCATCCCGGTCCAGGACGTCCGCCCCGTCGTCGACCACGGGGCGCGCCCCGCGAAGGCCGTCGTCGGCGAGGAGCTCGAGGTCTCCGCGACCGTGTTCCGGGAAGGCCACGACGCGGTCAACGCGACCGTCGTGCTCACCGACCCCGACGGCGGCGAGCACCCCGTGCCGATGACGTGCACCAACGAGGGGCTCAACACGTGGGTCGCCCGCGTGACCCCCGACCGCACCGGCTGGTGGTCCTACCGCGTCGAGGGCTGGTCGGACCCCTACGGCACCTGGGAGCACGACGCGACGATCAAGGTCGCCGCCGACGTCGACACCGAGCTGATGCTCGAGGAGGGCGCGCTCGTCCTCGAGCGGGCCCTCGACGAGGTCGACCGCACCCCCGCCCAGGAGAAGGTGCTCGTCGACGCCATCCGCACCCTGCGCGACGCGAGCCGCCCCGACCTCGTGCGCCTCAAGGCCGGCACGGACGCGGCCGTCGAGCTCGAGCTCGGCGCCCGCCCGCTGCGCGACATGGTCTCGCCGTCGGCCGAGCACGCGCTGCTCGTCGAGCGCGAGCGCGCCCTGTACGGCGCGTGGTACGAGCTCTTCCCGCGCAGCGAGGGCGCCCGCTACGACGCGGAGGACCACCGCTGGGTCACCGGCACGCTGCGCACCGCCGCCGAGCGCCTGCCGGCCATCGCCGCGATGAAGTTCGACGTCGTCTACCTCACGCCCATCCACCCGATCGGGCAGGCCGCGAAGAAGGGCCCGAACAACACCCTCGACGCGCGCCCCGAGGACCCGGGCAGCCCGTACGCCATCGGCTCCCCCGACGGCGGCCACGACGCCATCCACCCCGACCTCGGGACCTTCGCCGACTTCGACGCGTTCGTCGCCGAGGCCGAGCGCCTCGGGATGGAGGTCGCGATGGACCTCGCCCTGCAGTGCTCCCCCGACCACCCGTGGGTGGCCGAGCACCCGGAGTGGTTCACGACGCGCGCCGACGGCACGATCGCCTACGCCGAGAACCCGCCGAAGAAGTACCAGGACATCTACCCGCTGAACTTCGACAACGACCCGGCGGGCATCTACGCCGAGGTGCGCCGCGTCGTCCAGGTGTGGATCGACCACGGCGTCAAGATCTTCCGCGTCGACAACCCGCACACCAAGCCGGTCGAGTTCTGGCAGTGGATCATCGCCGACGTGGCGAAGGACCACCCCGACGTCATCTGGCTCGCCGAGGCCTTCACGAAGCCTGCGATGATGCACACGCTCGCCAAGGTCGGCTTCCAGCAGAGCTACACGTACTACACGTGGCGCAACACCGCCCCCGAGCTGCGCGAGTACCTCCAGGAGCTCTCGGGCGAGGCCGCCGACTACATGCGCCCCTCGTTCTGGCCGACGACCCACGACATCCTCACGCCGTACATGCAGTTCGGCGGCCCGGCGGCGTGGAAGGTGCGCAGCGCCCTCGCCGCGACCCTCGTGCCGACCTACGGCATCTACGCCGGCTACGAGCTGATGGAGCACGTCGCCCGCCCCGGGGCCGAGGAGCAGATCGACAACGAGAAGTACGAGTTCAAGGACCGCGGCTGGGCGGACTACGAGCCCGGCGGCCCGAAGGACGGCCAGTCCCTCGCCGGCTGGCTGACCATGCTCAACGAGGCGCGCCGCGCCCACCCGGCGCTGCACCGCCTGCGCAACATCGAGTTCCACCACGTCGACGACGAGAACTTCATCGCGTTCTCCAAGCGCCGCGTCCTCGACGACGGCACGGACGACGTCGTCCTCGTCGTCGCCAACCTCGACCCGCACTCGACCCGGGCCACGACCCTGCGCCTCGACATGCCGGCGCTCGGGCTCCAGCCGGGCGACTCCTTCGAGGCCCACGACCTCGTGACCGGCGAGACGTGGACGTGGCAGCGCGACGTCTACGTCCGCCTCGGCCCGGAGGTCGAACCCTGTCACGTCGTCGAGCTGAGGAGGCCCTGGTGAGCGCGATCCCCGGGATGGGGCACAGCACCCCGGGCCTCGGCATGAACCAGCCGGGCCTGCGGCACGACCCCGAGTGGTTCCGCACGGCCGTCTTCTACGAGGTCCTCGTGCGCGCCTTCGGCGACTCGACGGGTTCGGGCGAGGGCGACTTCAAGGGCATCATCAACCGGCTGGACTACCTCCAGTGGCTCGGCATCGACTGCCTGTGGCTGCCGCCGTTCTACGCGAGCCCGCTGCGCGACGGCGGCTACGACATCTCCGACTACACGCAGGTGCTGCCGGAGTTCGGCACGCTGCCGGAGTTCCGCGAGCTCATCACCCAGGCGCACGCCCGCGGCATCCGCATCGTCACCGACCTCGTGATGAACCACACGAGCGACCAGCACCCGTGGTTCCAGGCCTCGCGCAGCGACCCGGACGGCCCGTACGGCGACTTCTACGTCTGGTCCGACACCGACGACCGGTACACCGACGCGCGGATCATCTTCATCGACACCGAGACCTCGAACTGGACCTTCGACCCGATCCGCCGGCAGTTCTTCTGGCACCGGTTCTTCAGCCACCAGCCCGACCTCAACTTCGAGAACCCGGCCGTACACGAGGCGATCTTCGACGCCGTCCGGTTCTGGATGGACATGGGCATCGACGGCTTCCGGCTCGACGCCGTCCCCTACCTCTACGAGGAGGAGGGGCACAACTGCGAGAACCACCCGAAGACGCACGAGTTCCTCGCCTCGCTGCGCCGGATGGTCGACACCGAGTACCCGGGGCGCATCCTCCTCGCCGAGGCCAACCAGCCGCCGCGCGACGTCGTCGACTACTTCGGCACCGAGGAGTCGCCGGAGTGCCAGATGTGCTTCCACTTCCCCGTCATGCCGATGCTCTACTACGCGCTGCGCGAGGAGAAGGCGTCGCCGATCATCGACGTCCTCGCCGACACCCCGGCCATCCCGGCCGGCACCCAGTGGGGCACGTTCCTGCGCAACCACGACGAGCTGACCCTCGAGATGGTGACGCCGGAGCAGCGCGCCGCGATGTACGGCTGGTACGCGCCGGACCCCCGGATGCGCGCCAACGTCGGCATCCGGCGGCGGCTCTCGCCGCTGCTCGACAACAGCCGCCCCGAGATCGAGCTGATCCACGCGCTGCTGCTCTCGCTGCCCGGCTCGCCGTGCCTCTACTACGGAGACGAGATCGGGATGGGCGACAACATCTGGCTCGACGACCGCGACGCGGTGCGCACGCCGATGCAGTGGACCCCGGACCGCAACGCCGGCTTCTCGACCGCCGACCCCGGCAAGCTCTACCTGCCCGTCGTGCAGTCGCTGGTCCACCACTACAACCACGTCAACGTCGAGGCGCAGATGGCCTCGGGCTCCTCGCTCCTGCACTGGGTGCGCGGCATGCTCGCGGTCCGGCGCGAGCACCCCGTCTTCGGGCTCGGCGACTTCACGGTCTGCGACTCCACGCACGACCGCGTCCTCGCCTACACCCGGGTCGACCGGCGCGACCGCGACGTCGAGGACCGCTCGGCCAAGGCGGTGCTCTGCATCAACAACCTCTCCTCACGCCCACAGGCCACGACGGTGACCCTGCCGGAGGAGCTCGCCGGCTGGGAGACGCGGGACCTGTTCGGCGGCACCGGGTTCCCCGACGTCTCCGCCGACGGCACCCTCACCGTCACCCTCGGCTCGCGCGACTTCTTCTGGCTGGCGCTCGACCCGCCGCCCGGGAGCGACCGTGGCTGAGATCCACACCGGCGCGAGCCTCACCCCCTCGAAGCAGGAGCTCGTCGAGGAGTGGATGGGAGCGCAGCGCTGGTACGCCGCGAAGGGCCGGCGCCCGTCGGTGCGCCGGCTCGCGGCGTGGCGGCTCGACGACCCGGCCGGCGAGGTCGGCATCGAGACGATGGTCGTCGTCGACGAGTCCGGCGACGAGCCGGTCGTCTACCAGGTGCCGCTCACCTACCGCGGCGAGCCGCTGGCGTCTGCCGACCACGCGCTCGTCGGCACGCTCGAGCACTCGGTGCTCGGCCGCCGCTGGGTGTACGACGCGCCGCACGACCCCATCTACGCCGCGCAGCTCCTCGAGCTCGTCCAGGGGCGCGTCCCGGCCGCGTCGTCGTCCGCGTCCGACTCGGTCGACGACTCGGTCTCCGGTGTGCCGCAGCCGAGCTGGACCTCGGCCGTCCGCGTCCGCTCGTCCCGGGTCCTCACCGGCGAGCAGTCCAACACCTCGGTCATCCTCGACACCGAGGACGAGTCCGGCGCCCACGTGCCGCTCATCGTCAAGGTCTTCCGGATGCTCTCGCCCGGCGACAACCCCGACGTCGTGCTCCAGGGCGCCCTCGTCGACGCCGGCTCGCGCCGCGTGCCCGGGGTCGTCGGGGCGGTGACCGGCGCCTGGCCGCACCCCGGCCCCGAGGGCGACCGCCCGGCCCACGGCCACCTCGCCTTCGCTCAGGAGTTCCTGCCCGGCGTCGAGGACGCCTGGCGGGTCGCGCTGCGCGCCGCCGAGGACGGGACGGACTTCACCGGCCCGGCCCGCGAGCTCGGCGAGGCCACCGCCGAGGTGCACCGCACCCTCGCCGGCGTGCTCGGCACGACCCCGACGACGCGCGAGCAGGTCGACGCCATCCTCGCGAGCATGCGCTCGCGCTTCGACGCCGCCGTCGCGGCGGTGCCCGGGCTCGCGGCCGAGGCACCGGCCGTCGAGGCCGTCCTCGCCGCCGCTGCGGGCGCCGACTGGCCTGCGCTGCAACGCATCCACGGCGACTACCACCTCGGCCAGGTGCTGCGCTCCCCCGAGCGCGGCTGGGTCCTGCTCGACTTCGAGGGCGAGCCGCTGCGTCCGCTCGCCGAGCGCGTGCTGCCCGACCAGTGGGTCCGCGACGTCGCCGGGATGCTCCGCAGCTTCGACTACGTCGGCGGCACGCTCGAGCGCGTCGTCGGCCGGTCCGCCCGCTCGTGGGTCACCGCCGCCCAGGACGCCTTCCTCGACGGGTACGCCGCCGAGGCCGTCGAGGACCCCCGCCACCGCCCCGCCGTGCTCGCCGCCTTCGAGCTCGACAAGGCGCTCTACGAGGTGGTCTACGAGGCCCGCAACCGACCCGAGTGGCTCACGGTCCCTCTCGACGCCGTGACCCGGCTGACCGCCCGCTTCTCCCCCGCCACCCCGCCGCAAGGAGATCTCTCGTGACCCCCTCCCCCAGCCCCGAGGTCGGAGGCGCCATCGCCGCCCTCGTCCAGGGCCGCCACCAGCAGCCGCACGACCTGCTCGGCCAGCACCTCGAGCCGGCGGGACTGCGCATCCGCGTCCTGCGGCCGATGGCCCGCTCGGTGCGGGTGCGGTTCGAGGACGGCGAGGAGCTCACGCTCGAGCACGAGGCCGAGGGCGTGTGGACCGCCGTCCGGCCGGAGACGACGCGGACGATGGACTACCGCCTCCTCGTCGCGTGGGACGACGGCATCGAGCACGAGCAGGACGACCCCTACCGCTTCGCCCCGACCCTCGGCGAGGTCGACCTGCACCTCGTCGGCGAGGGCCGCCACGAGCAGCTGTGGACCGTCCTCGGCGCCCGCGTGCACACCTACCCGGGCCCGATGGGCGAGGTCCGCGGCACCTCCTTCGCGGTGTGGGCCCCGCGGGCCAAGGCCGTCCGGGTCGTCGGCGACTTCAACGGCTGGGACGGGCGCGTGCACCCGATGCGCCACCTCGGCAGCAGCGGCGTCTGGGAGCTCTTCGTCCCTGGTGTCGGCGCGGGTGCGGTCTACAAGTACGAGATCCGCGGCGCCGACGACGTCGTGCGCGCCAAGGCCGACCCGATGGCCCGCCGCACCGAGTGCCCGCCGCGCACCGGCTCGGTCGTCGACGAGAGCACCCACGCGTGGGACGACGCCGCCTGGATGGAGCAGCGCGCCGCGCGCGACCCGCACACCGGCCCGATGAGCGTCTACGAGGTCCACCTCGGCTCGTGGCGCCAGGGCCTCACCTACCGCGAGCTCGCCGAGCACCTCGTCAACTACGTGACCGACCTCGGGTTCACCCACGTCGAGCTCCTGCCCGTCATGGAGCACCCGTACGGCCCGTCGTGGGGCTACCAGGTGACGGGCTACTACGCCCCGACCGCACGCTTCGGCGACCCCGACGACTTCAAGTACCTCGTGGACGCCCTGCACCGGGCCGGCATCGGGGTCATCCTCGACTGGGTGCCGGGGCACTTCCCGCGCGACGAGTGGGCCCTCGCCCGCTTCGACGGTCTGCCCCTCTACGAGCACCCGGACCCCCGCCGCGGCGACCAGCCCGACTGGGGCACGCACGTGTTCGACTTCGGCCGGCTCGAGGTGCGCAACTTCCTCGTCGCCAACGCGATCTACTGGCTCGAGGAGTTCCACGTCGACGGCCTGCGGGTCGACGCCGTCGCCTCGATGCTCTACCTCGACTACTCGCGCAAGGACGGCGAGTGGATCCCCAACGTCCACGGCGGCCGCGAGCACCTCGAGGCGATCGGGCTGCTCCAGGAGGCCAACGCGACGGCCTACAAGCGCGTCCCCGGCATCGTCACGATCGCCGAGGAGTCGACCTCGTGGCCGGGCGTCACCCGCCCGACGTCCGCCGGCGGCCTCGGCTTCGGCCTCAAGTGGAACATGGGCTGGATGAACGACACCCTGCGCTACCTGCAGGAGCAGCCGGTCCACCGCCAGTACCACCACAACCTCCTGACGTTCTCGCTCATGTACGCGTTCAGCGAGAGCTTCGTGCTGCCGATCAGCCACGACGAGGTCGTCCACGGCAAGGGCTCGCTGCTGACGAAGATCCCCGGCGAGCGGCCCGAGCAGCTCGCGACGCTGCGTGCCTTCCTCGCCTACATGTGGAGCCACCCCGGCAAGCAGCTGCTCTTCATGGGCTCGGAGTTCGCCCAGCCCCAGGAGTGGGCCGACGGGCGCTCGCTCGAGTGGTGGCTCCTCGACCACGCCGCGCACCACCGCGTGCACGCCCTCGTCAAGCAGCTCAACGCGCTCTACCGCGCGCACCCCGCCCTCTGGACGCTCGACGAGCAGCCCGCCGGCTTCCGCTGGCTCGACGCCGACGACAACACCGGCAACCTCCTGTCGTACCTGCGCCACGAGCGGCACGACGGCACGGGCGACGTCGTCGTCACGGCCGTCAACTACAGCGGCGAGGACAAGGAGTGGGTCCGCCTCGGCGTGCCGCGCTCCGGCGACTGGGAGGTCGTCCTCGACACGAGCGGCTATGACGAGGCCGGCAGCCCGAGCCAGGGCGGTGTCGTCCTGACCGCCGAGCCGACGCCGTGGAACGACCAGCCGTGGTCGGTCACGGTGCGGGTCGCCCGCCTCTCGACGGTCTACCTCGCGCCGGTCCCCGGCACCGAGCGTCCGGCCACCGTCCTCGACATCTGACGACGCGCGAACGGCCCGGCGGGTGACAGGGTCCCGCCGGGCCGTCGTGCGCGCCGCCCGTCAGATGAACAGCAGCTGCGCGCCGTCGGTGAGCTCGATGAAGTCGCTGGCGGAGATGATGCCCTCGACGCCCTCGTAGAGGTCGTCCTCGGTCACGTGGTTCATGTCCGCCGACATCCGGCAGGCCCACATGTGCACCCCGGAGCCGCTGAGCAGCTCGAGGAACTCCGGCACGTCGGGCACGTCGAGGTCGGCGATCTGCTTCTTCATCATCTTCGTCGCCGCGGCCGTGGCCCCCGGCAGGGCGCCGAGCATGTGGTGGATCCCCATGCCGCTGTGGCCCGGCGGGTGCATCGCCGTGTTGCCGACGAAGCTGAACTTGAGGTCGGCCATCGTCGCGCGCGTGATGATGTCGAAGCCCCAGAAGGTGAAGAACATGTGCGTCTCGACGCCCTCGCCGACAGCGGCGTTGGCGAGGATGAGGCCCGGGTAGGCCATGTCGAGGTTGCCCTTGGAGCAGATGATCGCGAGCTTGCGCCCGCTGTCGACGGCGTCGTCGAACGAGGGGACGACGACGGGTGCGGTGTCGGTGGCGGTCATGTCAGACACATCCCTTGGGCTTGGGCAGGCCGGAGACGTAGGCCATCTTCTTGGCGGGCTTGCCGGGGAAGAGCGCGAAGAGCTGCTTGACGGGCGTCCCGGTCTGCGTTGAGACACGGCGCAGCGTGGCGGTCTCGCCCTGGGCGGCGAAGTCGTCGCGCAGGAAGTGGATGAGCTTCCAGTGCTCGTCGCCGAGCTGGAGTCCGATGAGGCCGGCGAGCTCCGGGGCGAGGTCCTCGCTCCACTCGTCGGGGCGGGTGAGGAAGCCCTCCTCGTTGACCTCGACCTGGTGGCCGGCGATCGTCGTGGTGGTCATCGCGGTGTGTCCTTTCCGTGGGGCTCAGGCGGGGTTCTTGCCGGCCATCGACATCTCGGCGGGCAGGCCGAGCGGGTGACCGGGGAGCAGGGCGTTCCAGTAGACGTGCCGGAACGCGAGCTTGCCGAGGTGGTTGGTGCGCGACTCCCCGAGCAGCCGCATGGGGCCGACCTTCGGGAGGGGGAAGGTGCCCGTCAGGGGCTCGGTGTCGTAGTTGAAGTCGAGGAGCAGCGCCTTGCCGTGGCCCGACTCGACGAAGCAGTTCGCGTGTCCGTCGAAGGAGTGGGTCATCGGCCGGCCGGCGACGTGCTCGACGAAGTTCTCGACGAAGACGTCGACCGAGAAGTGCGCGACCGACCCCGCCTTGCTCGTCGGGATGTTGCTCGCGTCGCCGAGGGCGAAGACGTCGTCGTACCCGTGCGCGAGGAAGGTGTGCTTGTCGACCGGCACGTAGTTGAGCTCGTCGCCGAGCCCCGACGTGCCGACGAAGTCCGCGCCCATGTTGAGCGGCACGGTGACGAGCTGGTCGTAGGCGACCTCCCGCTCGTCGAAGGAGACGATGACCTTCCGCTCCTGGTCGATCCGCTCGATCATGAAGTCGGGCTCGACGGTGATGCCCTTCTCCTCGAGGAGGCTGCCGAGCGTCCGGCTCGCGACGGGCTTGGTGAACGCGCCGTCGAGCGGGGTGACGAAGACGAGCTCGGTGCGCTCGCGCAGGCCGCGCTGGCGGAGCCAGTCGTCGGCGAGGAAGGTGAACTCCAGCGGCGCGACCGGGCACTTGATCGGCAGCTCGGTGATGTGCACGACGAGACGACCGCCCGTGAAGGTGTCGAGCTGCTCGTGCAGGGCGAGGGCGCCCTCGTACGTGTAGAACTCACCGACCTCCTGGTGCCACTGCGGCCCGAGGGTCCCCTCGGTCTGGTCGGGGCGCGGCGAGGTGCCGGTGGCGATGACGAGCTGGTCCCAGGGCAGGACGCGGCCGCCCTCGAGGCGCACCTCGTGCGCCTCGGTGTCGACCCGTTCGACCACCCCCATGACGACGTCGACGCCGTCGTGGATGAAGGGGCGCTTGGTCTTGCGGACCTGCTCGGGGGTGTTGATCCCGAAGGGGATGAACAGGTACCCCGGCTGGTAGTCGTGGACGTCGTCGCGGTCGACGACGGTGATGGTCCACGCCTCGCGGGACAGCCGCTTGCGCAGCTTGTTGACGATCATCGTCCCGGCGGTCCCGGCGCCGAGGACCAGCAGGTGCTTCTGGGTTCCGGTCATGGTCCATTACTACTCGTCGTAGTAGTTGCGTGTCTACCCCGTGGGGTATGTCCCGGTGTGATCTCGCAGACACCGTCACCTGTCGGTGGTGCGGGTGGTCTGCGAGGATCGGCGCCATGACCTCCTCGCGCGCCGGACAGCCCGCCCAGCCCTCCGACCTCGTCGACGTCGCGGCGCTCGTCACGGCGTACTACACGCGCGTGCCCGACCCCGAGGACGTCGACCAGCAGGTCGCGTTCGGGACCTCCGGCCACCGCGGCTCGAGCCTGCGCACCTCGTTCAACGAGGCGCACATCCTCGCGACGACGCAGGCCATCTGCGACTACCGGCGCGAGCAGGGTTACGACGGACCGCTGTTCATGGGTCGTGACACCCACGGCCTGTCCGAGCCCGCGTGGTCGAGCGCGCTCGAGGTGCTCGCCGCGAACGACGTCACGGTGCTCGTCGACTCCGCCGACCGCTACACCCCGACCCCGGCGGTCTCCCACGCGATCCTGGTCGCCAACCGTGGCAAGGTCTCCGGCGTCGACGACATGCCGGCCGGCCGCGGCCTCGCCGACGGCATCGTCGTCACCCCGTCGCACAACCCGCCGACCGACGGCGGCTTCAAGTACAACCCCCCGCACGGCGGGCCGGCCGACTCCGACGCGACGAAGGTCATCGCCGCGGCGGCCAACGCGTACCTGCGCGCCGGGCTGGACGGCGTGCGGCGCATCCCCTTCGCGCGCGCCCGGGCCGCCGCGCAGTCCTACGACTTCATGGGCCGCTACGTCGACGACCTGCCGAACGTCCTCGACCTCGATGCCGTCCGCGAGGCCGGGGTCCGCATCGGCGCCGACCCCCTCGGGGGTGCGGCCGTCGACTACTGGGGCGCCATCGCCGAGCGGCACCGCCTCGACCTCACGGTCGTCAACCCGCTCGTCGACCCGACCTGGCGCTTCATGACGCTCGACTGGGACGGCAAGATCCGGATGGACTGCTCCTCCCCCTCGGCGATGGCCTCGCTCATCGAGCGGCGCGACGAGTACGACGTCGCGACCGGCAACGACGCCGACAGCGACCGTCACGGCATCGTCACCCCGGACGCCGGTCTCATGAACCCCAACCACTACCTCGCGGTCGCCATCCGCTACCTCTACGGCGGGGCGCGCCCGCAGTGGCGCGAGGACGGCTTCATCGGCAAGACCCTCGTGTCGAGCTCGATGATCGACCGGGTCGCGGCGGACCTCGGGCGCCGGCTCGTCGAGGTGCCGGTCGGCTTCAAGTGGTTCGTGCCCGGGCTGCTCGACGGCTCCGGCCCGTTCGGCGGCGAGGAGTCGGCCGGCGCGTCGTTCCTGCGCCACGACGGCTCGGTGTGGACGACCGACAAGGACGGCATCCTCCTCGCGCTGCTCGCCTCCGAGATCATCGCGCGCACCGGGCGGACCCCGAGCGAGCACTACGGCGACCTCGTCGCGCGCCACGGCGAGCCGGCCTACGCCCGCATCGACGCCCCCGCCGACCGCGCGCAGAAGGCCAAGCTCGCGGCCCTCTCCCCCGCCGACGTCGCGGCCGAGACCCTCGCCGGCGAGCCGATCACCGCCAAGCTCACCGAGGCCCCCGGCAACGGCGCGGCCATCGGCGGCCTCAAGGTCGTCACCGAGTCGGCGTGGTTCGCGGCGCGGCCGAGCGGCACCGAGGACGTCTACAAGATCTACGCCGAGTCCTTCCGCGGCCCCGACCACCTCGCCCAGGTCCAGGCCGAGGCCAAGGACGTCGTCTCCGCCGCCCTCGGCTCCTGACCCGACCGCCCCACTCGCCCCATCAGCCCCCGCATTTCGGGGTCACCCCGAAATGTCCACGAGACCCCGGCTCCGAGCCGGGGTCTCGTGGACGAACCGGGGTCTCCCCCGGTGCCGGGCCGATCTCACCGTGCCGGAGCGACCTCGCCGTGGCGGGGTGGTGCCGCCGCGCCAGGGTGGTGTCGCCGTGCCGGGGTGGTGCCGCCGCGCCAGGGTGGTGTCGCCGTGCCGGGGTGGTGCCGCCGCGCCAGGGTGGTGTCGCCGTGCCGGGGTGCCGTGTCGGGGCGGCAGGACGAGATCAGGGCGGCGTGGTGGTCAGCGGTCGTCGATCTTCGCGACGAGCCTGGTCAGCATCGTGACGTTGCGGCTCGTGCTGCTCGCCGGGCCGAGGATGCGCTCCCAGTCGCGCGTGACCAGACGCGAGTCCGTCGACTTCCCGCGCATCCGCCAGTGCACGTCGCTCCCCCGGACGACGATGGTGTCGAACTCGTTCGAGAGCGCCTCGAGCGCCGCGCCGTCCGCGGCCGACGGCGCCGAGCGCAGGAACGTCACGAAGTGCGTGTCACCGTCGGCGACCTCGAACGGCCGGTCCTCCAGCACCGCACGCAGCTGCGCCGGCGTCCGGACGAACGTCGAGCACTCGAACCCGAGCTCCTCCTCGAGCGCCGCCTGCACCGCGCGCTCCACCGCGGCCCGAGCCCCGGTCGCGTCGAGGACGACGTTGCCGCTGTTGACGTACGTCCACACGTCCTCGTACCCGAGGCCCTCGCACACGGCGACCACGCGGCTCATCGCGACGCGGCGCCGGCCGACGTTGACGGCCCGCAGGAACCCCACCCGGGTGCTCATGGCGCCCACCCTAGGCCCGTCGCGCGCCCCGGTGGGACGCTCGCCGAGCTGCGCCGCCGGCGGGAGCTCAGCCCGCCGCCGGACCCGTCGTGAGCCGCACCTGCTCGTCCGAGAGCCACAGTCCGATCAACCCCGCGAAGTGCGCCTCGAAGCGCTCCCACTCCTGCGGCGGGTACGTCTGCTGCACGGTGGAGACGAGCATCCGGTGGAAGTCCTCGGAGCCGACCCACTCGAGGACCATCTCGGGGACGTGCGCGAGCGTCGAGTCGCAGAAGGCGCGGTAACGCTCGGCCTCGAAGTGGTCGTCGGCCAGGGCCTGGTAGGCGGCCAGGCGACCCTGGTGGTCGAGCACCTCGTCGTCGGCCACGGCGAACCACGGGGCGGTGTCGATGTGCGGCCGCGGCGAGCGCCCGGTCACGGTGCAGAACGTCGTCCAGCGCAGCAGCGCCGTCATCGCCCAGGGGAAGTAGTAGTGCAGCGACGTGACGGCGACGTCTGGGCACGCGTTCGCGTAGTCGATGGGGTACACGACCCCGTCCTTGACGAGCATCTCGCAGGAGTTGAACTCCCACCGGAAGAAGGCGTTGACGGTCTGGCTCACCGTGAGGACCTCACGGCCGACCTCGTCGGAGAGGAAGTCGTGGACGACGGCGTAGCGCTCGTGCATCGGCTCCTCGGGGCGGAACTTCATCGCCATCGTCTCGGGGCCGATGGTCAGCGTGCGGACGAAGTGCTCGTAGTCCGGCACCGACGCCTGCAGGTGCATGAGCATCTCGCCGGAGTCGTCGTACGCCCGGTGCAGGTCCTCGCGGTCGCGGACCTGCGAGACGCCGCGCCAGCCACCGCCGTCGAAGGGCTTCATGTAGAGCGGGTAGCCGAGCGAGTCGGCGATCTCGTCGAGGTCGAACGAACGGTTGTACTTCGCCGAGGTGAAGGCCCAGCGGGCGTTGTCGACGGGGTTCTTGTACGGCACGAGCACGGTCTCGGGCACGTTCATCCCGAGCCGCATGAGCGCGCAGTACGCCGAGTGCTTCTCCATCGACTGGAAGGTGAACGGGCTGTTGAGCAGGTAGACGTCGTCCATGAGCGCGGCCTTCTTGAGCCACTCGCGCGGGTGGTAGTACCAGTGCGCGAGCCGGTCGATGACGAGCTCGTGGCGCGCCCGGTCGCGCAGGTTGAACGGCTCGATCGTCATCCGCTCGGTCGAGAGCGTGTGCCGCGAGCCGTCGGGCGCGGTGAGCACGCCCAGCCGGGCGGCGAGCGCCTCGAACGCGGTCGGCCAGTCCTGCTCGGCGCCGAGCAGGAGGCCGACGGGGTGGTCGGTCGGGTCGGTCACGGCGAGGTCCCTTCGTCAGGTGAAGCGGGGCAGGTGGTGGGCGAGCTGGCGGGACCACCACGGCCAGTCGTGGGCGCTGTCGTGGCCCCAGACGTCGAGCTCGTGGCGGATCCCCTTGCCGGACAGCACGTTCGCGAACTCGTGGGTGGCGGGCAGCGACCTCGTCGGCGAGACCTCGAACGGCCCCTGGCCGACGACGAGGAGGATGGACACCCGCGAGCGCAGCCAGTCGAGGTGGTCCCCACCGGCGTGCGCGAGGTAGGCCGAGGGGTTCGAGAAGTACGTGGCGTCGCCGACCTCGCCCCAGCCGTTCCACGTCGTCGGGTCGTAGTTGCCCGAGAGCCCGATGGCGACGGGCACGACGTCGGCGCGGGTCAGCGCGAGGTGCACGGCGTGGTACGCGCCCATCGACGGCCCGACCGCCACGACCTCCGACGAGCCGCCGGTCTCGGCCCGCACCCACGGGAGGACCGCCTCCGACAGCCACGCCGTGTAGGCCCCGGCACGGCGGGCGCGCTCCTCGGTCGGCAGCGAGGTGTCGGACCAGGACCAGCCGTCGAGGGAGTCGACGCAGAAGAGGTTGACCCGGCCGGCGTCGACGAGCGGGCGGACCGCGTCGAGCATCCCGTTGCCCTCGGCGTCACGGGCCGCGCCGGCCTCGGACGGGAAGAGCAGGACCGGCCGCCCCCAGTGGCCGTACCGCACGACCTCGAGGTCGGCGTCGTGACCGGGGACCCCGAGCCGGACGCTGCGCTGCTCCATGCGCCCCGACCCTAGCCGGGCGTCAGGCCGGCTCGCCCTCGGAGCACCACACCGTCCGCAGGACGTCGGTGAGCGTGGGGTCGAGCGCGTCACGCCACGCCGTGTACGAGTGCAGGTCGTCGACCTCGCGGTGGCGCACGTCGTGGCCGGCGCGGGCGAGGGCCGCGGCCATGTCACGGTTGTTCGCGGCGTTCTCCTCGAGCGCGCCGCACGTCATCCCGACGACGAGCGGGTGCTCCGCGTGCCGCGTGTCGAGGACGGCCTGGACCGCGCGGGAGATGCGGCCGAAGTACCGGAAGCCGCTCTCGGAGTCGTCGTGTCGGACCTGGAAGAACGAGCCCGACTGCGCGAGAACCCCACCCACGCGCGGAGCGGCGGCCAGGGCCAGCAGCAGCGCCGTCAGGCCGCCGAGGCTGGCCCCGACGACGACGACCGGCGCCGAGACGGGATGCGCCGCCGCGATCCGGTCCAGCCCGGCCTCGGCGACGGTGCGCAGGTAGCCGGGCGAGCCGGAGTACCACGCGTCGCGCAGGACCGGATGGGCCAGCGCGACACGGTGCGGCGGGAGGACGCCGGCCTCGACGAGCGCGCCGGAGTAGCGCGTCATCCCGGCGAGCAGGTCGTACTCGGGCCCGTCGTGGACGAGGAGCAGCGGCGCGGGCTCGTCGTCGGCGAGCTGCTCGGGGGTCCACACGGTGACGGGCACGTCGTCGGCGGTCTCCCCCGCGACGGCCATCGGCGACATCCGCCCGGGGGCGACGGGCGCGTCGAGCCACCACGGCGGTGCGTAGCCGGGCAGCTCGAGCACCGACCGGTCGCCGAACGCGGTGGCGACGCGCAGCGGGTTGGCGGGGTCGCAGACGACCTCGGTCTCCTCGCCCCGGCGCAGCGCGAGCCGGTACTCGACGCGCCCGAGGGCGGGCCGGGGCAGGACGAGCCGCCAGCCCCCGGGGACCGCCGTGAACTCCCGCGGACCGGGCACGGCGGGGTCGCAGTCGAGCGAGACCCCGGTGAGCGTGGCGTCGTCGGTGTCGTGGACGAGCTCGAGGGTCTCGTCAAGGACGACGACGGGCACCGTCAGAAGAGGGCGCTCATGAGCGCGGTGCGCCCCTTGCGCACCCGCTCGTCCTGCGCGCCGACGACGTCGAAGAGCCCGAGGAGGTGGGTGCGGGCGCGGTCGCGCTCCTCCCCCGCGCTCGTGCGCACGAGGTCGACGAGGCGGGTGAAGGCGTCCTCGACGTGACCGCCGAGGACGTCGAGGTCGGCGACGACGCAGGCGGCCTCGACGTCGGACGGGTCGGCCGCGGCCGCCGCGCGGGCGGCGTTGAGGTCGACCCCCTGGGTGCGCTCCATGAGCCGCACCTGCGCGAGCCCGAGGCGCGCGTCGTCGTCGGAGGCGTCCGCGGCGATCGCCTGCTCGTAGGCCTGCGCGGCCGCGGCGAGGTCACCCCGCTCGATGGCCTCGTAGGCCGCCTCGTGCAGCGGCGAGAGGGCCTCCTCCTCGGCCTCGGCGCCCTCGGGGAGCGGGCCGAGGTCGACGCGACCGGTGATGCCGTTCTGCACCGCGGCCTGGAGCAGCTGCTCGACGGCCTGCCCGACCTGGCCCTCGTCGGCGATGCCGGGGAAGAGCGGGACCGGCTGGCCCTGGAGCAGCCCGAAGGTGGCCGGCACGGTCGGCTGGCCGAAGGCCTGCACGAGCAGGGGCTGGAAGGCCTGGAGCAGCTCGGGGTGGCCGGTGAGGTCGGCGGTGAGGACGAGGACGCGCCCCTCCTGCCGGGCGGCGACCGCCGCGACCGTGTCGATGAGCTGCCGCGTCTGCGGGTGGCCCGAGGACCACAGGACGAGCAGCCCGGCGACGTTGACCGTCCGGGTCAGGGCCTGCTGGAGCGTGGCCGGCGTGACCTCGACGACGAGGCCGTCGGGGACGGCCGGAGCGACGGGCGCGGGCTGCCCGGGCACGGGCCCGGCGGGTGCGCCCGGGCCGGCGGTGGCGGCACCGGGTGTGGTCATCGCCGCCACGGCGGACAGGTCGACGGCGCCCCGGGCGCCGGCGGGGTCGGGAGTCTGCGTCATGGTCGGATTCTCGCGCACCTCGGGCCCTCGCGCGGGACCGGGGTCAGCGGCCCTTCCCGGAGACGAGGAGCTCGGTCGCGCCGATGGCGGACACCTCGCCCTCGGTCGGCACGACGAGGACGACCGGCTCCAGGCTCGTGAGGCGCACGTCGCGGGTCACCTTCTTCTTCCCGACGAGCCGCGAGTAGCGCGAGGGCAGGACGAGCTCCTTCGCCTTGGCGCCCACCGTGATGGTGTCGGTGCGGCGCATGAGGCCGAAGGCGACGGCGCTCCCGTCGGCGAGCCGGAAGGCGACGGCGTCGTCGAGGTCGGGCTCGTGCTCCTGCTCCAGCTTCGCGAGCGAGCCGAGGGCCTTGGCCTGCACGGCGGCGGTGGACCCCAGCGCCTGCCCGAAGGGGTCGTCCGTCGTGACGTCGGCGGGGGCCTTCTTCGGGGCCGGGCGGGCGAGCGCGCTGGCGTAGGCGTCGAACGCCTTCGCCGGCGACATGACGAGCCCCTCCCCGTCCTCGACGTCGACGAACGGCGCCCCGCCGTCCGTCGAACCGAGGCTGGGCAGCCGCGAGCCCGCGAGCATCGGCACGGAGGCCTCGATGCGGTACGGGTCCGCCGGCTTGCGGGCGACCATGACGTGGAGGGACTGGGTCGAGGTGGTCTCGTCGAGCGTCGTCGCGAGGATGGCCCGCGGCCACTCCCGGCCCCGGGACTGCGCGAGGACCGTCGGCGCCGGCTGCTTCGCGAGGTCGGACCCGGCGGTCGTGGCGGCACCGCGGGCCGCGGTCGAGTCCGCGACGGTCAGGGCGTCGCCGGCGAGGACCTTCGCGCGGGCGTCGTGCCCCTCGTCGCCCTTCGTCGCGGCGTCGGCGGCCGCGGCGGCGAGCAGGCGGGTGGCGATCGCCACGGCACCGTCCTCGTCGAGGGGGGCCGAGGCGGGCTGCTCCGCCGGGGCGGGGTGCAGGCCGACGAGCGCGTCGGTGGCCCCGCACCCGGTGGTGACGAGCGCCAGGCCGACGGCCGCGGCGGCGAGGGCGGTCCGGCGGCGGGGTCGGACGGGGTTCGGGTGGCGGGTCATCGGGCGTCCTCCGGGGTGGCGGCGGTCGGCTCGGGGGTCGGGCGGGTGGGCACGGCCGGCACCGCGGCCGCCGTGCGGGAGCGGCGTGGCCAGAGGGCGACGACGCCGGCGGCGAGGAGGAAGAGGCCGACGAGGACGGCGACGACGGACTCGACGAACCAGCGCTTGTCGACGACGGTGAGCGTCACCCGTTCCACCGACCCGCCGTCGGCGGCGATGACGACGCTCTCGGGTGCGTCGGCCTGCTCGACGGTCAGGGTGACCGGCCCCTCGGCGTCGTCCTGCTGGCGCCAGAGGTCGGCGCTGCCGAGCTGCGCCGGCTCGCCCGAGCCGCGCGCGCTCGTCGTGAGCGCCCAGTCGCGGACGGAGACCCCGCTCACCTCGACGCGGCGGCCGTCACCGATGACGGCGGAGGCGTCGGAGGGGTTGGCGCGGGCCATCCAGAGGGAGGCCCCGCGGGACGGGGTGGCGCTGACCCGGACGTCGGCGTCGACGCGGTTGAGCACGTCGGGGGTGATGACGACCGGGCTGCCGGGCGCCGGCGTCGTGGTGAACTCGGCGGTGCCACTGCCACCGAGGGCGACGGCGAACCACACGCCGGTCGCCGTGAGGGCGAGCCCGGCCAGGGCGGCGAGGGCGCCGGCCACCCGCGTGAGTGTCCTGAGCATCGAGAGGGTTCCTTCGGGTCCGGGGACGCCCCGCGCCGGGTCGGTCTGGCGCAGGGCGATCTCTCCACGATGACAAACGCCCGGGGGTCCCGACAAATCCCGGTCTCTCAGGGAAGGAAGTCCCGCGACCCCACCCGTACCTCGCGCAACAGGGAGAACAGGAGGGCGTGCTGCTCCTCCGAGAGCGAGGCGAGACCGAAGTCCGCCTCCTCGAGGTCGCGCGTCACGGCCTCCATCGCGGCCCGCCCGGTGTCCGTGATGACGGCGAAGGCGCCGCGCCGGTCGGCCGGGTTGGGGACCCGCTCGACGAAGCCCTGCGCGACGAGCCGCTGGACGATGTTCGTCGCGCTCGTCGGGTGGACCATGAGCCGCTCGCCGACCTTCGACATCGACAGCCGCCCCTCGCGGCTGAACGCGAGGAGCACGAGGGCCTCGTAGCGGGCGAAGGTCAACCCGTGCCGCCCGGCGATGGCGTCGAAGCGCCCCAGCAGCAGCTGCTGCACGCGCATCACGGACGTCGCGGTGGCCATCGAGGTCGCCCGCGACCCCTCGCCCCACCGCGCCACCCAGAGCTCGCGCGCCCGCTCGATCGGGTCGAACGGGAGGCGCACCGGCTCGCTCACGCCTCAACGCTAGCGAACGCGACACGCCCGCCGTTCGCCCGTCCGGGCCCCGTGTCCCTACCGTGGTCCCCGTGACTGGCTCGAGAAGCGTGGCCTGGGACGCGTACGCCGCCGTCCTCTTCGACCTCGACGGCGTGCTGACGCCGACCGCCGAGGTGCACATGGCGGCCTGGGCGGAGATGTTCGACGAGTACCTCGCCGGGCTCGACACCTCCCGGCCCGGCCTCGAGGGGGCCGACACCTCCCCCTACACCGACGCCGACTACTTCGCCCACGTCGACGGCAAGCCCCGCTACGAGGGCGTCGCCGACCTCCTCGCGGCGCGGGGCATCACCCTGCCGCACGGCTCGCCCGACGACCCGCCCTCCGCCGAGACCGTCTGCGGGCTGGGCAACCGGAAGAACGACGCCTTCCGCACCGTGCTCGAGCGCGACGGCGTGCGCCCCTACCCGGGCTCGGTCGCTCTCCTGGACCACCTCCGCGACCTCGGCACCCCCCTGGCCGTCGTGTCCTCGTCCGCCAACGCCCCGGCGGTCCTCGACGCGGCCGGCCTCACCGACCGGTTCGTCACGGTCGTGGACGGGCGGGTGGCGCGCGAGCTCGGGCTCGCCGGCAAGCCCGCCCCTGACACCTTCCTGCACGCAGCGCAGGTGTGCGGGGCGCAGCCCGCTGCCGCGGTCGTCGTCGAGGACGCGGTCTCCGGCGTGCGGGCCGGCGCCGCGGGCGACGTCGGCCTCGTCGTCGGCGTGGACCGCGGGGCGGGCGCCGAGGCGCTCACCGCCGCCGGCGCCGACCTCGTGGTCGCCGACCTCGGCGAGCTGGCGTGAGGACCGCGGCCGTCGGGCCGGACCCCGTCGACCGGCTGCGCTTCCCCGCCGACCCGTGGCGGCTCGTCGAGTGCGCCCCGGACATGGACGACCTCGGGCTGACCGAGACCCTCTTCACCGTCGCCAACGGCTACCTCGGCCTGCGCGGCAACCCGGAGGAGGGCCGCGAGGCGCACGAGCACGGCACCTTCGTCAACGGCTTCCACGAGACCTGGCCGATCCGGCACGCGGAGTCCGCCTACGGGTTCGCGCGCACGGGCCAGACCATCGTCGACGTCCCGGACGCCAAGCTCATGAAGCTCTACGTCGACGACGAGCCGCTCGTCGTCGGCATGGCCGACCTCGAGCACTACGAGCGCGCGCTCGACTTCCGGGCGGGCCTGCTGCGGCGCTCCCTCGTCTGGCGCACCCCGTCGGGCAAGCGCGTCCGGGTCGACTCCACGCGGATGGTCTCGATGACCGAGCGCCACCTCGCCGTCCTCACCCTCGAGGTGACCATGCTCGAGGGCGACGCCCCGGTCGTCGTCTCCTCCCAGCTGCTCAACCGCCAGGACGGCGAGGACGAGTACCACGCCCCCGCCCCCAGCCGCGCCTCGACGAGCGACCCCCGCAAGGCGTCGGTCTTCGAGGGCCGGGTCCTGCTGCCCCTGCTGCACACCGCCGACGAGGACCGCCAGGTCCTCGGGTACCGCTGCGCGAGCTCGGGGATGACGGTGGCCGTCGCCGCGGACCACCGGGTCGCCATCGAGGACCCCTACGAGGTGGTCGTCCGCGACGACGACGACCTCACCAAGGCCGTCTACCGGGTCGAGGCGCGCGAGGGCCACACCATCCGCGTCGAGAAGCTCGTGGCCTACCACACCTCGAGCAGCCTGCCGGTGCGCGAGCTGCGCGACCGCTGCGAGCGCACCCTCGACCGCGCGGTGCGCCGCACGGTCGCGGACCACCACGCCGCGCAGCACGCGTGGTTCGACACCTTCTGGGCCGCGAGCGACGTCGAGGTCGACACCGCCGACGCGCACGCCGACGCCGTGCAGCAGGCGGTGCGGTTCAACCTCTTCGCCCTCGCGCAGGCGAGCGCGCGGGCCGACCGGATGGGGGTGCCGGCCAAGGGCGTGACGGGGTCGGGCTACGAGGGCCACTACTTCTGGGACAGCGAGATCTACGTCGCGCCGTTCCTCACCTACACGCAGCCGCAGACCGCCCGGAACCTGCTGCGCTTCCGCAGCCTCATGCTGCCGGCGGCCCGCGACCGCGCCCGGGAGATGTCGCAGCGCGGGGCGCTGTTCCCCTGGCGGACGATCAACGGCGAGGAGGCCTCGGCGTACTACGCCGCGGGCACCGCGCAGGTGCACATCGACGCCGACGTCGTCCACGCGCTGACGCAGTACCTCGCCGCGACCGACGACGTCGACTTCCTCCTGCGGCACGGCATGCCGATCCTCGTCGAGACGGCGCGCCTGTACGCGGACCTCGGGTTCTGGCGCAGCAACGGCACCGACAGCTTCCACATCCACGGGGTGACCGGGCCGGACGAGTACACGACGGTCGTCAACAACAACCTCTTCACCAACGTGATGGCCCGGGCGACCCTCGAGCACGCGGCCGACGCGGCCGACCGGCTGCGCGTCGAGCACCCCGACGACTGGGCCGTCCTCGCGCACCGTCTGCACGTCACGCCGGACGAGGTGACCGAGTGGCGCCGGTGCGCCGACGGGATGCACATCCCGTTCGACGCCGGCCTGGGCATCCACCCCCAGGACGACTTCTTCCTCGACCGCGAGGTGTGGGACCTCAGCCGCACGCCCGCGTCGCTGCGGCCGCTGCTCCTGCACTACCACCCGCTCGTCATCTACCGCTTCCAGGTGCTCAAGCAGGCCGACGTCGTCCTCGCCCTCTACCTCCAGGGCCACCGCTTCACGGCCGACGAGAAGCGCGCCGACTTCGAGTACTACGACCCGATCACCACCGGGGACTCGACGCTCTCGGCCGTCGTGCAGTCGGTCGTCGCCGCGGAGGTCGGCTACCACCAGGCCGCGCTGGAGTACTTCCAGGACGCCCTGTACGTCGACCTGGCCGACCTCCACGACAACACCGTCGACGGCCTCCACGTCGCCTCCGCCGGCGGCGTGTGGGCGACCCTCGTCGGCGGCTTCGGCGGGATGCGAGACCACGGCGGCCGCCTCACGCTCGACCCCCGGCTCCCCGCGGCGTGGGGTTCCCTGTGCTTCCGCCTCACGTGGCGGGGGACGCGGGTCGCGGTGCGGCTCACCGCATCCGAGCTGCGGATGGAGGTCGAGGCGGGCGACGGCGAGGTGCCGGTCTCCGTCCGGAGCGCCGACCACGTCGTCGCGCCGGGCCGACCGGTCGTCGTCGCCCTCGAGCACCAGGGACCCCGCGTCGACGGCCTGCTCCCCAAGCGCCCGCAGACCGGCGGCACCCGCGCCGACGGCAGCCGGATCACCGCGGGCGTGCCGGACCCGATGCCCTTCGACGTCGCCGACTCCCCGGACGCCTTCGCGGGCGGGACGACGAGCTGAGCGCGCCCGGCCCGACCGCCCCGTCAGGTCGTGCGGGCCGCCTCGACGAGGCGGTCGGCGGCGGACCACGCGTCGGTCCGGCCGTCGACGACCTCCGCGGCGAGCGCGGCGATCCGGTCGGCCCCGGCGACCCGGCCGACGCGGGCCCGCAGCGCCTCGAGCGCCAGGCCCTCGACCTCGCGCGCGGCCCGGGCCAGCCGCCGGTCGCGCAGCCCGTCGGTGCCGAGGTGCGCCCGGTGGCCCTCGACGGCCTCGACGAGGTCGTCGACGCCCACGCCGGACGTGGCGACCATCCGGACCACCGGTGGGCGCCAGCCGGACGCGCCCCGGTCGGCCATCTCCACCATGTGCCGCAGGTCGCGGGTGGTGCGTGACGCGCCCTCGCGGTCGGCCTTGTTGACGGCGAGGACGTCACCGACCTCGAGGATGCCGGCCTTCGCCGCCTGGATGCCGTCGCCCATGCCCGGGGCGAGCAGGACGACCGTCGTGTCGGCGGTCCCCGCGACCTCGACCTCGCTCTGACCCACCCCGACGGTCTCGAGGAGGACGACGTCGCAGCCGGCGGCGTCGAGCACGCGCAGGGCCTGCGGGGCGGCCCAGGACAGCCCACCGAGGTGGCCGCGCGAGGCCATCGAGCGGATGAAGACCTCGGGGTCGGCGGCGTGCTCGGACATCCGGATGCGGTCGCCGAGCAGCGCCCCGCCGGAGAAGGGCGAGGACGGGTCGACCGCGAGCACACCGACACGCCGGCCGCGCGCGCGGTGGGCCGCGACGAGCGCGTTCGTCGTCGTCGACTTGCCGACCCCGGGCGCGCCGGTCAGGCCGACGACGTGCGCGCGGCCGGAGTCGGGGGCCAGGGCCACCATCACCTCGCGCAGGGCGGGGTGGGCGTCCTCGACGAGGGAGATCAGCCGGGCGACGGCGCGCGGGCTCCCCTCCCTCGCCGCGGAGACGAGGGAGGGGACGTCGACGTCGCGCGCCGCGGCCAGCGGGGTCAGCCCCGGGCCGGGACCTTGACGACGAGCGCGTCGCCCTGGCCGCCGCCGCCGCAGAGGGCGGCCGCGCCGACGCCGCCACCGCGGCGCTTGAGCTCGAGGGCCAGGTGCAGCGTGATGCGCGCGCCGGACATCCCGATGGGGTGGCCGAGCGCGATCGCCCCGCCGTTGACGTTGACCTTGTCGGCGTCGAGGCCGAGCTCCTTGGTCGAGGCGAGCCCGACCGCGGCGAAGGCCTCGTTGATCTCGACGAGGTCGAGGTCGGTCGGCGAGATGCCTTCTCGCGCACAGGCCTTCGCGATGGCGCGGGCCGGCTGGCTCTGCAGCGTCGAGTCCGGGCCGGCGACGACGCCGTGGGCGCCGATCTCGGCGAGCCACTCGAGGCCGAGCTCCTCGGCCTTCGAGCGCTTCATGACGACGACGGCCGCGGCGCCGTCGCTGATCTGCGAGGCCGAGCCCGCGGTGATCGTGCCGTCCTTGCTGAAGGCCGGGCGCAGGCCGCCGAGCGACTCGGTCGTGGTGTCGGGGCGGATGCCCTCGTCCGACTTGAACTCGACGGGTTCGCCGCGGCGCTGCGGGATGCTCACGGTGACGACCTCGTCGTCGAAGAGGCCGTCCTTCCACGCGCGCGCCGCGAGCTGGTGGCTGCGGGCCGAGAACTCGTCCTGCTGCTCGCGGGTGAAGGCGAGGTCGCCGGTGTTGGCGGTCTCGGTGAGCAGGCCCATCGCCTGGTCGGTGAACGCGTCCCAGAGGCCGTCCTGCGCCATGTGGTCGTGGAGGGTGACGTCGCCGTACTTGTAGCCGTCCCGGCTCTTCTCGAGCAGGTGCGGCGCGTTGGTCATCGACTCCTGGCCACCGGCGACGACGACGTCGAACTCGCCGGCGCGGATCAGCTGGTCGGCGAGCGCGATGGCGTCGATGCCGGAGAGGCACACCTTGTTGACGGTCAGCGCGGGCACCGACATCGGGATGCCGGCCTTCGTCGCGGCCTGGCGGGCCGGGATCTGGCCCTCGCCGGCGGTGAGGACCTGGCCCATGATCACGTAGTCGACCTGGTCCGGCGCGACGCCGGCCTTCTCGAGGGCGCCCTTGATGGCGAAGCCGCCGAGGTCGGACCCGCTGAAGCCCTTGAGGGAGCCGCTCATCCGCCCCATCGGGGTGCGGGCGCCGGCGACGATGACGGTCGGGTCGGTGGACATGCGGTGGCCTCCGTGGTCGGGTCGGGGAATCCTCTCGATGCTAGTCGGCGGCCTCCGACGCTGCCGACCCCGAGGGACGGTGACGCTCGCCACCGTGCCCTGTCGCCGCGCGCGGGGCCGACCTACGCTGGCCGCATGACCGCCACCGACCTCTTCACCGCCATCGACCACGTGGGTGTCGCCGTCCGCGACCTCGACGAGGCGGTCGCCTTCTACGAGCGCGCCTACGGGATGACGAAGCTGCACGAGGAGACGAACGAGGAGCAGGGCGTGCGCGAGGCGATGATGGGCGTCGGCGACAGCGGATCCTGCATCCAGCTGCTCGCGCCGCTGTCGGAGGAGTCGACGATCGCGAAGTTCCTCGACCGCAGCGGCCCCGGCATCCAGCAGATGGCCTACCGCGTCGAGGACATCGACGCCGTGTGCGCGACCCTGCGCGAGCGCGGGCTGCGGCTGCTCTACGACACCCCGAAGCGCGGGACGAGCAACAGTCGGGTCAACTTCGTGCACCCGAAGGACGCCGGCGGCATCCTCGTCGAGCTCGTCGAGCCGGCGGCCGACGCCGCCCACTGACCCCGGTCAGGCCTCGGGGCGCCGTCCGGCGGCCGCGAGGACCGGCAGCAGCGGCAGCAGGACGAAGGCCGGGACGACGAGCCCGGAGTCGTTGACGGCGAACCCGACGACCCCGAGGACGACGGCCGCGCGCAGGAGCACGCCCCCCGGCGGCGGCACGCGCCACCCCGCGCGCCACGCGACGAGCAGGAGCACGAGCGCCGCGAGCGAGATCGTCAGCAGCGGCGGCGAGCCGAGGTTCGTGAGGTTCTGCGCGAGCTTGCGCCCGACCACCTCGTCGGCGCCGCCGTCGAGCACGGTCTGGACGAACTCGCCGAGGTGCGTGCGCGCCGCGGCCGGCCGCAGCCAGTCGAGGACCGCGAGCGCGAGCGTGAGGACGACGACGGCCACGCCGGCCACGAGCACCCGGACGACGGTGAGCCGCAGGCCTGCCGCGGCCGCGAGCACGAGCAGGCCACCCAGGACGAGGCCGGGCGGGCCGCCGAAGTCGGCGCCGTAGGACGGATGGCCCTCGAGGGCCGTGGCGAGCAGGAGCAGGAGCGCGGCGAGGCCGACGGCGACCCGCCGGCGGGGCCGCGACCACGCCCCGAGCACCGCCATGACGGTGAGGACCGCGACACCGTAGAGCGCGAAGCTCGTGTTGCCGAAGCCGTAGAACCGCCCGCCCACGGTCGGGTTCTGCCCGAAGACCGACGAGAGCTGCAGGCGCGACCCCGCGAGGACGTCGCCGCCGAGCACGACGAGCGTGACGACCCCGACGACGAGGGCCGCGCCGAGGCGGTGGCGCCGCCCGGCCCCGAGCGCCGCGCCGGTGACGAGCGCGACGGCCGCGACGAGCGCACCGGCGAACGCGAGGCGCGGCCGCCCGGTCGACCACCACGGCACGAGGTTGGCGACGAAGGTCGAGACGGGCACCGACGCGACGGCGACGCCGGAGGCGACGAGCCACGCCGGCGGGGGTGCGTCCGCTCCCCCGCGGCGACGACGGGCCAGCAGCACGCCGACGGCGGCGGCGCACCACACGGCGAAGGCCGCCGCCAGCCACCCGGTGACCTGGGGGCTCACCTCGCGCAGCGTCGCGGCCCGGACCTCGAAGCCGTCGCGCGCGGCGACCCGCTCCGGACCGGGGACGTCGTCGGCCTCGGCGGTGACGACCCGCCCGGTCAGCCCCGACGCGTCGGCCCCGGACCACTCGAGCACCGACGCCGTGAGGTCCTGCAGCTGGACGAGGCCCGGCTGGCGGGTCGACGGCGAGGTGAGGACGCCCTCGGGCGGCCCGGAGACGACGACCGCCCGGGGGCGCACCGGCGAGTCGCCGTCACCGACCCCGGCGACGACGAGGCGGGTGCCCGGCGCCGTCGAGCGGACGAGCCCCTCGACGACCGTGTCGAGGCGGCGCAGCGCCGCGTCGCGCGCGGCGGGGTCGACCGGGAGGGTGCCGGCGTCGACGAGCAGCACCGGGCACGAGGGGGTGGCGGGGACGTCGGTCGAGTAGTCGGGGACGGCCCCGTCCTCGTCGGCGGCCGCGAGCGCGGCCCCGGGCCCGACGGCCTGCACGCACCTGCCGGCAGCGGCCAGCCGCTGCCCGAGCGTGCCCGGCACCGCGCCGTAGGAGGCGTCGCGGGCGGCCTGCCGGTAGGTGCCCCAGCCGGGGACCGTCCCGGAGTCAGGGGCGGCCGGCGGCTCGCAGGTCGCGGTCGGTCCACCGGCCCGGCGGCCCGCCGACAGGGTGAGCCAGCCGTCGACGGCACACGCCCGCGAGTGCGGACCGCGCACCGTCAGGGAGGCGACGGCCCCCTCGGCCGCGACCCGCGAGAGCCACGGCGTGCGGGCCTCGTCGATGTCGGACCACGCGAGACCGGGAGCACCGACGAGCACCACGGGGACGGGGTCCGTCGCCGCGGTGGCCGAGGCCGCCGGCACGGGCCCGAGGACCGCCGTGAGCACCGCGCAGACCGCCGCGACGAGCGCGCCTACCACGGCGCGCGGGGGTCGGCGGATGGGCTCGGGACACACACCGGAACGGTATCCCGCGCGCCCGCCCACCGGCTGCCCGCTCCGTGACCGGGGTCACGGGGTGACTGCCGTCTCAGGCAGTACCGGGGTCGTTGACCGGCCAGTAGGTTCACCCAGAACCGCTGCCCAGCACCGAAGGAGCACGACCCCATGGACCAGATCCGCGAGGCCATCCTCTCCGGTGACCGCACCCCCGAGACCTACTCGGGGATCGCCGTCCCCAGCTCGTACCGCGCCGCCACCGTGCACAAGGACGAGGTCGACATGTTCGAGGGCCTTCCGACCAGGGAGAAGGACCCGCGCCGGTCCCTCCACGTCGAGGACGTTCCCACCCCCGAACTCGCCCCGGGCGAGGCGCTCGTCGCGGTGATGGCCAGCGCCATCAACTACAACACCGTGTGGACCTCGATCTTCGAGCCCGTCTCCACCTTCGGCTTCCTCGAGCGCTACGGCCGCACCTCGGAGTTCGCGAAGCGGCACGACCTGCCCTACCACGTCGTCGGCTCCGACCTCGCGGGCGTCGTGCTGCGCACCGGCCCGGGCGTCACCAAGTGGAAGCCCGGCACCGAGGTCGTCGCCCACTGCCTCTCGGTCGAGCTCGAGGACGCGGAGGGCCACGACGACACGATGATGGACCCGCAGCAGCGCATCTGGGGCTTCGAGACCAACTTCGGCGGCCTCGCCGAGCTGGCGATCGTCAAGGCCAACCAGCTGATGCCGAAGCCGGCGCACCTCTCGTGGGAGGAGGCTGCCTCCCCCGGCCTCGTCAACAGCACGGCCTACCGGCAGCTCGTCAGCAAGAACGGCGCCCACATGAAGCTCGGCGACCGCGTGCTCATCTGGGGCGCGAGCGGCGGCCTCGGCTCCTACGCCACCCAGATGGCCCTCGCCGGTGGCGCGACCCCCATCTGCGTCGTCTCCTCCCCCGAGAAGGCCGACATCTGCCGGGCGATGGGCGCCGAGCTCATCATCGACCGCTCCGCCGAGGGGTACCGGTTCTGGAACGAGGAGAACACCGAGCAGAACCCGAAGGAGTGGCAGCGCCTGGGCAAGAAGATCCGCGAGCTGACCGGCGGCCACGACGTCGACATCGTCTTCGAGCACCCGGGCCGCGAGACCTTCGGCGCGTCCGTCTACGTCGCACGCAAGGGCGGGACGATCATCACCTGCGCGTCGACCTCGGGCTACCTCCACGAGTACGACAACCGCTACCTGTGGATGAACCTCAAGAAGATCCTCTCCTCGCACTTCGCCAACTACCGCGAGGCCTGGGAGGCCAACGACCTCATCGACCGGGGCATCGTCCACCCGACCCTGTCGAAGACCTACCGGCTCGAGGACGTGGGGCAGGCCGCGCTCGACGTCCACCGCAACGCGCACCAGGGCAAGGTCGGCGTCCTCACCCTCTCCCCCGAGGAGGGCCTGGGCGTCAGCGACCCGGAGAAGCGGGCGCGCTTCGAGGCCGAGATCAGCCGGTTCCGGGACGCCTGAGCGACATCCCGGTCACCTCCGCCCCCGGCCCGCACCCGCCACTAGGGTGTGGGCCGGAGGTGTCCTGGTGCGGATGACGACGGTGTGGGGCCCGGTGTCCCGGTGGGGCGACTACCGGCGGCGCCAGCGGCGCGTGCTCGAGCAGAGCAACCACATCGACCCCGAGGCGATCCCCGCCGAGGGCGACCTGCCGCCGGTCCCCGCGGGGCCGCTCGACCCCGGCACCGCGGCGCTGCTGCGCTACGGCTCGGCGGGCCAGCCGCTCAACCGGCACTCGCCCTTCTACATCGGGTTCTTCGGGGCCACGGGCGCGCTGCTGGCCGTCGGCCTGTGGACCGGCCTCGCCCGGCTCGCGACGACCATCACCATCCTCCTCGTCGCGTTCTTCCTCGCCCTCGCGCTCGACCCCGTCGTCGAGAAGCTGTCGGAGCGGTGGCTGCCCCGCCCCGTGGCCGTCACGGCGGTCTTCGGCGGGCTGCTGCTCGTCCTCGCCGCCATCGCCTCGCTCGTCCTGCCGACCGTCGTCGTCCAGGGGTCGGCCCTCGCCGCCCGCACGCCCGAGTACGTCGGCGACCTCCTCGACGCCCGGTGGGTCCGCGAGCTCGACCGCCACTACGACGTCATCGACCGGCTCCAGACCGAGCTCGTGTCCAAGCTGACCGACCAGTCGTTCGTCGAGGGCCTGCTCGGCGGCCTCCTCGGGGCCGGCCGGGCCGTGCTCAGCGGCACCTTCCAGGTCCTCACCGTCCTCGTGCTGACCCTCTACCTCCTCGTGTCGATGCCCCGCGTCAAGACCGCCGCCTACGCCCTGGTCCCCATGAGCCGGCGCCCGCGGGTCGTCGCGCTCTCGGAGGAGATCATGCGGCGGGTCGGCGCCTACGCCGGCGGGCAGGTGCTCATCGCGACCCTCAACGCGGTGCTGTCCTACGTCATGCTGAGCATCGTCGGCGTCCCGTACCCCGCGGTGCTCGCGGTCACCGTCGGCCTGCTCGGCCTCATCCCGATGGTCGGCGCGACGCTCGGGGCGGCCATCGTCACGCTCGTCGCGTTCTTCGACGAGCCGCAGAAGGCGCTCGTCGTCGTCGTGTACTACGTCGTCTACCAACAGGTCGAGAACTACGTCATCGCCCCGCGGGTCATGCAGCAGACGGTCTCGGTCCCCGGCACCGTCACCGTCGTCGCCGCCCTCGCCGGCGGAGCGCTGCTCGGCGTGCTCGGAGCGCTGCTCGCCATCCCCGTCGCGGCCGGCCTGCTCCTGCTCTACGAAGAGGTCCTCGTCCCCCGCCAGCGCGAGGCCTGAGGCCGGCTCAGGGCTGCGCCGCGTGTCGCGAGGCCCAGCAGCGGGTGTGCCAGTGGCGTCGCTCCTCGACCCCGCCCACCCCGGTCGCCGGCCACGCGACGACGTGCGCCGTCCCGACCGGGATGCCCTGGTGGCACCCCGGGCAGCGGTACTCGCGGCTCGACGTCGCACCGGTCAGGCGGCGGACGTGCCAGGGCCGCCCGCGCCACTGCTCGGTCGCGACCTCCGTCGAGCCGCCGAGCGGGCGGGACTCGAGGTCGCGGCGGCGACGGTTGGAGCGGGGCACGGCGAACAGTCTGCCGCTCAGCCCCGCACGCGGGCGGACGTGGGGTCGTACGGCGGGCGCAGCGAGACCTCCGCCGGGTACCGCGTGCCCGCGACGTCGACCTCCCAGGTCCCCTCGCGCAGCCACTGCGCCGTGACGCCCTCCTCGCGCTCGACGCCTGCGAGGCCGACGGCTCCCCCGACGGTCCAGCCGTAGGAGCCGCTGCGGACGTCACCGACCGCGACACCGTCGCGCAGGACGACCTCGCCGTGGAAGAGCAGCGGCTCGGGGTCGCCGACGACGAGCGAGACGACGCGGTGGCGCGGGGCGCCGGCCTCCGCGCCCGCCTGCACCGCGTGACGGCCGCGGAAGCCGCCCGGCTTGTCGGCCGCCACCGCGAAGGACAGCCCGGCGGTGCGGACGTCGTCGGTGGTGTCGACGTCGTGGCCGTAGTCGCGGTAGCCCTTCTCGAGGCGCAGGCTGCCGAGCGCGGCGAGCCCGGTCGGCCGCAGGCCGTGCGGCGCGCCGGCCCCGAGCAGCCGGTCCCAGAGGGCGGGGGCGGCCCCGGCCGGGACGTAGAGCTCCCAGCCCAGCTCGCCGACGTAGGTGACACGCACGGCGAGCACCGGTGTGCCGTCGACGTCGACGGTGCGGGCGGCCCGGAACGGGAACGCGGCGTCGCTCCAGTCCGCCTGCGGCGCAACGGTCTCGAGCACCGCGCGCGACGCCGGGCCCTGGAGGCTGAGCATCGCGCCGTCCTCGGTGACGTCCGTGACGGTGGCGTCGGCGTCGCCGAGGGCGCGGCGCAGGATCCCGAGGACCTGCGCGTGCTGGGTGTCGGAGGCGACGACGAGCAGGTCGTCGGCGGCGAGCCGGGTCACCGTGAGGTCGGCGAGCAGCCGGCCGTCGTCGGCGAGCCACTGCGTGTAGGTGATCCGGCCGTCGACCGACAGGTCCCCCGCGCTCAGCCGGTCGAGCACGGCGAGGGCGTCCGGGCCGCGGACCGCGAAGCGGCCCATGAACGACATGTCGAAGAGGCCGGCGGCCTCCCGGACGGCCCGGTGCTCGGCCTCCCAGTGCGCGAACCACGGGGCGCGCCCCCACGTCGGCTCGGCCTGCGGGGTCTCCCCCGGCCCGGCGTACCAGGCGGCGCCCTCCCAGCCCGAGACGTCGCGCAGGTACCCGCCGGCCGCGACGACGCCATCGTGGACGGGCGAGCGGAACACGCCACGCGAGGTCGTCAGCTGCACGCCCGGCGTGTGCGCCGCGTAGACGGTGCCGAGCACCTCGGCGGTCCGGGCCCGCCGGTGCTCCGGCAGCAGCTGGTGGTCGCGGAAGCGGGCGACGTCGATCCCCGTCACGTCCACGTCCGGGCGCCCGCTGAGCACCCAGTGGGCCAGGATGCGCCCCAGCCCTCCGGCCGACAGGATGCCGACCGAGTTCAGGCCCGCGCAGACGAAGTAGCCGTGGATGCCGGGCGCCTCGCCGACGCCCGGTGCGAGGTCCGGCATGAACGACTCGGGGCCGCAGAAGAACGTGCGGATGCCGGCGGTCTCGACGACGGGCACGCGGGCCATCGCCTTCTCGAGGAACGGACCGACGCGGTCGGTGTCGGGCGGGAGGGTCCCGAAGGAGAAGTCGCGCGGGATGCCCTCGACCTTCCAGGCGGCCGCGACCGGCTCGAAGAGGCCGACCATCATGCCGCCGCCCTCCTCGCGGTAGTACCCGTAGGAGGCGGGGTCCTCGAAGACCGGCGCGTCGGGGCTCATCCCGTCGATCGGCTCGGTCACGAGGTAGTAGTGCTCGGCGGCCTGGTTGGGCACGACGACCCCGTTCTGCGCGGCGAGCTCGCGGGCCCACATCCCGGCCGCGTTGACGACGACGTCGCACTCGACCGTGCCGCGGTCCGTGACGACCCCCGTCACCTCCTCGACGACACCGCGCCGGCGGGTGAGCACCTGCTCGACGCGGACCCCCTCGGCCACCCGCACGCCGCGGGCGCGGGCCCCCTTCGCGAGCGCCATCGTCAGGTCGACGGGGTTGACCCGGCCGTCCCCGGGGACGTGGAAGCCGCCGGCGAGGTCGTCGGTGCGGGCCAGCGGGAAGAGCTCGGCCATCTCCGCGGGCGAGACCTCGTCGACCTCGAGCCCCAGGCGCCGCTGGAAGGTCGCGACCCGCCGGTACTCCTCGAGCCGGTCGCGGTCGGCCGCGGCCTCGACGAGCCCGACCGGCTTGAAGCCCGTCGACTGCCCGGTCTCGGCCTCGAGGCGCGCGTAGAGGTCGCGCGAGTACAGCCGCAGCCGGGTGCTCGTCTCGCTGAACGAGCCGAAGCAGGTCATCAGGCCGGCGGCGTGCCACGTCGTGCCGGAGGTCAGGCGGTCGCGCTCGAGGAGCAGCACGTCGCTCTCGCCGGCCTGCGCCAGGTGGTAGGCCACCGAGGTGCCGATGACTCCTCCGCCGACGACGACGACACGGGCGCGGGACGGCAGCTCTGCGGCACTCACGCGCCGAGCCTAGGGGGTCGACCGTCCGGCGGACACGCCCCTGGCGCTGCTCGAGAGGAGGCAACACGCAGGGGCTCGCGTCCGGACGTCGGCGTGTCGCCTCCCCTCGCGCGGGCCTGTGGATGACGACCTCGGTCCACACGCTCGTCCGACGATGCTCGACCCATGTGCCCGCGCCGCCTGCCACCGCTCCCGGGTGGTCCGCTGTCGCTCGCGGACGCCCGCGCCCGGGGGCTCGCGGACCACGACTGGCGCGACGAGCGCCTGCACCGGGTGACCCGGGGGGTCCGCGCCCTCGCCGTCCCCGAGGACCTGCGCGAGCGGGCCCGGGCGTTCGCGCTGGCCCTGCCGCCGGACTGCGCCTTCTCGCACGTCACCGCGGCGCGGCTGCACGGTCTGCCGCTCCCACCGGCGCCGGAGCGCGACCCCCTGCTGGACGTGATGCGGCCCACGGGACGGGGTCGCGTCGAGCGGGCGGGGTGCCGGCCGCACCGGGGGCTGGAGCGGCGCGAGGTCGTCGTGGTGGACGGCGTGCGCGTCACCGGCCTCACCGACACGTGGGTCGACCTCGCCTCCCTCGACCGGTCGGTGCTCGGCCTCGACGACCTCGTCGTCGTCGGTGACGCGGTGGCCTCCCGGTGGGCGGCCCCGGGGGTCCTGCGCTCCCCCACGGAGGTCGACTCGGCCGTCGCGCCCCTCCGGTCCTGCCTCGACGCGCGCGACGCCCCACGGGGAGGGCGGCTCCTGGCGAAGGCCCTCCCCCTGGTGCGCCCCGGGGTGCGCTCGCCGATGGAGACCCGCAGTCGGTTGATGTTCGTCCGCGCCGGGTTCCCGGAGCCGGCGCCGTGCGCACCCGTCCACACCCGCGACGGCGGCTGGCTCGCCGAGGGCGGCCTCGTCTGGACGCCGCAGCGGGTCGTCGGCGAGTACCAGGGCGAGGTGCACGGCGGGATCGCCGCTCGGAGCGCCGACGCGCGGCGCGCCGGGCTGCTCCGCGACGAGGGGTGGACCGTGCTTGAGATCTACGCGCAGGACCACCGCGACCCCGTGCGACGTCGCGATCTGCTCCGGCGCTTCGCCCGCGCGCTCGGCCTCGACCCGGGCACGCTCCGGCTGGAGTGACTCCTCGAGAGGAGGCGACACGCAGGCGCGCATGTCCGGACGTCGGCGTGTTGCCTGCCCTCGAAGGAGGTCCCGGCTCCGGGACCGCTCAGGCGTAGGTGCGGAACCCGCGCCCGGTCTTGCGACCGAGGTACCCGGCGGTCACGAGGTGCTCCAGCAGCGGCGCCGGCGCGTAGCCACGCTCGCGGAACTCGAGGTAGAGCTCGCGCTCGATGGCCAGCGACACGTCGAGCCCGACGACGTCGAGCAGCTCGAAGGGCCCCATCGGCAGCCCGCAGCCGGTCTTCATCGCGGTGTCGATGTCGTCGGCGCTCGCGTAGTTGGCCTCGAGCATCTTCACGGCGTCGTTGAGGTAGGGGAAGAGCAGCGCGTTGACGATGAACCCGCTGCGGTCGCCGCAGGTGACGGCCACCTTGCCGGTCTTCGCGCAGAGGTCCTGGACGGTCGCGACGACGTCGGGCGCGGTCGAGATCGTGTGGACGACCTCGACGAGCTTCATGACCTGCGCCGGGTTGAAGAAGTGCATCCCGATGACGTCCTGCGGCCGCGCGGTGACCTTGGCGCAGTCGATGATCGGCAGCGAGGAGGTGGTCGTCGCGAGGATCGCGCCCGGCTTGCAGATGCGGTCGAGGTCGCGGAAGAGGTCCTGCTTGACGGCGAGGTCCTCGGCGACGGCCTCGACGACGAGGTCGACGTCGGCGAGCGCCTCGCGCCCGGTCGCGCCGGCGACCCGGCCGAGCAGCGCGTCGGCGTCGGCCTGCTCCATCCGGCCCCTCTCGACCGCGCGGGCGCAGCTGCGGCCGAGCGCGGTGACGACGTCGGCGACCTTGGCGTCCGAGCGCGCCACGAACGTCACGGCGTAGCCCGCCTTGGCGAAGACCTCGACGATGCCCGTCGCCATCGTGCCGCTGCCGACGACGCCGACCGAGCGCACCTCGCGCAGGTCGACGCCCGCGGGCACCCCGCCGGACGGGGTCTGCGCGTCGGGGACGACCTCGGGCGAGCCGGGGGCGGCGTAGGTGTAGAAGCCGCGGCCCGACTTCCGGCCGAGCAGGCCGGCGGAGACCATCTGCTTGATGATCGGGCTCGGGGCGTGGAGCCGGTCACGCCCCTGCTTGTACATCGTGTCGAGGATCTCGTACGCGGTGTCGAGGCCGATGAGGTCGAGCAGCTGCAGCGGGCCCATCGGGTAGCCGCAGCCGAAGCGCATCGCCGCGTCGAGGTCCTCGCGGGTGGCGTAGCGGCTCTCGTACATCGCGACGGCGTGGTTGAGGTAGCCGAAGAGCAGCGCGTTGGCGATGAAGCCCGCCTTGTCGCCGACGATGACCGGCTTCTTGCCGATGCGCTCGGCGAGGGCCTTGACGTCCTCGAAGACGTCGTCGGCCGTGATGACCGTGCGGATGACCTCGACGAACTGCTGCACCGGGGCGGGGTTGAAGAAGTGCATCCCGACGACCCGCTTGGGGTCACGGGTCGCGACGGCGATCTCGGTGACGGGCAGCGAGGAGGTGTTCGTCGCGAGCACCGCGTCGGACGCGACGATGTCGTCGAGCCGGCCGAGGATCTGCTTCTTCAGCTCGAGCTGCTCGGGCACGGCCTCGACGACGAGCTGGCAGCCGGCGAGGTCGGCGAGGTCGCTCGTGAAGCGGACCCGGGCGTGGAGCGCGTCGTGCTGCTCCTGCGTGATCTTCTCGCGGCGCAGGGCGCGGCCGGTGCTGCCGGCGAGGATCTCGCGTCCGTGCGCGACGCCGGCCTCGTTCGCGTCGACCGCGACGACGTCGATGCCGTTGCGCGCGAACACCTCCACGATGCCTGCGCCCATGGTCCCGAGGCCGATCACACCCACGCTGGTGAAGTCACGCGTCATGGCGGCGATCCTTCCAGAGGGCCTCGCAGGCCACGAGACCGGCGGGGCGTGACGCTGCTTACCCCCTCACCAGTCCACCCCGGACGCCACGAGCTCGACCTCGAGGTCGAGACGGTCGCGCGGGTCGAGGGGCAGCAGGCCGATGGGCGTCGGCACGTCGGCGTGGCCGCACAGCTGCACGAGGACGTCGTCGTACGCGGCCCGGGCGGCTGCGAGCCGCGCCGCGCGGTGCGGCTGGTCGCCACCCTCGATCCGGACCACCTCGGCCGCGAGCCGGCGCAGCTCGAGCACGAGCAGGACCGGCGGCACCGGCTGGGGCCGGGCGCGGCGCACCATCCCGACCCGCTCCATCCCGTCGGCGACGCCCCGCAGCCGGTCGGCGCACCACCGGGTGGGGCGACCCAGCAGCCGGAGCACCCGCGGCGCGGGCTCCCCCGTGAACCAGCGCAGGAGCGTGAGGCCGGCCACGAAGACGGCGCCCGGCAGTGCCACGAGCACCAGCGGCACCAGCGCTGCCCTCATCGGCCTCACCTCGGGCTCCAGTGTGCGCGCCGCTCCCGAGGCGGGGCAAGCGGTCGCGAGCGGCGATGGGTAGGGTTCACGCTCGTGCGGATGGTCATCGCGACGTGCTCGGTCGACTACGAGGGACGCCTGAGCGCCCACCTGCCCCTCGCGACCCGCCTCCTCCTCGTCAAGGCGGACGGGTCGGTGCTCGTGCACTCCGACGGCGGCTCGTACAAGCCGCTCAACTGGATGTCCCCGCCGTGCGCGATGGCCGAGGTCGCCCCGGACGAGACCGAGGTCGCCGACGGCGTCACCGCGGTCTGGGTCGTCCAGCACGCGAAGTCCGAGGACCGGCTGCGGGTGCGCCTGCACGAGGTCCACCACGACAGCGCGCACGACCTCGGGGTCGACCCCGGCCTCGTCAAGGACGGCGTCGAGGCGCACCTGCAGAAGCTGCTCGCGGAGCACATCACGACCCTCGGCGAGGGCTGGACCCTCTCGCGCCGCGAGTACATGACGGCGATCGGGCCGGTCGACATCCTCTGCCGCGACGCATCCGGCGGCCACGTCGCCGTCGAGATCAAGCGGCGCGGCGAGATCGACGGGGTCGAGCAGCTGACCCGCTACCTCGAGCTGATGAACCGCGACCCGCACCTGGCCCCCGTCACGGGCATCTTCGCCGCCCAGGTCATCAAGCCGCAGGCCCGCACCCTCGCCGAGGACCGCGGCATCCGCTGCGTCGTCCTCGACTACGACGCCCTGCGCGGCATCGACGACACCGAGCACCGCCTCTTCTGACCCGGACCGCCGACCGGCCGGAACATCCGCGTCATCACGGTGACGGCGCGGAAGCTCATCGGCGTCGCGGATGCATCCCCGTCACGGTCCAGTGTCCGCGTCATCACAGGGACGACGCGGTTCCTCCGCGCCACTGTTTCGGCGTCCTCCCGGCCGGGTAGCCGAAGGGGCATGACCGACACGAACACCACTCCCCGCAAGGTCGCCTTCCTCGTCGCCACCGAGGGCATCGAGCAGGTCGAGCTCACCGAGCCCTGGAAGGCCGTCGAGCAGGCCGGACACACCCCCGTCCTCGTCTCCACCGAGGCCGGTGAGGTCCAGGCCTTCAACCACCTCGACAAGGCCGACACCTTCTCGGTCGACGTCGTCGTCTCCGACGCCGAGGTCGGCGACTACGACGCCCTCGTGCTGCCCGGTGGCGTCGCCAACCCGGACGCCCTGCGCACCGAGCAGGACGCCGTCTCCTTCGTGCGCACGTTCGTCGAGTCCGGCAAGCCGGTCGCGGCGATCTGCCACGCCCCGTGGACGCTCATCGAGGCCGACGTCCTGCGCGGCCGCACGCTGACGTCCTGGCCGAGCCTGCAGACCGACCTGCGCAACGCGGGCGCGACGTGGGAGGACCGCGAGGTCGTCATCGACGACAACCTCATCACGAGCCGCAACCCCGACGACCTCCCCGCCTTCGGCAAGGCCCTGACCGACGCCCTCGGCGCCTGACCGACGCTCCCTCGCGCCCGTCCCGGCTCAGGCCGGGGCGGGCGCGTCGCTGTCGGCGGGGAGCGGTGACAGCCCCCGGGACTCGCGGATGACGTCGACGAAGCGGGCCATGATGTCGTTGAGCCCGAAGTCCTTCGGGGTGAACACCTCGGCCACGCCGAGCGCCTTGAGCCGGGCCGCGTCGGCGTCCGGGATGATCCCGCCGACGATGACCGGCACGTCGCAGGCGCCCGCGGCCCGCATCCGCTCGAGGACGTCGGGCACGAGCTCCATGTGCGACCCGGAGAGGATCGAGAGCCCGACGAGGTGGACGTCCTCGGCGACGGCCGCGCCGACGATCTGCTCGGGCGTCAGCCGGATCCCCTGGTAGACGACCTCGAAGCCGGCGTCCCGGGCCCGGACGGCGACCTGCTCGGCCCCGTTGGAGTGCCCGTCGAGACCCGGCTTGCCGACGAGGACGCGCAGCCGCTCGCCGAGCTCCTCACCGGTCGAGCGGACGAGGTCGCGCACCCGCGCCAGTTCGGCGCTGCCCGCGGCGACCCCGACCGAGCCGGTGACCCCCGTCGGCGCCCGGAACTCGCCGAACACCTCGCGCAGCGCGCCGGCCCACTCCCCCGTCGTCAGCCCGGCCCGCGCGCACTCGAGCGTGGCCGGCACGAGGTTGGCCGACCCGGCCGCGTCCTCGCGCAGGCGGGCGAGGGCCCGCTCGGCCCGCTCGCGCCGCGCGGGGTCGGCGTCCCGCTCCTCGCGCCAGCGCCGCACCGCCTCGACGGCGGCGGCCTCGACCCCGGGGTCGACGGTCTGGATCGCCGTGTCGAGGTCGGCGGTCAGCGGGTTGGGCTCGGTCGACTCGAAGCGGTTGACGCCGATGACCACCTCCTCCCCTGCCTCGATGCGCGCCCGGCGGCGCGCGTGCGACGCGACGAGCTCGGACTTCATGTAACCGCCCTCGACGGCCGCGACCGCGCCGCCGAGCTCGGCGACCCGGGCCATCTCCTCGCGCGCCCCCGCGAGCAGCTCCTCGACCTTGGCCTCGACGACGACCGACCCCTCGAAGAGGTCCGCGTACTCGAGCAGGTCGGACTCGTACGCGAGCACCTGCTGGATGCGCAGCGACCACTGCTGGTCCCAGGGCCGGGGCAGCCCGAGCGCCTCGTTCCACGCCGGCAGCTGCACCGCGCGGGCCCGCGCGTCCTTGCTCAGGGTGACCGCGAGCATCTCGAGGACGATCCGCTGGACGTTGTTCTCGGGCTGGGCCTCGGTGAGCCCCAGCGAGTTGACCTGCACGCCGTAGCGGAAGCGCCGCTGCCTGGCGTCCTGCACGCCGTAGCGCTCGAGCGTCACCTCGTCCCAGAGCCGGACGAAGGCGCGCATCTTGCACATCTCCTCGACGAACCGGACGCCGGCGTTGACGAAGAACGAGATGCGGGCGACGACCTCGCCGAACCGCTCCGGCGGCACCTGCCCGGAGTCGCGGACCGCGTCGAGGACCGCGATCGCGGTCGACATCGCGTAGGCGACCTCCTGCACCGGCGTCGCCCCGGCCTCCTGCAGGTGGTAGCTGCAGATGTTGATCGGGTTCCACCTCGGGATCTCGGCCACGGTGTGCGCGACGAGGTCCGTGATCAGCCGCATCGAGGGCCCGGGCGGGAACGCGTACGTCCCCCGCGACAGGTACTCCTTGATGATGTCGTTCTGCGTCGTGCCGGCGAGCGCCCGGACCGCCTCGTCGGGGTCGAGGCCGGCGGCCTCCGCCTGCTCCTCGGCGACCACCTGGTAGAGGGCGAGCAGCCACATCGCCGTCGCGTTGATCGTCATCGACGTGTTCATCTCGGCGAGCGGGATGCCGTCGAAGAGCGCGCGCATGTCGCCGACGTGCGACACGGGGACGCCGACCTTGCCGACCTCGCCGCGCGCGAGCGCGTGGTCCGGGTCGTACCCGGTCTGGGTCGGGAGGTCGAAGGCGACCGACAGGCCGGTCTGGCCCTTCTCGAGGTTGCGCCGGTAGAGCGCGTTGCTCGCCGCCGCGCTCGAGTGTCCGGCGTAGGTGCGCATGACCCACGGGCGGTCGCGCTCGGGGCGCGGGGCGTCGGTGCTCTCGGGCATGGCCGGAACGCTAGCCGCGGGCCCTCGACCCGGGTAGGTCGTCCGGCGGTGAGAGTGCCCACACGTGAGGCACGCCACGGCGGCGGCGGCACGACGACCGGCGTCGCACCGGCCGCCGCTCAGGGCACCGGGACCGGCGGCGCGAGCAGTCCGGGCAGCCGCAGCCGCAGGAGGAGACGCCGGGTGCGGTCGTCGGCGGCCACGACGACGAGGCGGCGACCGGCCCGGTGGGCCCGTCGGTGCGCCTCGAGCAGCAGCCCGAGCGCGCACGCGTCCCCGATGTGCGCCCCCGTGAGGTCGAGGTGGAGGGGGTCAGCGCCCTGGGCGATGACCCGGTGCAGCGCCGACCTGAGGTCGGCGGCGCTGCGGGCGTCGAGGCGCCCCGTCACGGTGATGAGCACACCCTCGTCCCGGGCGTGCTCGGTGATGGTCGCGGTCGGTGCTCCCCGGTCGGCCACGTCCTCCCCCTCTCCACGTCGTCGTGTGCCCCTATCGACCCACGAACCCGCCCCGGTGGCCCAGCGGACACGGTCACGATTCGACAACGACGTCGCCGATGTCACCTAGCGGCCAGCGCCGTGGCCGTGCCGGTCGCCTGCGAGACTGTGCGCATGGTCAACCTCACCCGGATCTGGACCCGGACCGGCGACGACGGCACGACGGCGCTCGGCGACCTCAGCCGCACCCGCAAGACCGACGTGCGCCTGGCCGCCTACGCGGACGTCAACGAGGCGAACGCCGCCCTCGGTGTCGCCATCGCCTGCGGCGGGCTGCCGGTCGAGGTGCGCACCGTCCTGCTGCGCGTGCAGAACGACCTCTTCGACGTCGGCGCCGACCTGTGCACGCCGCTCCAGGAGAGCTACGAGTACCCGCCGCTGCGCGTCAAGGACGAGTGGGTCGCCGAGCTCGAGGCCGACTGCGACACTTGGCTCGCCCCGCTCGAGAAGCTGCGCTCGTTCATCCTCCCCGGCGGCACGCCGGGCTCGGCGTACCTCCACCAGGCGCTCACCGTCGTCCGGCGGGCCGAGCGCTCGACGTGGACGGCCATCGAGGAGTACGGCACCGAGCCGGGCAGCGAGCGCGGCCACGGCGGGGTCAACCCGACGACCGCCCAGTACCTCAACCGGCTCTCGGACCTGCTCTTCGTCCTCGCGCGCACGGCCAACGTCGACGCCGGTGGCGACGTCCTCTGGGCGCCCGGCGGCGGCCGCGAGGCCGACCCCAACGCCCGCTGACGTCAGGCGACGTTGACGTTGAGTCCGGGCGGGCTCGACTCGAGCCAGGCCCGGACGGCGGTGTAGGCCGCGGGCACGAAGGCGAACTCGCACGAGCGCCCGGCCGCGGTGCCGGTCACGGCCACCGGCTCCGAGAGCCCGGGGATGACCTCGGTCGTCGGCTGCGGCGAGCCGAGCTCGACCTCCCCACGCAGCCACGACACCTCGGGCCGCAGCGACGGTCCGACGATGCTGAACCACTCGAAGCGCTCGGCCCCGAGCCGGGCCAGGCCCAGGCGCCAGCGTCCCCCGTCGTCGTCGCGCAGCGCGCAGAGCATGACGGGACGACCGTCCCCGGAGATGAACCGACGGCGCGCCCACACGAAGGTGAGCACGCCGAGGACGGTGAGGACGACGAGGGCGAGGACGAGCTCGGAGACGACCAGTGCATCCATCCGAAGCCCGTCCCCGCCCGTGTCGTCAGGAACCCATGCCGGCGGCGTCCACCGTCTCGGCGACGATCGTCACGCGGTCGTGGTCGACCGACATGAAGCCGCCGTCGACGACCGCGCTCTTCCAGCCACCGGCGTTGATGCGGACCTCGCCCTCGGCGAGGACGACGAGCATCGGCTGGTGGCCCGGGAGCACGCCGAGGTCACCCTCGGTCGAGCGGGCGCTGACCTGGCTGGCCTCGCCCTCCCAGACCTTGCGGTCCGCGGCGACGAGCTCGACCTGGAGAGCCATCAGAGGTTCTTCTGGATCTCGGCCCACTGGCGCTCGACGTCGTCGAGGCCACCGCACATGAAGAACGCCTGCTCACCGACGTGGTCGTACTCGCCGTCGCAGATCTTCGTGAACGCCTCGATGGTGTCGGTCAGCGGGACCGTCGAGCCCTCGATGCCGGTGAACTGCTTCGCGACGTAGGTGTTCTGCGACAGGAAGCGCTGGATCCGGCGGGCGCGGTTGACGAGGATCTTGTCCTCCTCGGACAGCTCGTCGATGCCGAGGATCGCGATGATGTCCTGCAGCTCCTTGTTGCGCTGGAGGATCTGCTTGACGCGGACCGCGGTGTTGTAGTGGTCCTCCGCGATGTAGCGACGGTCGAGAATCCGGCTCGTCGAGGTGAGCGGGTCCACGGCCGGGTAGATGCCGAGCGAGGCGATCTCGCGGCTGAGCTCGGTCGTCGCGTCGAGGTGCGCGAACGTCGTCGCCGGGGCCGGGTCGGTGTAGTCGTCGGCGGGGACGTAGATCGCCTGCATCGAGGTGATCGAGTGACCACGCGTCGAGGTGATGCGCTCCTGGAGGACGCCCATCTCGTCGGCGAGGGTCGGCTGGTAGCCCACCGCGGACGGCATGCGGCCGAGGAGGGTCGAGACCTCCGAGCCCGCCTGCGTGAAGCGGAAGATGTTGTCGATGAACAGGAGCACGTCCTGCTTCTGGACGTCGCGGAAGTACTCCGCCATCGTCAGCGCGGACAGGGCGACGCGCAGGCGGGTGCCCGGCGGCTCGTCCATCTGGCCGAAGACCAGGGCGGTCTGGCCGAGGACGCCGGCCTCCTCCATCTCGACCATGAGGTCGTTGCCCTCACGGGTGCGCTCGCCGACGCCGGCGAACACCGAGACACCACCGTGGTCGCGCGCGACACGGGCGATCATCTCCTGGATGAGGACGGTCTTGCCGACGCCCGCACCGCCGAAGAGGCCGATCTTCCCGCCCTGGACGTACGGGGTGAGCAGGTCGATGACCTTGATGCCCGTCTCGAACATCTGGGTCTTGGACTCGAGCTGGTCGAAGGCCGGGGCCTTGCGGTGGATGCCCCAGCGCTCGCTCACCTCGAAGCGCTCGCCCTCCTCGAGGTTCATGACCTCGCCGGTGGTGTTGAACACCTTGCCGAGGGTGGCGTCGCCGACCGGCACCGTGATGGGGCCGCCGGTGTCCTGCACCGCCGTGCCGCGGACGAGGCCGTCGGTCGGCTGGAGGGAGATGGCGCGGACCATGTTGTCGCCGACGTGCTGGGCGACCTCGAGGTTGAGCGACTTCTTCTCGCCGCCGATCTCGACCTCGGTGGTCAGCAGGTTGTACTGGTCCGGCATGCCGTCGACGGGGAACTCGACGTCGACGACCGGGCCGATGATGCGGGAGATCCGGCCGACCGCGCCGGCGGCGGCGGCCTCGCTCTTCTCGGTGACAGTGGCAGTCATGGTCTCTCTCTCACTCACTTGCTCTCGGCCAGCGCGCTGGCGCCACCGACGATTTCGCTGATCTCTTGGGTGATCTCGGCCTGGCGCGCCTGGTTCGCCAGCCGGGTGTACTTCTTGATGAGCTCCTCGGCGTTGTCCGTCGCCGACTTCATCGCCCGCTGGCGGGCGGCGAGTTCGGAGGCGGCCGCCTGCAGCATGCAGTTGAAGAGCCGGGCGTTGACGTACTTCGGGAGCAGCGCGTCGAGCACCTGGGCGGCGCCGGGCTCGAAGTCGTACAGCGGCAGGAGGTCGTCCGCGGACGGCTTCTCCTCGCCCTCGACGACCTCGAGGGGCAACAGCCGGATGACCTCGGGCTCCTGGGTGACCATCGAGACGAACCGCGTGAAGACGACGTGGACCTCGTCGACCCCGCCCTCGTCGGTCGCGGTCGTGAAGTCGGCGACGAGCCGCTCCCCCACCTCGCGGGCGACGTCGAAGGTCGGCTTCTCGGAGAAGCCGCTCCACTCCGCCGCGTACTCGCGGTGACGGAACTTGTAGAACCCGATCGCCTTGCGGCCGAGGAGGTAGGGGACGACCTCCTTGCCCTCCTCGCGCAGGCGCGCGACGAGCCGCTCGCTCTCCTTGATCACCGCGGAGGAGTACGCGCCGGCCAGACCGCGGTCGGAGGTCATGATGACGACCGCGGCGCGGCGCACGTCCTCCTTCTCGGTGGTCAGCGGGTGGTCCTCGTTGGAGAAGGTCGCCACCGCCGAGACCGCTCGGGTCAGCGCCCGGGCGTACGGCGAGGACTCACGCACGGCCTGCTGGGCCTTGACGACCCGCGAGGCCGCCATGAGCTCCATGGCCCGCGTGATCTTCTTCGTCGCGCTGACGGACCGGATGCGCTGCCGGTACTCCCGGATCTGCGCTCCCATGTCTTTCCGCCTTTCGTGGTGTCTGCTCGGTGGAGGGGCGTCAGCGCTTCTGGCGGACGATCTGCTCCTGGTCGGAGTCCATCGCCTCGCTGCCGTCCTCGCCCTGGTCGTTCACCGGGACCGCCTCGGCGCCGGAGCCGTCGAAGAGCTTGGTCTTGAAGGTGTCGACCTCGGCCTCGAGCGCCTGCTCGGTGCCCTCCTCGAACTTGCCGGTCTCGCGGATGGCCGCGAGGAGGTCCGACTTCGTGCGGCGGAGGTGGTCGAGGAACTCGGTCTCGAAGCGGCGCACGTCCTCGACGGCGACGCTGTCGAGCTTGCCGGTCGTGCCCATCCAGATGGAGACGACCTGCTCCTCGACCGGGTACGGCGCGGCCTGCGACTGCTTGAGGAGCTCGACGAGGCGGGCACCCTTGGCCAGCTGCGCACGGGAGGCCGGGTCGAGGTCGGACGCGAACATCGCGAAGGCCTCGAGGGCGCGGTACTGCGCGAGGTCGAGCTTGAGGCGACCGGCGACCGACTTCATCGCCTTGATCTGCGCGGCACCACCGACGCGGGAGACGGAGACACCCACGTCGATCGCCGGGCGGACGTTGGCGTTGAACAGGTCGGCCTGGAGGTAGATCTGGCCGTCCGTGATCGAGATGACGTTGGTCGGGATGTACGCCGAGACGTCGCCCGCCTTGGTCTCGATGATCGGCAGGCCGGTCATCGAACCGTGGCCGAGCTCGTCCGAGAGCTTCGCGCAGCGCTCGAGGAGCCGGCTGTGCAGGTAGAAGACGTCACCCGGGTAGGCCTCGCGGCCCGGCGGGCGGCGCAGGAGGAGGGAGACGGCGCGGTAGGCCTCGGCCTGCTTGGACAGGTCGTCGAAGACGATGAGGACGTGCTTGCCCTGGTACATCCAGTGCTGGCCGATGGCCGAGCCGGTGTAGGGGGCGAGGTACTTGAAGCCCGCGGAGTCGGAGGCGGGGGCCGCGACGATGGTCGTGTACTCCATCGCGCCGGCCTCCTCGAGCGTGCCCTTGACGGACGCGATCGTGGAGCCCTTCTGGCCGATGGCGACGTAGATGCAGCGGACCTGCTTGTCCGGGTCACCGCTCTCCCAGAACTCCTTCTGGTTGATGATCGTGTCGACCGCGACCGTGGTCTTGCCGGTCTGGCGGTCGCCGATGATCAGCTGGCGCTGGCCGCGGCCGATCGGGGTCATCGCGTCGACGGCCTTGAGGCCGGTCTGCAGCGGCTCGTGGACCGACTTGCGCTGGACCACCGTGGGGGCCTGCAGCTCGAGGGCGCGGCGCTCCTCGGCCTCGATGTCGCCGAGACCGTCGATCGGGGTGCCGAGCGGGTCGACGACGCGGCCGAGGAACTTGTCGCCGACGGGGACCGAGAGGACCTCGCCGGTGCGCTTGACCTCCTGGCCCTCCTCGATCTTGGAGAAGTCACCGAGGACGACGACGCCGATCTCGTGGACGTCGAGGTTGAGCGCGAGGCCCAGCGTGCCGTCCTCGAACTGCAGCAGCTCGTTGGTCATCGCCGAGGGCAGGCCCTCGACGTGCGCGATGCCGTCACCGGCGTCGGTGACGCGGCCGACCTCCTCGCGGGAGGCCGCCCCCGGCTCGTAGGAGCGCACGTAGCTGTCCAGCGCGTCCCGGATCTCGTCCGGACGGATCGAGAGCTCCGTCATGTGTGATCTTCTCCTCGGTCACCGGCCCCTGTGGGCCGCAGTTCGTGTGGTCGTGCGTCTGAAGTTGTCGTGCGGGGGTCAGCTGCCGGTGACGTGCCGGCGCGCCTCGTCGAGGCGGCGCAGCACGGTCCCGTCGACGACCTCGTCGCCGACCTGGACCCGGATGCCGCCCATGACGGCGGGCTCGAGGACCACCTGGAGGGCGACGGCCTTGCCGTAGTGCTTCTCGAGCGCGCTGCGCAGGCGGGCCTGCTGCTGCTCGCTCAGGGCGACGGCGGTCGTCACCAGGGCGGTGAGCTCGTCGCGGCGGCGCGAGGCGAGCTCGAGGTAGGCCTCCATGACCCGGTCGAGCCGACGACCGCGCGGCGTGCGCACGGCCTGCTCGACGAGGCGCACCGTCTCGGGGGCGGCCTTGGCGGCCAGCAGCGTCCGGACGAGGCCGGCCTTGCCCTCGGCGTCGGTGTTGCGGCTGGAGAGCGTGTCGCGCAGACCGGGGTCGGCGGCGACGATCCGCTCGAAGCGGAACAGCTCGTCCTCGACCCGGTCGATGCGGCCCGCGGACTCGGCACCCGCGAGGACCGCCTGCACGGCCAGGCTCTCGAGGGTGTCGCCGAGGTCGCGCTCGTCGGCCCACCGCTGGCCCGCCACCGTGGCGACGAGCTCGGCGGTGGAGGCGCCGAGGCGGCTGCCGAACAGCGAGCGGGCGAGCCCGGCCTTCGCCGAGCCCTCGCGGGAGGGGTCGGCGAGCGCGCGCCGCAGGGACGCGTTGCCCTCGACGACACCGGTCACCCCGAAGAGCTCCTCGGCGAGGGTCCCGGCGTCACCGCCGCGCAGGGCGGTGTCGAGGGCCTCCTGGGAGGCCTTCGCGGCACCGCGGGACGAGCCACGCATCAGGCGTCCTGCCCGGCCGGCGTGACCTTCTCGGGCCGGACCTCGCCGGCCTCGAGCTCCGCGAGGAAGCGGTCGACGATGCCCTTCTGGCGCACCTCGTCCTCGAGGGACTCGCCGACGATCTTGCTCGCGAGGGCGGTCGACAGCGTGCCGACCTCCTGGCGCAGCTGGACCACGGCCTGCTGGCGCTCGGCCTCGACCTGGCGCTTGGCCGACTCGGTGATGCGGGACGCCTCGGCCTGGGCCTGGGCGCGCATCTCCGCGACGATCTGCGCGCCCTGCTCGCGGGCGGACTCGCGGATCGAGTTCGCCTCGGCGCGGGCCTCGGCGAGCTGGGCGGTGTACTGCTCCAGCGCGGCCCTGGCCTCGGCCTGGGCCTGCTCGGCCTGCTCCATGCCGCCCTCGATCGCCGCGGTGCGCTCCTCGTACAGAGCCTCCATGCGCGGCACGACCTTGGTCGCGAAGAGCCAGTAGAGGATGGCGAAGGCGATGGCGCCGACGATGATCTCGCCGGGGTGGGGCAGGAGGGGCAGGGCCTCGGGCCAGCCCACTCCCTCGGCGGTCTGCACGGATGCGAGAACCACGTCGCTTACCTATCTGTCGGACGGACGGTCTGTGCTGCGGAGGTGCGTCGTCAGCCTGCGAAGACGAAGACGAAGACGAGACCGAGGATCGCGAGCGCCTCGGTGAGCGCCATGCCGGTGAAGGCGATGGTCTGGAGCATGCCGCGGGCCTCCGGCTGGCGGGCCACACCGTTGATGTACGCGGCGAAGATGAGACCCACACCGATACCGGGGCCGATGGCGGCGAGACCGTAGCCGAGGTACGTGATGTTGCCAGTCATTGCGTTTCCTTTCGGACGGCGCCGGGCCTGTCCCGGCGTCGGTGAACTGTTCTGGTGGTCGTGCTACCGGACTGCTCCGGCGGTCAGTGGTGCTCGCTCACCGCGTCGCTGATGTACAGCGCCGCGAGGAGGGTGAAGATGAACGCCTGGAGGAACTGCACCAGGAGCTCGAAGAAGGTCATGACGATGCCGAAGCCCATGCCGAGCACGCCGGACGCCTGGATGCCGATGTTGCTGCCGTGGAGGAGCAGGTACTCGCCGCCGAGGATGAACACGAGGAGCATCAGGTGGCCGGCGAGCATGTTGCCGAACAGTCGCAGCGCGAGCGTCAGCGGCCGGATGATGAAGTACGTGAGGAACTCGAGCACGAACATGATCGGGCGCAGCCAGAGCGGCAGGCCGGGGGGCACGAGCGACTTGAGGTAGCCCACGACGCCGTGCTTCCGGCGGATCGCGACGGTGTGGTAGACGACGTACACGACGAGGGTCAGCACGATCGGGAAGGCGATCCGGCTGAACGAGGGGAACTGCACGAGCGGGAAGATGCCCATGACGTTGTTGAACAGGATCATCGTGAACAGCGTCATCAGCAGCGGGATGAACGGACGGAAGTCCTTCGCGCCGATGATGTCGCGGCCGATGCTGTTGCGCACGAAGCCGTAGACGCCCTCGGCGAGGAACTGCCGCTTGCTCGGGACCACCGAGAGCTTGCCGGCGACGGTCATGAAGAACGCGCCGATGAGCACGACCGAGACGATGACGACGAACGCCGGACGGGTCAGCGCGAAGTCGTTGGTGTCGCCCCCGATGAGGGGCCACCAGAAGCTCTCCGGGCCGGGGGCGACGAAGCCCTCACCGTCAGCGGCGGCGACGCCGGTCTGAAGCCAGTGTGCGGGAACCACGCTGGGGCTCACAGCCTCTCCTCGGGGAATTCACAGGCGCGCTCGACGGGCGCCCGATGGAACGGGACGTACGCTACCCGACCCTCGCGGGTGGTCGCGACGGCGGGTCGGACGGGCTGACGGGCGCTCACGAGCGCTCCTCCGGGCCGTCCGGGAGGTCGTAGACGGGGACGCGGGCGCGGCGCAGGGCGCGCATCGCGAAGACCTGCCACACGATCGTGACGACGAAGGCGACGATCCCCAGGGCGGGACCGTCGACCCACGACGCGTCCTTGAACGCGATGATCACGAGCAGGAGCAGGAAGACCTGCCCGAGGTAGACGGCCATCGCGACGGCGAAGAACGCCGTCGGGTTGGCGTCGCGCACGAGCCGGCTGAGCAGGAACATCCCGGAGGCGAAGAAGCCGAGCGAGACGACGAGACCGAGGGAGCCCCCGGCGATCGCGTCCGCGCCGCGGACGACCGCGAGGACGACGACGGCCAGCACACCCGCGACGGCGGACGGCGCCAGCGCACCCCGGAGCATCGCTCCGAAGGGGGCACCGGCGTGCGGTGCGGCGCTGGGCTGCGGGTCGGTCATCCGTGATCGGCCTGTCGTCGGTGGGTGGAGAGCGGACTCTCCCGGGACGGCTTGTGAAAGTTATCACAAGCCCCCGACGAGGCCAAAAGCGCAGGTCAGACGCGTCGGGCGAGGACGACCCAGATGGTCCGCGCGATGATCTCGAGGTCGAGCACCGGGGACCAGTTGACGAGGTACTGCAGGTCGTAGCCGAGCTTGTACGCGGCGTCGGTGTGGTACCGGCCGTGGATCTGCGCGAGGCCGGTCAGACCGGGCGGGACCTCGTGGCGACGGGTGTACCCCGCGATCTCCTGCTCGAACCCCGCGGTCAGCTCGGGACGCTCCGGGCGGGGCCCGACGACCGACATCCGGCCGGTGAGGATGTGGAGGATCTGCGGCAGCTCGTCGGCCCGGGTGGCCCGCAGCCAGCGGCAGGCCGGGATGACGCGGGGGTCCCCGGAGCCGGACGACAGCTGCGCCCCGGTGACCTCGGCGTCGGTCCGCATCGTGCGGAACTTCACCATCTCGAAGGTCTCTCCCCCGGCGCCGACGCGCGTCTGCCGGTAGAGCAGCGGACGCCCCGCCACCACGAGCTGGTGCAGCGCGACGCCCCCGAGGAGGAGCAGCCAGACCGGCGCCGTGACGACGACGAGCACGAGGTCGAGCAGGCGCTTGAAGTGGCGCTGCGAGGCCGCCATCGTCTGCGGCATGAGGAGGACGAAGGGCAGCCCCGCGACCTCGCGCAGGCGGTCCAGGCCGAAGAGCGTCTCGCGCCCGCCGACCCGCAGCAGGACGGTGACGTCCTGCTGGTCGAGCCGCCCGATGGTCCGCGGGTACCAGAGGTCGAGCCAGCCGGCGCTGAGGAGCAGCACGTCGGTGGCCCGCGTGCGCGCGACCGTCTCGACGATGGCGTGCGGGTCGTCGACCTCGGCCACCACCTCGAGCGGCGAGTGGTTGGCCACGACGTGCTGACGGGCGAGCTCGATGTCGGGCGCCAGCCCGGCGAGGACGACGCGCGGCGGGCCCTCGCGCCGGGTGCGCATCCAGTGGACGACCCCCCGGTTGACCGCGACGGCGACGCCCGCGAGGGCCATCACCGCGACGAGGTTGGTGATGGGGAACGGCAGCGGCCGGTCGACGATCGACCCGCGCTGGCGCAGCAGCGCCGAGAGCACGAGGTTGAGCAGCGCGACGAAGCTGCCGGCGGCGAGCGAGAGCCTGGCCGCCCGGGGCAGCACCGCCGCTCCCCCGAGGCGCGGCTCGCGCTCGTAGAGGCCGCCGAAGTAGAACGCGACGAGGAAGATGCCCGCCGAGACCGCGAAGGAGAGCGCGTAGAGAGCCAGGGGGTAGGTCGGCCACGGCGGCAGTCCGTAGCGCCAGACCATCGTCAGCACCGACAGGAGGAACACGGCCCCGGCGTCGAGCACCATGACGAGCCGGAAGCCCCGGCGGTTGAGCCGGGTCAGCAGGCGCGGTTCGGGGTCCGGGACGGAGTCGGTCACGGGCGGCGGCTCCGGCGGCCTCAGGCCGGTCGGGGGTACGCGGGGAAGGCCTGCACCAGCTCGGTGACCTCGGCCCGGACCGCGCGCGAGACCTCGTGCTGCGGGTCGGCGTCGCCCTCGGTCACCGCCCGGGCGATGAGCCGCGCGATGGTGCGCATCTCGTCCGCGCCCATCCCCTGCGTCGTGACGCAGGGCGTGCCCACCCGGATGCCCGAGGCGATGTTCGGCTTCTGCGGGTCGAACGGGATCGCGTTCTTGTTGAGGGTGATCCCGGCGGCGTCGCTGCGCGCCTCGGCGTCGACGCCCGTGACGTGCACGCCCTGGAGGTCGTGCAGGCTCAGGTGCGTGTCGGTGCCACCGGTCGTCGGCCGGATGCCGTGCTCGCCGAGGGCCTGCGCGAGGACCTTCGCGTTGGCGATGACCTGGCGCGTGTACGCGGCGTACTCGGGGGTCGCGCACTCCTTGAAGTTCACGGCCTTCGCGGCGATCGTGTGCATCTGCGGGCCACCCTGCATCATCGGGAAGACGGCCTTGTCGATGGCGGCGGCGTGCTCCTCGCGGCAGACGATCGCGCCGGAGCGCGGGCCGCGCAGCACCTTGTGCGTCGTGAACGAGACGACGTCGGCGTGGGGCACCGGGCTCTCGATGGCCTTGCCGGCGACGAGGCCGATGAAGTGCGCGGCGTCGACCCAGAAGACCGCGCCGACCTCGTCGGCGATGGCCCGGAAGCGCGCGAAGTCGATGGTGCGCGGGATCGCGGAGCCACCGGCCAGGAGGACCTTGGGGCGGTGCTCCTTGGCGAGGCGCTCGACCTCGTCGTAGTCGATGTCCTCGGTGTCCTTGTCGACGCCGTAGTGCACCGCGTCGAACCACTTGCCGGAGAAGGAGACCTTCGTGCCGTGGGTCAGGTGACCGCCGTGCGGGAGGCTCATGGCGAGGATCGTCTCGCCGGGCTTGAGGAACGCGCCGTAGACGGCCTGGTTCGCGCTGGCGCCCGAGTGCGGCTGGACGTTGGCGTGGTCGGCACCGAAGAGGGCCTTGGCCCGCTCGATGGCGAGCGACTCGGCCTTGTCGACCTCCGAGCAGCCGCCGTAGTAGCGGCGGCCCGGGTAGCCCTCGGCGTACTTGTTCGACAGCGTCGAGCCGAGGGCCGTGAGGACCTCGGGGCTCGAGAGGTTCTCGCTGGCGATGAGCTGCAGCCCGCCGCGGAGCCGGTCGAGCTCGCCGGTGAGGACCGAGGCGATCTCGGGGTCGAACGCCGAGAGGGCGTCGAAGTCGGATCCGTAGAACGTGTCACTCATCGTCGGCGCTCTCCCGCGGCTGGTCCTGGCTGCTCGCGCCGGGCTCGGCGCCCGACAACTCTAGGGCGTCGGCGCGCGAGCGCTCGACGACGGCCATGACGGCCTCCTCCGACAGCGCGCCGAGCCGGAGGATGGCCGGCTCGTCGCGTGTGCAGTCGACGATCGTCGAGGCCAGGCCACCCGTGCTCGGCCCGCCGTCGAGGTAGAACTCGACGCTCGCCCCGAGCTGCGTCGCGGCCTCGACGACCGTGCGGCTCGAGGGGTACCCGTGGCGGTTGGCGCTGCTCACGGCCATCGGGCCGACCTCGCGCAGGAGGGCGAGGGCGACCTCGTCGTCGGGCATCCGCAGCGCGACGGTGCCGCCGGTCTCGCCGAGGTCCCAGGCGAGCGAGGGCTGCGCGCGCAGGACGACGGTGAGCGGGCCGGGCCAGAACTCCTCGACGAGCGCGCGGGCGTAGTCGGGCACCTCGGTCGCGAGACCCTCGAGCGTGCGCGCCTCGGGGACGAGGACCGGAGGGGGCATGTCGGTGCCCCGGCCCTTGGCGTCGAGGAGGTCGCGGACGGCCTCCGGCGAGAAGGCGTCGGCACCGATGCCGTAGACGGTGTCGGTGGGCAGGACCACGAGGCGTCCGTTGCGGACACCCTCGGCGACCTTGGGCAGCGCGTCGGCACGCCCCGCCTCGGTGGTGCAGTCGAAGACCGGGCTCATGGGGGCCAGCCTAGGGCGCCACCCCGGCGTGGATGCGGAGGGTTCAGCCGCGCGGGGCGCGCACGGCCACGGTCGTGCGCGGGCGGCCCGCGAGGTCGCGGTGGTCGACGACGTCGTGCCACTCCCCCGTCGCCCGCAGCGCCCCCGGCAGGGACCCGCCCTGCTCGTCGGCGTGCTCCATGACGAGCACCCCGCCCGCGCGCAGGAGCACCGCGGCACGGGCCGCGACCGCGAGCGGCACCGCGAGGCCGTCGGCGGAGCGGCCGTACAGCGCGAGCGCCGGGTCGTGGTCGCGCACCTCGGGATCGACGGGCACGGCGCCGTCGGGGATGTACGGGGGGTTGCTGACGACGACGTCGACGGCGCCCTCGAGGTCGTCGAAGGCGGTCGTGGCGTCGCCGAGCCGCAGGTCGACCGGCAGCCCGAGGCGGTCGACGTTGCGCCGCGCCCAGCCGTGCGCGTCGGGCGACAGCTCGACGGCGTGCACCCGGGCGTCGCGGACCTCGTCGGCGACGGCGAGCGCGATGGCCCCCGACCCGGTGCAGAGGTCGACGACGACCGGGGCCGGCCCCGCGGCGCGCGCGGCGTCGACCGCGTGACCGGCGGTCAGCTCGGTCTCGGGGCGCGGCACGAAGACGCCGGGCCCGACGCCGAGCGTCAGGTGCCGGAAGTGCGCGCGCCCGGTGAGGTGCTGCAGCGGGACGCGGGCTGCCCGTTCGTCCACGAGGTCCTCGAACCGGGCCACGTCCCGCTCGACGACGGCCGTGCGCAGGATGCCCCGCATCCGCACCTCGCCGTGGTCCACGCCGAGGACGTACGAGAGCAGCTCGACGGCGTCGGCGTCCGGCGACGGGACGCCGGCCCCGGCGAGCGCGGCCCGGGCCCCGGCGAGCAGGACGTCGGTCGTCGTCATCGGTCGGAGATGGCGGCGAGCCTCGCGGCCTCGTCGGCGTCGACCGCGGACTGCACGACCGGGTCGAGGTCGCCGTCGAGCACGGCGTCGAGGTTGTGCGCCTTGTAGCCCGTGCGGTGGTCGCTGACGCGGTTCTCGGGGAAGTTGTACGTGCGGATGCGCTCGCTGCGGTCGACGGTGCGGACCTGGCTCGCGCGGGCGTCGGACTCCGCGGCGTGCCGCTCGTCCATCGCCATCTGGTGCAGGCGGGCGCGCAGCACGCGCAGCGCGGCCTCGCGGTTCTGCAGCTGGCTCTTCTCGTTCTGGCACGACACGACGAGGCCGGTCGGCAGGTGGGTGATCCGGACGGCGGAGTCGGTCGTGTTGACGCTCTGCCCGCCGGGGCCGCTGCTGCGGAAGACGTCGATCCGCAGGTCGTTCGCGTCGATCGTCACCTCGACCTCCTCCGCCTCGGGCATGACCCAGACCCCGGCGGCGGAGGTGTGGATGCGGCCCTGGCTCTCGGTGACCGGCACGCGCTGGACACGGTGCACGCCACCCTCGTACTTGAGCCGGGCCCACGGCGCCTCGCCGGGCGCGGCCGTGCCCCGCGACTTCACCGAGACGCGGACGTCCTTGTACCCGCCGAGGTCGGACTCGGTCGCGTCGAGCACCTCGGTGCGCCAGCCGCGGCGCTCCGCGTGGCGCAGGTACATCCGCAGGAGGTCACCGGCGAAGAGGGCCGACTCCTCGCCGCCCTCCCCCGCCTTGACCTCGAGGATGACGTCACGGTCGTCCTCGGGGTCGCGCGGCACGAGCAGACGGCGCAGCCGGTCATCGGCCGCGGCGACGGCCTCCTCCAGCGCGGGCAGCTCCTCCGCGAACGCGGGGTCCTCACCGGCCAGCTCGCGGGCCGCCCCGAGGTCGTCGCGCGCCGCTCGCCAGGCGCGGTGCGCGGCGACGACCGGTCCGAGCGCGGCGTAGCGCTGGTTGGCCTCGCGCAGCCGGTCGGGGTCGGAGGCGACGGCGGGGTCCCCCATCGCGCGCTCGAGCGCGGCGTGCTCGGCGACGAGCACCTCGGCGGACTCGATCACGGGCCGGACCTCCTCGGGACGGGTGGGGGTGGAGACACGGACGCGCCGGCCCGCCCTCCAGGGGCGGACCGGCGCGTCGCGGATGCTACTTGGCGGCCTTCTTGCCGTAGCGGGCCTCGAACCGGGCCACGCGGCCACCGGTGTCGAGGATCTTCTGCTTGCCCGTGTAGAACGGGTGGCAGGCGCTGCAGACGTCGGCGTGGATGACGCCGTTGGCCGCGGTGCTGTGCGTGGTGAACGTGTTGCCACACGTGCAGGTGACGGTGGTCTCCACGTACGTGGGGTGGATGTCCTTCTTCACGATGTCTCCTCGGATGTCTCCGGGTCGGCGGGCCCAGCACCCTGCTGGTCACCCTGGGCGCCCCGACTGCGGCCCTCGTGGGAGGCTGCTCAGGAAACGCGTCTGTGCCGTGAACCGGTCCAGCGGTCAAGTGTGCCAGAGCGGGTCACCGTCACCTAAACGGTGGTGCTCCGTCCTCGACCACTGTGCACAACGGCCCGGGCGCCCGTGGCATTCCCCGCGCAGCGGGGGCCCGGCCGTCAGACGACCGACAGGTGCCGAACCGGCGCCGCGGCCGGCCAGGTCAGCTCGACGACGTTCCCGACGCCGGCCACCGACGTCACGTCGAGCCGGCCGCCGAGCGCCTCGACGGCCTCGCGGGTGAGGCCACCGTCGGAGCCCGCCGGCGCGACGCCGGGGCCGGTGTCGCCGAGCCGCAGCGTGACGAGCCCGGCGTGCCGGCCCAGCGAGAGCGCGATCTCCGTCCCCGGGGGCAGCGTGGCCACGGCCCGGGTGAGCACCGTGACGACGAGGTCGTGCCACGCCGAAGAGGGCAGGGGGACGTCGAGCGGCTCGTCGTCGAGGTCGACCGAGAACAGCAGCGAGCGACGGCAGGCGGCCGCGGCGAGGGTGGTCACGGCGTCGACGAGCAGCGCGGAGAGGTCGGGGGCCTCGGGCAGTGGCGAGGTGACGGGCTGGGCGGACATCGGGACTCCTTCCGGTGCTCGGTGGGGGCGTGCCGCCACGCTAGGGACCCGCCCCGGGGTGCGGTCCAGACCTCGGCCGCAGGTGGGGCCGTTCGCCTGATGCCCACCTCGACCGGTCATCGGCCCGGGCCGACCGTCGGCCCCGGCCGCTACCGTCGGGTGGATGAGGTACGGAGCCGTCGTCCCCTGGGCCACCGAGCGCGAGTTCGCCGACCTCGCGCGCGTCGCGGAGGACGCAGGATGGGACCAGGTCTTCACGTGGGAGTCCGTCTGGGGGCAGGACGCGTGGGCGACCCTCGCTGCCGCGGCGATGGTCACCGAGCGCATCCGGCTCGGGACGATCGTCACCCCGGCGTCCCGCTACCGGCCCTGGGACCTCGCCTCGCGGGTGGCCTCGGTCGACCGGCTCTCCGGCGGACGGGTCACGCTCGGCGTGGGGCTCGGCGCCCTGCACGGCAACTGGCTGGCCTTCGAGCCCGACGAGGGCCGCGCGACGCGCGCGGCGAAGCTCGACGAGGGGCTCGCCGTGTGGGCGGGGCTCCTGGGCGGCCAGCCCTTCGAGCACCACGGCGAGCACTGGTCGGCGCGGCCCGTCACCGAGCTCGTCCCGCCTCCCCCGGCGCAGCGCCCGCACCCGCCGGTCTGGTGCGTCGGCGCGCTGCTCCCCGGTCGCTCACGCCAGCGCTCGCTCGAGCGCGCGGCCCGCTGGCAGGGCGTCCTCCCCGCGGTCGTCGGCGGGGGTCTCGACGACCCCGGCTCGCGCCTGACCCACGACGCCCTGCGCGAGGTCGTCGCGCGAATCACCGACCTGCGGGCCGCCGCCGGGCTCTCGATGGACGGCTACGACGTCGTCGTGGAGGGCGACTCCCACGGGTCGTTCGGCGACGCCCGTCCTCCGGTCGACGCGTGGGCCGAGGCCGGCGCGACGTGGTGGGTCGAGTCCTGGTGGGACCTGCCGGACGACGAGTCCGGGCGGACGGAGCTGCGCCGCCGGCTCGCGCTCGGGCCGCTGCGCTGACCCGCCGCCCGACGCGACGACGACGCCCCGGCCACGCGCTGGCGTGACCGGGGCGGTCGGGTCGGGCGAGGCGCCTCAGGCGTCCTCGTCCTCCGGCTTCATCGAGCTCGTCTGCTGCACCGAGACGAGGAACTCGTAGTTCGTCTTCGTCTTCTTCAGCCGGTCGAGCAGCAGCTCGATGCCCTGCTGGCTGTCGAGCGCGGCGAGCACCCGGCGCAGCTTCCACATGATCTTCAGCTCGTCGGGGGCCAGGAGGATCTCCTCGCGCCGCGTGCCGGAGTTGTTGACGTCGACCGCGGGGAAGATCCGACGGTTCGCGAGCTGCCGGTCGAGCTTGAGCTCCATGTTGCCGGTGCCCTTGAACTCCTCGAAGATCACCTCGTCCATCCGCGAGCCGGTCTCGACGAGCGCCGTCGCGAGGATGGTCAGCGAGCCGCCGTCCTCGATGTTGCGCGCCGCCCCGAAGAACTTCTTCGGCGGGTAGAGCGCGGCCGAGTCGACGCCGCCGGAGAGGATGCGCCCGCTCGCCGGCGCGGCGAGGTTGTAGGCGCGACCGAGCTTGGTGATCGAGTCGAGGAGCACGACGACGTCGTGGCCCATCTCGACGAGCCGCTTGGCCCGCTCGATGGCGAGCTCGGCGACGGTCGTGTGGTCGTCGGCGGGCCGGTCGAAGGTCGAGGCGATGACCTCGCCCTTGACGGCGCGCTGCATGTCCGTGACCTCCTCCGGACGCTCGTCGACGAGGACGACCATGAGGTGGCACTCCGGGTTGTTCGTCGTGATCGCGTTGGCGATGGCCTGCATGACCATCGTCTTGCCGGCCTTCGCCGGGGCGACGATGAGCCCGCGCTGGCCCTTGCCGATCGGCGCGACGAGGTCGATGATCCGGGTCGTCAGCTGCTGCTGCGTCGTCTCCAGGCGCAGGCGGTCCTGCGGGTAGAGCGGCGTCAGTTTGCCGAACTCGGGACGCCGGCGGGCGTCCTCCGGGGTCATCGCGTTGACGGTGTCGAGGCGCGCGAGCGGCGTGTACTTCTGGCGGTTGTTGCGCGAGCCGACGGTGTGCTGCTGCGCCTCCTCGCCCTCGCGGACGGCCTTGATCGAGCCGGTGACGGCGTCGCCCTTGCGCAGGCCGTAGCGCTTGACCATCTGCATCGGGACGTAGACGTCGCTGCTGCCCGGCAGGTAGCCGGTCGTGCGGACGAAGGCGTAGCTGTCGAGGATGTCGAGGATGCCCGCGACCGGCACGAGGACGTCGTCGTCGTGGATCTGCGGCTCGCCCGCCTCCGAGCGCTGCTCGGGGGCGTCGCCGGGCTGACGGGTCCGCTTGTCGCGGTTGCGCCCCCGGTTGCGACGGCGGCGGCCGCGGCCGCCCTCCTCGTCGTCGTCCCGGCGCTGCTGGTCGGCGGCGCCGCGGTCGTCGCGGGGCTGCTCGCGCTCGTCGCGCTGCTCACCGCGGTCACGGCCCTGCTGCTCACCGCGGTCGCGACCCTGCTGGTCGCGCTCGGCGCGCTCCCGGCGGCTCTGCTCGCGCTGCTCGCCGCGGTCACGGCTCTGCTCGCGCTGCTCGCCGCGGTCACGGCTCTGCTCGCGGTCGCCGCGCTCGCGCACCTGCTCCCGCTCGGCGCGCTCGACGGCGGGCGCCTGCTCGGGTGCGCGCTCGGCGGCCGGCGCCGGCTCGGCGGCGGCCTCGGTGCGACCGGCCGGGGCCTCCGCCCGGCGGGAGCGGCGCGCGACGGGCTGCTCGCCCGTGGCGGCGGGGCCGCTCTCGCCGTTCTGGCGGGCGCGGATGGCGGTGACGAGGTCGCCCTTGCGCATCTTGGCGGTCCCTCTGATGCCCATGCTCGAGGCGAGGCCCTGCAGCTCGGCGAGCCGCATGGCCGACAGGGCGCCGGACCGGCGCTGACCGCCGGCGGACGCCGACGCCTCGAGGGTGGTGGTGTCTGACACGAAGGATCCTTTCCCTCGCTCGTGGACCGGCAGGGTGGGCCGGTCTGGGTGGAAGGGGCCACGCCCGAGCGTGCAGCCGGTCAGGCTGCGGTCTCTGTGCCCCGGGGGCGTGGGAGGGCGGTCGGCTGCAGGCATCGGGAACAGGGCCCGGCATCGGCGGCGATCGCTCGTCGCCCACAGTACCACCGCGCCCCGGGCCCGGACGCAGGATCCACCGGGACGCGCCCGCCGCGCGTCCCCGCAGGTCAGGGGGCGGCGACGACCTCGACGGACGCGCCCTCGGTGGGGATGCCCGGCGTGAGCACCCGCCACCCCGCGGGTCCGAACGAGCGGGCGCGGTCGAGCCGCTCCAGCTGCGCGAGGACGAGCACGGACGGGCCGGCGCCGGAGATCGCGGCGGCGTGGCCGTCGGCCCGCAGGGCGTCGACGAGCGCCATCGACGCGGCGTAGGACGGCCGGCGCGCCTCCTGGTGCAGCCAGTCGCGGGTGGCCTCGACGAGGAGGGCGGGCTCGTCGCGCAGGGCGTGGACGAGGAGGGCGGCACGGGCCGAGTTCGCCGCCGCGTCGGCCAGGCGCACCTGCTGCGGCAGCACCGAGCGGGCGCGCGCCGTCGAGAGCTGGGTGTCCGGCGCGAAGACGACGGGGGCGAGGTCGGGGTGCACCGGCAGGCGCACCGTCGTCGTCCCCTCGGGCTCGCTCCACGAGAGGGTCACGCCGCCGTAGACGCTCGCCGAGGCGTTGTCGGGGTGGCCCTCGAGACGCGCCGCCAGCGAGTTCGCGGCGTCGAGGTCGACCGCTCCCCCGTCACCGCGGGAGACCGACGCCAGGGCGAGCGCGGCGACGATGCCGGTGACGATCGCGGTCGCCGACGAGCCCATCCCCCGGCCGTGCGGGACGGCGTTGACGCACTCGAGGCGCAGGCCGGCCGGCGCCTCGACGCCCGCCTCGACCCAGGCGGTCCGCATCGCCCGGTGCACGAGGTGGGTCTCGTCGAGCGGGACGGCGCCCGCCCCCTCGCCCTCGACGACGACGACGAGGCCGGGCTCGGAGGTGACGGTCGCGCGACAGCGGTCCCACACACCGAGGGCGCAGCCCACGGAGTCGAACCCGGGCCCGAGGTTGGCGCTGCTCGCCGGCACGCGGACGTCCACGGCCGCCCCCGGGCGCAGCGCGCTCACGTCACCCCTCGAGGCCGAGCGCGGCCGCGACCGAGTAGGCGTCGACCGGCACGCGGATCGGCTCGACGTCGCCGCCGTCGGCCGAGCGCAGGGCCCACTGGGGGTCCTTGAGACCGTGGCCGGTCACGGTGCACACGATGGTGGCGTCGGCCGGCACCCGGCCGGCGCGGTGCATCTTGAGCAGGCCGGCGATGCTCGCCGCCGACCCGGGCTCGACGAACACGCCCTCGGTGGAGGAGAGCACGCGGTGCGCCTCGAGGATCTCGTCGTCGGTGACGGAGTCGATGAGCCCGCCCGACTCGTCGCGCGCCGCCTCGGCCTGCCGCCACGAGGCGGGGTTGCCGATCCGGATCGCCGTGGCCACGGTCTCGGGGTGGTCGACCGGGTGGCCGAGGACGATCGGCGCGGCGCCGGCCGCCTGGAAGCCCCACATCTGCGGGCGCCGGGTGGCGACGGGCGGAAGGGCGGTGCCGTCGAGAGCCGTTGTCTCCGAGGCGTACTCGGTGTAGCCCTTCCAGTACGCCGTGATGTTGCCGGCGTTGCCGACCGGCAGCACGTGGATGTCCGGGGCGTCGCCGAGCGCGTCGACGACCTCGAAGGCCGCGGTCTTCTGGCCCTCGATGCGCGCCGGGTTGACCGAGTTGACGAGCTCGACGGGGTAGGACTCGGCGAGCTTGCGGGCGACGGTCAGGCAGTCGTCGAAGTTGCCCTCGACCTGGATGAGGGTGGCGCCGTGGGCGATCGCCTGCGACAGCTTGCCCATCGCGATCTTGCCGTCGGGCACGAGGACGGCGCAGGTCATCCCCGCCTTGACCGCGTAGGCCGCGGCGCTGGCGCTCGTGTTGCCCGTGCTGGCGCAGATGACGGCCTTCGCGCCGTTCAGCTTCGCGGCCGAGATCGCCGCCGTCATCCCGCGGTCCTTGAAGGACGCGGTCGGGTTGAGGCCCTCGTACTTGACGAGGACGTTGGCCCCCGTGAGCTCCGAGAGGTTCTCGCACGGGATGAGCGGGGTGCCGCCCTCGAGGAGGGTGACGACCGGCGCGCCGGCCAGGCTCGGCAGGCGCTCGGCGTACTCGCGGATGACGCCGCGCCACTGGTGGGCCACGTCAGGCTCCTTCCACACGCATGACGGAGGCGACGTCGTCGACCGCCTCGAGGGCGGCGAGGGCGTCGACGGTGGCGGACAGCGCGGCGTCGCTCGCGCGGTGGGTGACGACGATGAGGCGGGCCCGGTCGTCCTCGTCGGGGACCACCTGCTGGCGCACGGTCTCGATCGAGACGCCCTGCTCCGCGAAGACCGCCGCGACCTGGGCGAGCACACCCGGGCGGTCGGCCACGTCGAGGCTGATGTGGTAGCGCGTCACGGCGCGCCCCAGGTCGACGACGGGCAGGTCGGCGTAGGCCGACTCCCCCGGGCCGCGCCCGCCGGCCACCCGCTGGCGGGCGACGGCGACGACGTCGCCGAGGACGGCGGACGCCGTGGGGTCGCCACCCGCGCCACGCCCGTAGAACATCAGCTCGCCGGCGGCCTCGGCCTCGACGAACACGGCGTTGAAGGCCTCGCGGACGCTGGCCAGGGGGTGCGAGCGCGGGACCATCGCCGGGTGCACGCGGACGCTGACGGCGTCGGCACCCTCGGCCTCGACCCGCTCGCAGATCGCGAGCAGCTTGACGACGCAGTCGTTCTCGCGGGCGGCGTTGATGTCGGCGGCGGTCACCTCGGTGATGCCCTCGCGGTGGACGTCGGCCGAGGACACGCGCGTGTGGAACGCGAGGCTCGCGAGGATGGCGGCCTTGGCGGCGGCGTCGAAGCCCTCGACGTCGGCGGTCGGGTCGGCCTCCGCGTAGCCGAGCGCCTGCGCCTCGGCGACGGTCTCGGCGAAGCCCGCCCCCGAGACGTCCATCTTGTCGAGGACGAAGTTCGTCGTGCCGTTGACGATGCCCATGACCTTGCGGACCCGGTCGCCGGCGAGCGACTCGCGCACCGGCCGCAGGATCGGGATGGCCCCGGCGACCGCGGCCTCGTAGTAGAGGTCGACCCCGGCACGGGCGGCGGCCTCGAACAGCGTCGGGCCGTCCTCGGCGACGAGCGCCTTGTTGGCGGAGACGACGGCCGCGCCGTGCTCGATCGCGCGCAGGATGAGGCCGCGGGCCGGGTCGATGCCCCCGACGACCTCGACGACGACGTCGGCCCGGGTCACGAGCTCGTCGGCGTCGGCGGTGAAGAGCGAGGGGTCGACGGGCACGTCCGGCCGCGGCCGCTGCGGGCGCCGCACGGCGATGCCGACGAGCTCCAGCGGGGCGCCGACGCGCGCGGCGAGGTCGTCGGCCTGCTCGACGAGCATCCGGGCCACGGACGAGCCCACGACGCCGCACCCGAGCAGGGCGACGCGCAGGGGTGCGCCGGGTTCGTGGGCCATGGCGGGATCGGTCTCCTCGGTCGTCGGGCTCAGTCGTCCGCCACGTCGAGGGCGAGCAGGTCCTCGATCGTCTCACGACGCACGAGCACCCTGCTCTCGCCTCCACGGACGGCGACGACGGGGGGTCGGGGGGTGTGGTTGTACTGGCTGGAGAGGCTGCGGCAGTAGGCGCCGGTGCCCGGCACGGCGACGAGGTCGCCCGGGCGGACGTCGGCCGGCAGGTACTCGTCGAGGACGACGATGTCGCCGCTCTCGCAGTGCCGCCCGACGACGCGGGCGAGCACGGGGTCGGCGCTCGAGGCCCGGTTGGCGAGGGTGCAGGAGTAGTCGGCCTCGTAGAGCGCCGGGCGGGCGTTGTCGCTCATCCCGCCGTCGACCGAGACGTAGGTGCGCGAGTGACCCGCGCCCAGGTCGACCGTCTTGACGGTGCCGACCTCGTACAGGGTGAACGTCGTCGGGCCGACGATGGCCCGGCCCGGCTCGACCGAGACGCGGGGGACGCGCTCGCCGAAGTCGCGGGAGACGATGGCGGCCATCGCCGCGGCGAGCGCGTCGGCCGGCATCGGGTCGTGCTGCGAGGTGTAGGCGATGCCGTAGCCGCCGCCGAGGTCGACCTCCGGCATCGACACCCCGTGCTCCTCCTCGACCTGTCGGTGCAGCCCGGCCAGCCGGTGCACGGCGGCCTCGAAGCCCCCGGTGTCGAAGATCTGGCTGCCGATGTGGCTGTGCAGGCCGCGCAGGTCGACGGCCTCCGGGTGCGCGAGCAGCCGGGCCACGGCCTCCAGCGCCCGCCCGCCGGCGAGGCTGAAGCCGAACTTCTGGTCCTCGTGCCCGGTGGCGATGAACTCGTGGGTGTGCGCCTCGACGCCCACCGTGACGCGAACCATGACCGGCGCGCGCACACCGAGCTCGGTCGCGAGGGCCACGACGCGGTCGATCTCGTCGAACGAGTCGACGACGACGCGGCCGACCCCGTAGGTCAGCGCGGCGTGCAGCTCCGCGACGGTCTTGTTGTTGCCGTGGAAGGCGACCCGCTCCGCGGGGAAGCCCGCCCGCTGCGCGACGGCGAGCTCGCCCCCGGTGCAGACGTCGAGGTGGAGGCCCTCCTGGTCGACCCAGCGCGCGACGGCCGTGCAGAGGAAGGCCTTGCCCGCGTAGTAGACGTCGGCGCCCCCGGAGCTCGCGAACGCTGCCGCGAACCCGTCACGGAAACCCCTTGCGCGCGAACGGAAGTCCTCCTCGTCCATGACGTAGGCCGCCGTGCCGTGCCGCTCCGCGAGCGTGACGACGTCGACCCCTCCCACGGTGAGGCGCCCCTGGTCGTCGCGCCCGACCGACGAGGCCCAGAGCTGCGGCAGCAGCTCCATGACGTCGCCCGGGTAGGGCAGGTAGAGCGGCGGGCCGCCGTAGCCCTCGGCGTGGAGGGCGCCGGCCTCGTGCGCGCGCACGGCTCAGCCCCTCACATGCGCTCGGGCGCCGAGACGCCGAGCAGGTCGAGACCGTTGGCGAGGACCTGGCGGGTGGCGTCGTTGAGCCAGAGTCGGGTCCGGTGGAGGTCGGTGACCTCCTCGTCGGCGTTCGTCGGGCGCACCCGGCACGTGTCGTACCACTTGTGGAAGCGCGCGGCGAGCTCCTCGAGGTAGCGCGCCACCCGGTGCGGCTCGCGCAGGTGCGCCGCCTGGGCGACGACCCGCGGGAAGTCGCCGAGCACCGCGAGGAGCGCGGCCTCGGTGGGGTCCGCGAGCAGCGAGGCGTCGAAGCCGTCCGCGCGGTGCACGCCGTCCTCCGCCGCGAGGCGCGCCACGTTGGCCGTCCGGGCGTGGGCGTACTGCACGTAGAAGACCGGGTTGTCGTTGGTCTGCTTGCGCAGCTCCTCGCCGTCGAGCGAGAGCGGGCTGTCGGCCGGGTACCGGGCCAGCGAGTACCGGATCGCGTCGGTGCCGATCCACCCGATGAGGTCGCGCAGCTCGATGATGTTGCCGGCGCGCTTGGACAGCTTCGCGCCGTTGAGGTCGACGAGCTGCCCGATGCGCACCTCGATGTTGTGCTCCGGGTCGTCCCCCGCGCAGGCGGCGATCGCCTTGAGCCGGTTGATGTAGCCGTGGTGGTCGGCGCCGAGGAGGTAGATCTTCTCGTCGAAGCCGCGGTCCTTCTTCGACAGGTAGTACGCGGCGTCGGCGGCGAAGTACGTCGGCTCCCCGTTCGCGCGGAACAGCACCCGGTCCTTGTCGTCGGTGAAGTCGGTCGTCCGCAGCCAGACGGCGCCGTCCTGGTCGAACACGTGCCCCTGCTCGCGCAGCCGGTCGACGGCCGAAGCGACCGCGCCACCGTCGTGGAGCGTCTTCTCCGAGAACCAGACGTCGAACCGCACCCCGAAGGCCTCGAGGGTCTCGCGGATGTCGGCGAGCTGCAGCGGGTAGGCGAGGTCGCGGGCCAGGGCGAGCGCCTCGTCGTCGGGGAGCGAGACGAGGTCGGGCCGCTGCGCGAGCACCTGCTCCGCGAGGTCGTCGACGTACGCGCCGGGGTAGCCGCCCTCGGGGGTCGGCTCGCCCTTGGCGCGGGCGAGCACCGACGCGGCGAACTTGTCCATCTGCGAGCCGGCGTCGTTGAGGTAGTACTCCGTCGTCAGCGTGGCGCCGGAGGCCCGCAGCAGCCGTCCCATGGCGTCGCCGAGCGCCGCCCAGCGGGTGTGCCCGAGGTGCAGCGGCCCGGTCGGGTTCGCCGAGATGTACTCGAGGTTGATGACGTGCCCGGCCTCGGCCTCGTTGTGGCCGAACGTGGTCCCGGCCTCGACGATGCTGCGCGCGAGCTCGCCGGCGGCGGCGGCGTCGAGGGTGATGTTGAGGAAGCCCGGACCCGCGACGTCGACCGCGGCGACGCCGTCGACGGTCCGCAGGCGCTCGGCCAGGGTGGTCGCGAGCTCGCGCGGGTTCATCCCGGCGGGCTTGGCCAGCTGGAGCGCGACGTTGGTCGACCAGTCCCCGTGGTCGCGGTTCCTCGGACGCTCCACGCGCACCTCGTCGGGCACGGTGACGGCGAGGTCACCAAAGTCGACGGCGGACACGAGGGCGCCGCGGATGGCGGCCGAGAGCTGTTCGGGGGTCACCCGCGCCAGTCTACGGACGGCGGTGACGGGCCCGTCCGGCCGCCGCGAGCCGTGAGACGACGGCCACGAGGTCGTCGGGGTCGAACGGCTTGCTCACGTACGCGTCGAAGCCCGCGCCGCTCACCTCGGGGCTGTCCAGGTCGGTCGCCGTGGCGGTGACGAGGACGACGGGCACCTCGTCCAGGGGGTGGTGCGAGCGGATCGCCGCGATGGCCCACCAGCCGTCGTACGGAGCCATCTGCGAGTCCAGGACGATGACCGCCGGGCGCTCGCCGTCGGCGTCGATGAGCCGGCTCATGGCCTCGTGCCCGTCGGCCGCCTCCTCGACCCGGAAACCGCCCAGCTCGAGGTTGATCCGCAGGAGGCGGCGGATCGCCTCGGTGTCGTCGCACACGAGGACGAGTGGCCCGTCGCCAGGTCCCGCCCACCCGGTTTGCATGCCCCCAAGCCTAGGCTGCTAGCCTCTCCCCGCGTCGCGGTTTCGACCATGACGCGCGTCATGCCGCCCCCGTAGCTCAGGGGATAGAGCACCGCCCTCCGGAGGCGGGAGCGCAGGTTCGAATCCTGCCGGGGGCACCGACGCAGGAGGGCCCGGACCGTGCGCACACCGCGTCGCGGACCGGGCCCTCCCGCCGTCCTCCCCCACCCCGCGGCGGTCGTGACCGCACCGTGCTCGTCCGCCGGGCCCGGGCGGGCATACTCTGGGGTGGGGACCGGTCCTCGCTCGAGGACACCCGGGTGGTGCAGCCGCCCGGATGCGGCACCGCCGCGTGCACGCCGACGGCGTGCGCACCCGGTCCCCCGCGACACCGGCTGGCGTCCACGGCCCGCACCCACGGGTGCCCGCCGACGCCACGACCCAGGAGAAGGAACGCTTGGCACAGCGAGCACCCCGGCGCCGCGGTGGCGGTCCCCGTGACCGTCGCCCGACCCGCACGACGCACGAGGAGGGTCTCCTCCCCGTCATGGCGCGCACGGTCCGTCAGGTCGAGGCCGCGGCCGGCCGCGGACACGTCCGTCCCTCGCAGCGCACGACCTTCCAGGTCCTCGCGCTGCTCGTGCGCGAGGAGCGGGCCCGGCTCAAGGGCGACCCCTCGGTGCCCGAGGCCGAGCGCACCGCGACGATGACGCGGCTCGACGGCATCGCGACGATCCTCGCGAAGACCGCCGCCCGGGACACCAGCCTGCTCCAGCTGCTCGCCGAGGACGCCGTCGTCCCGCCCGAGGCGCACGACCTCAAGAACGACATGCTGCGCTCCGCCGGCCGCGAGCCGGAGCCGGAGCCCGAGCCGGAGGCCCCGTCGGCCGACGACGCACCCGCCCCGCGCCGCGTCGTCCCGACCGCCGTCATGGCCCGTCAGCTCGCCAACCCCTTCCTCGCGCCGGACCTGTCGGCCGTGCAGGCCGTGCGGCCGCGCACCAACCGGCTCGCCACCTGGGAGCTGCTGACCCCGCTCTTCCGGGCCTTCGAGCAGGGCGGCGACGCGACGTGCATGCCCCTGCCCGAGCCCGAGGGCGTCGTCCACGGCATCGAGGGCCTCGAGCTGATGCACCACCAGGCGCAGGTCGTGGCCGCCGCCGCCGCCGGCCACCGCACCTTCCTCCTCGCGGACGAGCCCGGTCTCGGCAAGACCGCCCAGTCGCTGCTCGCGGCCGAGGCCGCCGGCGCCTTCCCCCTCCTCGTCGTCGTGCCCAACGTCGTCAAGGCCAACTGGGCCCGCGAGGCCGCCCGGTGGACGCCACGGCGCACCGCGACGGTCGTGCACGGTGACGGCGACACGGTCGACGGCTTCGCCGACATCGTCGTCGTCAACTACGACATCCTCGACCGCCACGTCGGGTGGCTCGGCACCCACGGCTTCCGCGGGATGGTGCTCGACGAGGCGCACTTCATCAAGAACAAGACCTCGCAGCGCTCCAGGCACGTCCTGGCCCTCTCGCAGAAGGTCCGCGAGCGCGCCGCCGCGCCGCTGCTCATGGCGCTGACGGGCACGCCGCTCATCAACGACATCGAGGACTTCCGGGCCGTCTGGCAGTTCCTCGGCTGGATCGACGACACCCGCCCGCGGCCCGCCCTCATGGCGGCGCTCGAGGAGACCGGGCTCACCCCGGCCGACCGTGGCTTCTCGGCCGCCGCCCGGCGCAGCGTCATCGACCTCGGCATCGTCCGGCGGCGCAAGGTCGACGTCGCCTCCGACATCCCGGCCCGCCGGGTCGCGGACCTCCCCGTCGAGCTCGACGACGAGGCGAGCCGCTCGGTCCGCGCCGCCGAGCAGCAGCTCGCCAAGCGCCTCCTCGCGCGCTACGACGCGGCCGTCTCCGCGCGCAGCACCCCCGTCGAGGGCGTCGACCACGAGCTGGTCCGCCGCGTCGCCGCGGCCCTGCGCCGCGACACCGGTGGCGAGACCTCCGGCGACAACGTCTTCTCCGTGCTGCGGCGCATCGGCCAGGCCAAGGCCGGCCTCGCGGCCGACTACGCCGCCCAGCTGGCGCGCAACGTCGGCAAGGTCGTCTTCTTCGCCAAGCACGTCGACGTGATGGACACCGCGGAGGCGACGTTCGCCAAGCGCGGCATCGGGTACTCCTCCATCCGTGGAGACCAGACCCCTGCCGTCCGCGCCGCGAACATCAAGGCCTTCCTCGAGGACCCCGAGGTGTCGGTCATCGTCTGCTCGCTCACCGCGGCCGGCGTCGGGCTCAACCTCCAGGTGGCTTCGAACGTCGTCCTCGCCGAGCTGTCGTGGACCTCGGCGGAGCAGACCCAGGCGATCGACCGCGTCCACCGGATCGGGCAGACCGAGCCGGTCACCGCGTGGCGCGTCATCGCCACCGGCACGCTCGACCCGCGCCTCGCGGAGCTCGTCGACGAGAAGGCCGGGCTCGCCGCCCGGGCGCTCGACGGGTCCGACGAGGAGGTCGGCGACGCCACCGACGTCCAGCTCGAGGCGATGGTCACCCTCCTCGAGGACGCGCTCGCCGCGCGCTGACGCCGTGGGCACCCGGTGAGCACCGCGCTGGACGCGGGCCTGTGGGGCCTGCTCGCCGGCGGGGCGCTCGTCGTCGGTGCGCTCGTCGCGTGGTTCGTCCGCGTGCCACGGGCGGTCGTCGCGGTCGTCATGGCCTTCGGCGCCGGGGTCCTCGTCTCGGCGCTGTCCTTCGACCTCGTCGACGAGGCGGAGCGCACCGGCGGCCTGCTGCCGACCGTCCTCGGCTTCCTCGGCGGCGCCCTGGCCTACTTCCTCGCGAACGTCGCGCTGGGACGTCTGGGCGCCCGGCACCGCAAGCGGTCGCACGGCCGGCAGCCGTCGGAGTCCGAGCAGTCCGGCAGCGGCGCCGCCATCGCCGTCGGCGCGCTGCTCGACGGTGTCCCGGAGTCGGTCGTCCTCGGCCTCAGCCTGCTCGGCGGGCAGGGGGTCGGGGTGCCGGTCCTCGCGGCGATCGTCATCTCGAACCTGCCCGAGGGCCTGTCGAGCGCGGCCGGGATGAAGGCCGCCGGCCGCAGCGCCCGCTACGTGTTCGGGGTGTGGGTGGGCATCGCCGTCGCGAGCGGCCTGGCCGGCCTCCTCGGCGTGCTGCTCCTCGAGGGCGCCTCCGCCGAGGCGGTCGCCGCCATCACCGCGGTCGCGGCCGGCGCCATCCTCACGATGGTCGCCGACACGATGATCCCCGAGGCCTTCGAGCGCACCCACATGGTGACCGGGCTCGTGACGACGCTCGGGTTCGCCACCGCGTTCGTCGTCGGGCGGCTCTGACCTGCAGGTCGGAGCCCCCCCCCCACGCCGGGGGGGGCCCCCCCGGGGGGCGGCCGAGACCCCCCC
>NZ_JAHHWP010000003.1:0-31436 GCF_018729305.1 Phycicoccus mangrovi | reverse complement strand
CGTGCGCGCCGCGCCGCGCCGGCGCCCGGGGGCGGCCCCCCCGCCCCCCCCCCCCCCCCCCCCCCCCCCCCCCCCCCCCACGACGGGGCGCTCAGCGCTGGGAGGCGTCCGAGACCTCGCCGACGAGCTCCTCGATGACGTCCTCGAGGAAGACGACCCCGACGACGACCCCGTCGTCCGCGACGACGCGGGCGAGGTGGGAGCCGCTGTCCTGCATCGTCTGCAGGACGGACTCGACCTCGTCACCCCGGCGGACGGTGGCCATCCGGCGGATGCGCTTGGTCGGCACGGGCTCGCCGCGCTCCGAGTCGTCGGCGTACAGGACGTCCTTGAGGTGCAGGTACCCGTCGACCTCGCCGGCGCGGTCGAGGACCGGGTAGCGCGAGAAGCCGTGACGGGCGACGAGCCGCTCGATGTCCTCCGGCGTGGCGTCGGCGGTCACGGTGACGAGCTGCTCGATCGGGACACCGACGTCGGAGGCGTTCATGTCGCTGAACTCCAGTGCGGCGCCGAGACGTTCGTAGTCCTGCGCCCCGACGAGGCCCTCCTCGCGGGACTCGTCGAGGATGTGCGCGACCTCCTCGGCGGTGAACGCCGACGCGAGCTCGTCCTTGGGCTCGACGCCGAAGAGCCGGATGACGGCCTTGGAGAGCCGGTCCATCCCGTGGATGAGCGGGGCCACGACCCTGGACACCCACACGAGCGGCGGCACGAGGACGACGGCGGCCCGCTCGGGCTTCGCGATGGAGATGTTCTTGGGGATCATCTCGCCGTAGACGACGTGCAGGAAGACGACGACCGCGAGCGCGAGCAGCAGGGCGACGACGTCGGCGACGACCGTCGAGAGGCCGAGACCCTCGGCGACGGGGACGAGCGCGTGGTGCAGCGCGGCCTCGGAGACGGCTCCGAGGAGCACCGAGCAGACGGTGATGCCGAGCTGACACGTGGCGAGCAGGATCCCGGTGCGCTGCAACGCCTCCATCGCGACCCTGGCGCCCTTGCTGCCCGCCTCGGCGAGCGGCTCCAGCTGGCTGCGGCGGGCGGACATCGCGGCGAACTCGGCGCCGACGAAGAAGGCGTTGGCGGCGAGCAGGACGACGGTGACGAGCAACGTGGTCACGCGTCCACCTCCGTCGGGCGCACGACGGGGACGGCCCGCACCGGCAGCAGCCGGACCCGGTCGACCCGGTGGCCCTCCATGTCGACGACGCGCGCCGTCCAGCCGTCGACGACCACCTCGTCACCGACCCGCGGGACGCGGCCGAGGGCGGCCATGACGAAGCCGCCGACCGTCTCGTAGGCCGGCCCCTCGGGCACCTCGACACCGACGCGCGAGCGCACCTCGTCCGGGCGCCACAGGCCCGGGACCGTCCAGGAGCCGTCCGGCAGACGGCGACCCGTCGTCTGACCACGGTCGTGCTCGTCGCTGACCTCGCCGACGATCTCCTCGACGAGGTCCTCGAGCGTGACGACCCCGGAGGTGCCGCCGTACTCGTCGACGACGACGGCGAGCTGCATCCCGCCGCCGCGCAGCCGGACGAGCAGCGGGTCCAGGCGGAGGGTCTCGGGCACGAACACGGCGTCGGTCATGAGCGCCGACACGGGGACGTCGGCCCGGCGCTCGAACGGGACGGCGATGGCCTTCTTCACGTGGACGATGCCGTCGACGTCGTCCCAGTCGGCCCCCACCACCGGGAAGCGAGAGTGGCCGGTGTGCCGCGCGAGCGCGACGAGGTCGGCGGCCGAGGCGGTGCGGTCGATGGACGTCGCCCGCGAGCGCGGCGTCATGACGTCGGCCGCGCTCTGGTCGCCGAACCCGAGGGAGGCGGTGACGAGGCGGGCGGTGCCGAGGTCCAGCGTGCCGGCCTCGGCCGAGGTGCGGACGAGCGAGGCGAGCTCCGCGGGGCTGCGGGCGGCCGAGAGCTCCTCCTGCGGCTCGATGCCGAGCGCGCGCAGGGTGCGGTTGGCGACACCGTTGAGGACGGCGATGAGCGGCTTGGCGGCGAGGCCGAACCAGCGGACCGGCCCGGCGGAGACCTTCGCGGTGGCCATGGGGAGCGACACGGCGAGGGTCTTGGGGACCATCTCGCCGACGATCATCGAGAAGCCGGTGGCGAGGACCATCGCGAGCGAGGCCCCGACCGAGGTGGCGACGCCGACCGAGAGGCCGGCCGCCTCGAGCGGCCCCTGGAGCAGGGCGCCGACGGAGGGGCTCGCGATGAAGCCGAGGACGAGGGTGGTCAGCGTGATGCCGACCTGGCACGCCGAGAGCTGCGTCGACAGCTGGCGGTGCGAGGTGAGGACGGAGCGGGCGCCGGGCTCACCCGCGTCGACGGCGCGCTGGACGGCCGGACGGTCGAGGGCCACGAGCGAGAACTCCGCCGCGACGAACAGGGCGGTGCCGACCGTGAGGACGACACCGAGGAGGAGCAGGAGCCAGGGGGTCATCGGTGATCAGGACTGGGAGGGTGCATGCCTCCACAGCGTACGGGCCCCCGGGCGGGTTCCGGTCCCTGCTCATCCCCCGGGGGGAGCGCGGGGTCCACCGAGGGGTTGACCCTCCCCCAGCGGCAGGCTGCGAGGATCGGTGGCATGAGCACGCGGAGGACACCATGACCACCACGACCGGGCGGCCCGGGGGAGCCGACGCCGGTCGCATCGAGATCAGCGGCCTGACCAAGACCTTCGGCCAGTTCGTCGCCGTCGACGGCCTGACCTTCGGCGTCGAGCCCGGCCGGATCACCGGCTTCCTCGGGCCGAACGGCGCCGGCAAGACGACGACGCTGCGGATGCTCCTCGGCCTCGTCCGGCCGACGAGCGGCACCGCGACGATCGGGGGCCGGCCCTACGCCGACCTGCCCCGCCCGCTCGAGAGCGTCGGCGCCGCCCTGGAGGCGACGAACTTCCACCCGGGCCGCAGCGGCCGCGACCACCTGCGGGTGCTGGCCGCCGCGGGCGGCATCCCCGACCGCCGCGTCGACGAGCTCCTCGAGCTGACCGGCATCCCCGCGGCGGCCCGCAAGCGGGCCGGCGGCTACAGCATGGGGATGCGCCAGCGTCTCGGCCTCGCGGCCGCGCTCGTCGGCGACCCGCAGGTGCTCGTCCTCGACGAGCCGGCCAACGGCCTGGACCCCGAGGGCATCCGCTGGCTGCGCGGCTTCCTCAAGCACCTCGCGTCCGAGGGCAAGACCATCCTCGTGTCCAGCCACCTCCTCCAGGAGGTCGCCCAGACCGTCGACGACGTCGTCATCATCGCCAACGGCCGCCTCGTGCAGGCGGGCCCGATGGACGTCCTGGAGGGCTCCCCGGGCGCCCTGGTCCAGACCTCCGACGCCGCGGCCCTCGCCGGCGCCCTGCGCGTGGCCGACGTCACGAGCACCGTGCAGGACGACGGCTCGCTCCTCGCCGACACCGCCGACCTGCGCCTCGTCGGCGACGTCGCGCTGCGCGCCGGCCTGCCGGTCTACGGGCTGCGACCGCAGCGCGCCGACCTCGAGACCCTGTACTTCAGCCTGACCGAGGGCACCAACCGCAACCTCGGCGACGCCGCCGGACCGGTCGGCGCCGCCCCCACCGAAGGAGATGCCGTGTCCGGCCGGGAAGGGGCGGACCTGTGACCGCCGCCGTCCGCAGCGAGCTGCGCAAGTTCTTCACCACCCGGCTCTGGTGGGGCATGGCGATCGCGATGTTCGTCGCGGCCGCCGCCTTCTCCACGATCCTCGGCTTCGTCTACACGATCGCGCCGGACCCCGAGGCCATCGCCGCGGGCCAGCCGACGGGCGACCCGACGCAGATCGCCAACAGCGTCTACACCGGCGGCCTGACGATGGGCCTGACCCTCATGCTCGTCATCGGCATCTTCCAGATCGGCGCCGAGTACCGGCACAAGACGATCACCGGCACCTTCCTCAGCACGCCCGTCCGCACCCGGGCGATGGGCGCCAAGGTCGTGGCCCTCTTCGCGATCGGCGCCCTGTACGGGGTCGTGTCGCTCGTGGGCTCGGTCCTCGCCGGGGCGATCGTCCTCTCCTCGCGGGGAGCGGACGCGTTCCCGAGCACCGAGGTCGTGCGGACGCTGGCGCTCAGCCTGCTCGTCCTCGGCCTGTGGGCGCTCGTCGGCCTCGGCATCGGCATCCTCATCCCGAACCAGGTCGCCGCGCTGCTCATCTCGATCGGCGTCGTGTGGATCGTCGAGCCGCTCGGCACCTTCGCCCTCACCTACTGGGAGTGGGGCCGCGAGCACGTCGTGATGTACCTGCCACAGGCGGCGACGAACGCGATCGTCAGCGGCGTCACGCAGCAGAACGCCAACGCGGCGCCGTCGCTGGAGTGGTGGGGCGGCGCGCTGACCCTCGCGGCCTACGCCGTCGTCCTCGCGGGGTTCGGCGTCTGGCGCACGACGCGGGCCGACATCTCCTGACCCGCGGCCCGCGGCGGCGGGCGGTGACGTGACGCGGCGACCGGTGGGCGGGCCCCACCGGTCGCCGCGCGTTCGGCACCGCTCGGCGTGCGGCGACACGGGCGCAACGGCCACGTAATAGGCTGGGACGAACACCCGCGACCCGCACGCGACCAGCCGAGAAAGAGGCGCATAGCCCGTGGCCGAGCAGTCCCCGTCCAGCGACCCCCTGACCGCCTTCGGACCCAACGAGTGGCTGGTCGACGAGCTGTACGAGCAGTACCAACGGGACAAGAACAGCGTCGACAAGGCGTGGTGGGGCTTCTTCGCCGACTACCAGCCCGGCGACGCCGCCAAGGGCCGCACCAACGGGGGGTCCGCGCACGCCGGCAACGGCAGCGCCGCCCCCCGGCCGCAGGAGAAGGCCGCCCAGCCCGAGACCCCCGCCCCGGCGGCGGCGAAGCCCGCCCCCAAGGAGCCGCAGGCCGCGCCGGCGCCCGCCCCGGCGAAGGCCGAGCCCGCCGACGAGAAGGCCCCCGAGCCCAAGCCCGCCCCGATGCCGCGCGAGCCGCAGGCGCCGAAGCAGACCGGGCCGCTCACCGAGTCCGCGCACCAGCCGATCCGCGGCGCGAGCGCGCGCGTCGTCACGAACATGGAGGCCTCCCTCGAGGTCCCGACCGCCACCTCGGTGCGCGCCGTGCCGGCCAAGCTCCTCGTCGACAACCGCATCGTCATCAACAACCACCTCGCCCGCAGCCGCGGCGGCAAGGTGAGCTTCACCCACCTCATCGGCTACGCCCTCGTCAAGGCGCTCGGCGTCATGCCCGAGATGAACAACGGCTTCGGCCACGACGAGAAGGGCAAGCCGGTCCTCATCACGCCGGCGCACGTCAACCTCGGCCTCGCGATCGACATCGCGAAGCCCGACGGCACCCGCCAGCTCCTCGTGCCGTCCATCAAGGCCGCCGAGACGATGGACTTCGCGCACTTCTGGACCGCCTACGAGGACGTCGTCAAGAAGGCCCGCGGCGGCAAGCTGACCGTCGAGGACTTCCAGGGCACCTCGATCTCGCTGACCAACCCCGGCACGATCGGCACCGTCCACTCCGTGCCCCGCCTCATGCAGGGCCAGGGCACGATCATCGGCGTCGGCGCGATGGACTACCCCGCCGAGTGGCAGGGCGCGAGCGCCGAGACGCTCAACCGCAACGCCGTGAGCAAGATCCTCACGTTGACGAGCACCTACGACCACCGGATCATCCAGGGCGCGCAGTCCGGCGACTTCCTGCGGATCGTCCACTCGCTGCTCCTCGGCGAGCAGGGCTTCTACGACGAGATCTTCGAGAGCCTGCGCATCCCCTACGAGCCGGTCCGCTGGGTGCGCGACGTCTCGGCCGCGCACGACGACGACATCAACAAGGTCGCCCGCGTCCAGGAGCTCATCCACGCCTACCGCGTGCGCGGCCACCTCATGGCCGACACCGACCCGCTGGAGTACAAGCAGCGTCGTCACCCCGACCTCGACATCACCAACCACGGCCTCACGCTGTGGGACCTCGAGCGCGACTTCGCGACCGGCGGCTTCGGCGGCCAGCCGTTCCTCAAGCTGCGCAAGATCCTCGGTGTCCTGCGCGACTCGTACTGCCGCACCATCGGTGTCGAGTACATGCACATCCAGGACCCGGAGCAGCGCCGCTGGATCCAGGACAAGGTCGAGGTCGGCTACGCCAAGACCACCCGCGAGGAGCAGCTGCGCATCCTGCGCCGGCTCAACGCCGCGGAGGCCTTCGAGACCTTCCTCCAGACGAAGTTCGTCGGGCAGAAGCGCTTCTCGCTCGAGGGCGGCGAGTCCGTCATCGCGCTGCTCGACCGCGTCCTGTCGATGGCCGCCGAGGACGAGCTCGACGAGGTCTGCATCGGGATGCCGCACCGCGGCCGCCTCAACGTGCTCGCCAACATCGCCGGCAAGTCCTACGGCCAGATCTTCCGCGAGTTCGAGGGCAAGCAGGACCCGCGCTCGGTCCAGGGCTCCGGCGACGTGAAGTACCACCTCGGCACCGAGGGCGAGTTCACCGCCGAGTCCGGCGCGACGACGAAGGTCTACCTCGCGGCCAACCCGAGCCACCTCGAGGCCGTCAACCCGGTGCTCGAGGGCATCGTCCGCGCCAAGCAGGACCGCCTCGACCTCGCCGGCGAGGACTTCACCGTCCTGCCCGTGCTCATGCACGGCGACGCCGCGTTCGCCGGCCAGGGCGTGGTCGCCGAGACGCTCAACCTCAGCCAGCTGCGCGGCTACCGCACCGGCGGCACCGTGCACGTCGTCATCAACAACCAGGTCGGCTTCACGACCTCCCCGAGCAGCAGCCGCTCCTCGACGTACTCGACCGACGTCGCGCGGATGATCCAGGCGCCGATCTTCCACGTCAACGGCGACGACCCGGAGGCGTGCGTGCGCGTCGCCGAGCTCGCGTACGAGTTCCGCAAGGAGTTCCACAAGGACGTCGTCGTCGACATGGTGTGCTACCGCCGCCGTGGCCACAACGAGGGCGACGACCCGTCGATGACGCAGCCGCTCATGTACAACCTCATCGAGGCCAAGCGCAGCGTCCGCAAGCTCTACACCGAGGCGCTCATCGGCCGTGGCGACATCACCGTCGAGGACGCCGAGGCCGCGCTGCGCGACTACCAGCAGCAGCTCGAGCGGGTCTTCGTCGAGACCAAGGAGGCGCTGAAGTCGGCGGAGAAGGACGCCCGGGACGGTCGCAAGGCCGACGCCGGCTCCGGCCTCGAGCCGCCGGCCGCGCAGGCCCCCTTCGCCGACCGCACGTCGCACTCGGCGACCGAGACGGCGATCAGCACGGAGCTGCTGCACCGCATCGGCGACGCGTTCGCGACGCCTCCGGACGGCTTCACCGTGCACCCGAAGCTGCGCCAGATGCTCGACAAGCGCACCCAGAGCACCCGTGAGGGCGGCATCGACTGGGGCACCGGCGAGCTGCTCGCCTTCGGCTCCCTCCTCATCGAGGGCACGCCGGTCCGCCTCGCCGGTCAGGACAGCCGCCGCGGCACGTTCGTCAGCCGGCACGCGGTGCTCATCGACAAGGAGAACGCGTCCGAGTGGACGCCGCTGCTCTACCTCGGCCAGGGCCAGGCGAAGTTCTGGGTCTACGACAGCCTCCTGTCCGAGTTCGCGGCGATGGGCTTCGAGTACGGCTACTCCGTCGAGCGGCCCGACGCGCTCGTCCTCTGGGAGGCGCAGTTCGGCGACTTCTTCAACGGCGCGCAGACGATCGTCGACGAGTTCATCAGCAGCTCCGAGCAGAAGTGGGGCCAGCGCTCCTCGGTCGTCCTGCTCCTCCCCCACGGCTACGAGGGCCAGGGTCCGGACCACTCCTCCGGCCGCATCGAGCGCTTCCTCACGATGTGCGCCGAGGGCAACATGACCGTCGCCTACCCCTCGACCCCCGCGTCGTACTTCCACCTGCTGCGCCGCCAGGCCTACGCCCGGCCGCGCAAGCCGCTCATCGTCTTCACCCCGAAGTCGATGCTGCGCCTCAAGGCGGCGGCGAGCTCGGTCGAGGACTTCACGACCGGTGGCTTCCGGCCGGTGCTCCCGGACCGTCCGGGCGCGACCGAGGGCTCGGTGACCCGCGTCCTCCTCGCGGCCGGCAAGGTCGTCTACGACCTCGAGGCGGAGCGGGCCAAGCGCGGCGACACCTCGACGGCGATCCTGCGGATGGAGCAGTACTACCCGCTCCCCGGCGCCGAGCTGACCAAGGCGCTCGCGCAGTACCCGGACGCCGAGGTCGTCGTCGTGCAGGACGAGCCCCAGAACATGGGCGCGTGGCCCTTCCTGGCGCTCAACCTGCCCGAGGAGCTCGCGGCGCACGGCGAGACGCGGCCCCTGCGGGTGGTCTCCCGTCCGCGGTCGGCGTCGCCGGCGGCGGGCTCGACGAAGCAGCACCAGGCGGAGCAGGCCGACCTCGTCGCCCGCGCCTTCGACCGGTGAGGCGGGGCCGCCGGTAGGCTCGAGGACGTGTACTTCACCGACCGCGGCATCGAGGAGCTCCAGGCGCGGCGGGGGGACGAGGAGGTCACCCTCGACTGGCTGGCGGAGCAGCTGAGGACGTTCGTCGACCTCAACCCCGACTTCGAGGTGCCCGTGGAGCGGCTGGCCACCTGGCTGGCCCGACTGGACGACGAGGACGAGTGAGCGAGCAGATGCCGGACGAGCAGGGCGGCCCCGAGGGCCAGTCCCCCATCGAGTTCCGCCCGAGCGCGGAGGCGGTGGTCGTCCCCGACGGCCCACGCGACCTCGCGCTCGTCTTCCTCGGCGCCTCCCTCGTCGCCGGGGTCGGCGACCCCAAGGGCCAGGGCTGGGTCACCCGCGTCGTCGGGCGCACCCAGCACCCCGACCTCACGCTGACCTCGTACAACCTCGGCGTGCGCGGGGACACCTCCGGCGACCTGCTCGAGCGGTGGGCCGCCGAGGTGCCGCGGCGCTGGCGGGGCCGGTCCGAGAAGCGTCTCGTGCTCTCGGTCGGGACCAACGACATCCTCTCGGGCGTCTCGCTGGCACGGCACCGCCTCAACCTCGCGAACCTCCTCGACGACGCCGCGTCCTCGGGCGTCGGCACCTTCGTCGTCAGCCCGCCCCCGACGGACGACGAGGAGCTGAACTCCCGGCTCGAGGTCCTCGTCGACGCGCAGGCCGACGTCTGCGGCCGGCGGGGCGTCCCCTTCGTCGACTGCTACGCCCCGCTGCTCGGGCACGACCAGTGGCGCACCGACCTCGCCGCGTCCGGCGTGCCGCACCACCCCGGGCAGGCCGGCTACGGGCTCATCGCCTGGCTGGTCCTGCACAACGGCTGGAACGACTGGCTCCAGATCGGCTGAGCGGCAGGTCGATACCCGGCGTCACGGTCGTGACGGGGACGCTGGTCCGGGACGCGGATGCATCCCCGTCCACGACGAACGTCCGCGCCGTCACGGTGACGACGCGGTTGTTCGTCGCGCCCCTCCCGGAGGTCAGACGGTGAAGACGACCTTGCCGGCGACCCGGCCCTCGACCATCCGGGCGAAGCCGTCGCGGGCGTCGGCCAGGGGCATGACGGAGTCCACGAGCGGCTCGATGCCCGCGTCGACGACGAACCGGGCGAGGCGCTCGAGCTCGTCCCGCGTGCCCATCGTCGAGCCGACGACCCGCAGCTGCTTGAAGAAGATCTTCGTCAGCTCGGCCTTGGACGGGGCGTCCCCCGACGTGGCGCCGGAGATCACGACGCTGCCGCCCGGGCGCAGGCTGTTGATGCTGTGCGACCACGTGGCGGCGCCGACGGTCTCCATCACCGCGTCGACGCGCTCGGGCAGCCGCGCGCCGTTCTCGAAGGCGCGGTCGGCGCCGAGCGCGACGGCCTGCTCGCCCTTGGCCGCGTCGCGCGAGGTGACCCACATGCGCAGGCCGGCCGCGGACCCGAGCTGCACGAGGGCGGTCGCGACTCCCCCGGCGGCGCCCTGGACGAGCACGGTGGATCCGGGCTGCACGTCGGCGTTGGTGAAGAGCATCCGGTAGGCGGTCAGCCACGCGGTCGGCAGGCAGGCGGCGTGCTCCCACGAGAGCCCCGCCGGCTTCGGCACGAGGTTGTGCCTCGGCACCGCGACGACCTCGGCGAGCGTGCCGTCGTGCACCTCGGACAGCAGGCTGCGGCGGGGGTCGAGCGTCTCGTCGGCGGTCCACCCGGGCGAGGCGACGACGGCGTGGACGAGCACCTCGTCGCCGTCCTCGCTCACCCCGGCGCCGTCGCAGCCGAGCACCATCGGGAGCCGGTCGGCCGGCAGCCCGACGCCGCGCAGCGACCACACGTCGTGGTGGTTGAGCGCGGCGGTGCGCAGCCGGACGGTCGTCCAGCCCTCGGGCGCCTGCGGGTCGGGGCGCTCCCCGACCTCGAGGCCGCTCAGCGGGTCGTCGGCGGACTGGGACTTCGCGAAGGCGGCGAGCATGCCCCGACCCTACCCAGCACGCCCCGCCGGAGGGCCGATCCGCTCCCCGGCGGCGGCGTAGCGCGCCTCGGTCGCCTCCTTGGCCGGGCGCCACCACGCCTCGTTCTCCCGGTACCAGGCGATGGTCGCCGCGAGCCCGTCACGGAAGCTGCCGTACCGGGGCCGCCACCCGAGCTCCTCCCGCAGCCGGGACGCGTCGATGGCGTAGCGACGGTCGTGCCCGGGCCGGTCGGTCACGTGGTCGTAGTCGTCGGGGTCGCGGCCCATCAGCTCGAGGACGGCACGGACGACGTCGCGGTTGCACACCTCGCCGTCGGCCCCGATGAGGTAGGTCTCCCCGAGGCGACCGCGCTCGGCGACGAGCCAGACCGCGTCGTTGTGGTCGTCGACGTGGATCCAGTCGCGGACGTTGAGCCCGTCCCCGTAGAGCCTCGGCCGGCCGCCGTCGATGACGGTCGTGACCTGCCGCGGGATGAACTTCTCGACGTGCTGGCGCGGGCCGTAGTTGTTGGAGCAGTTCGAGATGGTCGCGCGCAGGCCGAACGAGCGCACCCACGCGCGGACGAGATGGTCCGACCCGGCCTTGGTCGCGGAGTAGGGCGAGCTCGGCGCGTAGGGCGTCGCCTCGGTGAATCGCGCGGGGTCGTCGAGCGCGAGGTCGCCGTAGACCTCGTCGGTCGAGACGTGGTGGTAGCGGACGTCGTGGCGCCGGGCGGCCTCGAGGAGGGTGAAGGTGCCGACGAGGTTGGTGCGCACGAACGGCGTCGGGTCGGCGAGGGAGTTGTCGTTGTGCGACTCCGCGGCGAAGTGGACGACGAGGTCGGCCTCGGCCACGAGCGGCTCGACGACCGCGGCGTCGGCGACGTCCCCGACGACGAGGCGCACCCGATCGCGGACCTCGGCGAGGCTGGCCTCCGACCCGGCGTAGGTGAGGGCGTCGAGCACCGTCACCTCGGTACCCGGCCGCGTCGCGAGCGTGCGGTGCACGAAGTTGCTGCCGATGAACCCGGCTCCCCCGGTGACGAGCACTCGCATGGCGACACGGTACTGCCCGGAGGGAGCGCGGCCGGTCGTGGCTAGGCTCGCCGCATGAAGGGCATCGTCCTCGCCGGTGGGACCGGTAGCCGTCTGCATCCCGTGACCCTCGGCGTCTCGAAGCAGCTCATGCCGGTCTACGACAAGCCGATGGTCTACTACCCGCTCTCGACCCTCATGTCGGCGGGGATCCGCGAGGTGCTCGTCATCACGACCCCGGAGGAGGCCGACCAGTTCCGGCGGCTGCTCGGCGACGGGTCGCAGTGGGGCGTCGAGCTCTCGTACGCGACTCAGCCGACGCCCGACGGCCTCGCCCAGGCCTTCGTCATCGGCGCGGACTTCATCGGCGAGGACTCGGTGGCGCTCGTGCTGGGGGACAACATCTTCCACGGCGGTGGGCTGGGGACCGAGCTGCGGTCGCTGAGCCGGGTCGACGGCGGCCACATCTTCGCGTACCACGTGAGCAACCCCGAGGCCTACGGCGTCGTCGAGTTCGCCGAGGACGGGACCGTCCTGTCCATCGAGGAGAAGCCCGAGCACCCGAAGAGCTCCTACGTCATCCCCGGCCTCTACTTCTTCGACGCGGGCGTCGTCGAGATCGCCCGCCGGCTACGGCCCAGCGCGCGCGGGGAGCTCGAGATCACCGGCGTCATCGGTGCCTACCTCGACGAGGGGCGGCTGACCGTCACCCCGCTCGCGCGCGGGACCGCCTGGCTCGACACGGGCACCTTCGAGGGCCTCATGGACGCGAGCCAGTACGTCCACGTCATCGAGGAGCGCCAGGGCTACAAGATCGGCTGCGTCGAGGAGATCGCCTGGCGGGCGGGCTGGATCACCGACGACCAGCTCGCCGCGCTCGGCGACCGCCTCGTGAAGTCCGGGTACGGCGACTACCTCCACCGCTGCCTGGCCCGCGGCCGCGACGACCGCTGACGCCGGCGCGGCGCCGGCCTCAGCCCCGCGCGCGCTCCCGGGCGGACCGGGTCGGCGCGAGCCGGCGCACGGCCTCCGCGACCGCCTCGGCCACCCCGGGCTCGAACACCGACGGCACGATCTGCTCGGCCGTCGGCTCGGGCACCATGTCGGCGATGGCCCGGGCCGCGGCGAGCTTCATCGCCTCGGTGATCCGGGTGGCCCCGGCGTCGAGCGCGCCCCGGAAGATCCCGGGGAAGGCGAGGACGTTGTTGATCTGGTTCGGGAAGTCCGAGCGCCCGGTGGCCACGACCGCGGCGTGCCGGTGCGCGACGTCGGGGTGCACCTCGGGGGTCGGGTTGGCCAGCGCGAAGACGATCGCGTCCGCGGCCATCGCCGCCACCTGCTCCTCGGGGACGGTGCCGCCGGACACGCCGACGTAGCAGTCGGCTCCCTCGAGCGCCGTTCCCAGCGAGCCGGTGAGGCCGCGCGGGTTGGTCGAGAGCGCGAGCCGCTGCTTGTGCTCGGAGAGGTCCGGGCGCCCGGCGTGGATGATCCCGCGCGAGTCGCACACGACGACGTCCCGGACGCCGGCGCGCTGGAGGAGCCGCGTGACGGCCACGCCGGCGGCGCCGGCCCCGGCCACGACGACGCGCAGGTCCTCGAGCCGGCGGTCGAGCACCCGCACCGCGTTGTACAGGCCGGCGAGCACGACGATCGCCGTCCCGTGCTGGTCGTCGTGGAACACGGGGATGTCGAGGCGCTCCTTGAGCTGCTCCTCGATCTCGAAGCACCGCGGCGCCGAGATGTCCTCGAGGTTGATGCCGCCGTAGCTCGGCGCGATGCGCGCGATCGCCTCGACGAGCTCGTCGACGGTCCCGGTCTCCATGACCACGGGCACGGCGTCGATGCCGGCGAAGTGCTTGAACAGCACCGCCTTTCCCTCCATCACGGGCATCGCGCCGAGGGGGCCGATGTCACCGAGACCGAGGACGGCGGTGCCGTCGCTGATGACGGCCACCGTGTTGCCGCGGGCGGTGTAGCGCGTCGAGAGCGTCGGGTCGGCGGCGATGGCGAGGGAGACCTCGGCCACGCCCGGGGTGTAGAGGAGCGAGAGGTCCTCCCGCCCGCGGAGCGGCTGCGTGGCGTGTACCCCCAGCTTCCCGCCCTCGTGAGCACGGAAGACCGGGCTCTCCGGGTCGAAGGACGGCAGGACGGGGGACGCGGACACGATGGCTCCTCGGAGACGGAGGGGAGGCACGCGAGCGGACAGCGTGCGGGGGGGTGCTGCGGCCCGCAGGGATGGGTGCGTCTGCGGGTGTCGCGCGGCGGGGGTGTCCACCGGAAGGCCCTCATCATGGCACAGGGGTCCCCGACGGCCGAGGGTTCGGCGTGTGACGCACGTCGCGGTGCGGCCCCGCGGACACGCCCGGATAGTTACCCGGGCGTGACGCACGTCGCACGCTCCGGTGGCAGGATCACCTGCACACCCTCTCGGTCGGGCGCCCACCCGGGGTCCGGCACCCGTGAAAGGACCAGCATGCTCCGCACCCGTGCGATCGCCGTCGCCGCTCTCGCCACGACCGCCCTCGCCCTCTCGGCCTGTGGCTCCGACTCGCTCTCGACGGGCGGCAGCACCACCTCGGCCCCGGCCGGCTCCTCGGCCCCCGCGCCGAGCGTGGACCCGGCCCTGGCCGCCAAGCTCCCGGAGAAGATCAAGAGCGCCGGCACGGTCGTCATCGGCACCGACGCCACGTACCAGCCGAACGAGTACCTGGACTCCGACGGCCAGACGGTCATCGGCATGGACGTCGACCTCTTCGACGCCGTGATGGCGAAGTTCGGCGTCAAGACCGAGTGGCAGCCCTCGGCGTTCGACTCGATCATCCTCGGGGTCCAGAGCGGCAAGTACGACATCGGCGTCTCGAGCTTCACCGTCAACGCCGAGCGCGAGCAGCAGGCGACGATGGTCAGCTACTTCAAGGCCGGCACGCAGTGGGTCACGCAGAAGGGGAACCCGAAGAAGGTCGACCCCGCGAACGCGTGCGGCCTCAACATCGCCGTCCAGAAGGGCACCGTGCAGGCCGACACCGACCTCCCCGCCCGCGACAAGGCGTGCACCGACGCCGGCAAGCCCGCCATCAACGCCCTCGTCGACGGCGACCAGGCCAAGGTCACCGCGATGGTGCAGTCCGGCAAGGCCGACGCCATGCTCGTCGACCTGCCCCCGGCCATCGCGGCGGTCGACTCGACCGGCGGCACCCTCGAGCTCCTCGGTGAGCAGTACGACTCCGCCCCCTACGGCTACGTCCTGCCGAAGGACCAGACCGAGTTCGGCGCCGCCATCGTCGAGGCGCTCAAGCAGCTCGAGGCCGACGGCACCTACCAGGAGATCCTCGCCAAGTGGAAGACCGAGGGCGGCGCGATCAGCGACTTCGCGGTCAACCCCTCCGTCGGCTGACCATGACCGACACCACCGCCGACCGGCCGGGCGCGATCGACGCCCGGCCGGTCCGGCACCCCGGACGCTGGGTCGCGGTCGCCGTCATCGGGGTCCTCGTCGCGATGCTCGTCAACTCGTTCGTCACCAACGAGCGCTGGGACTGGGCCTACACGTTCCAGATCATGCAGCAGAAGTCGGTGATCAACGGCCTGTGGATGGGGACCATCCTCGGCACGGTCATCGCGATGGCGATCGGCGTGATCCTCGGCGTCGTGCTGGCCATCATGCGGATGTCCGAGAACCCCGTCCTGCGCGGCGTGTCCTTCGTCTACACGTGGTTCTTCCGCGCCATCCCCCGCTACGTCCTGCTCTCGCTCTTCGCCGTCGGCTTCGGGTACCTCTACCTCAACAAGTTCGACGTCGGGATCCCGTTCTCCAGCATCCACTTCGCGACGATCGACTACAGCGCGTGGTCGAGCACCGTCCTCATCGGCGGCATCGCGCTCGGCCTCTCGGAGGCCGCCTACATGGCCGAGATCGCCCGCGCCGGCATCCTCTCGGTCGACCGCGGCCAGGCCGAGGCCGCGCAGGCCCTCGGGATGGCGCCCGGCCAGACGATGCGCCGCATCGTCCTCCCCCAGGCGATGCGCGTCATCGTGCCGCCGACCGGCAACGAGACGATCGCGATGGTCAAGGACACCTCGCTGTTCATCGCGGCCAACATCACCATCGAGCTCTACTACCAGGCGACGTTCTTCGGCTCCCGCGCCTTCAAGATCATGCCCGGCCTCATGGCGGCGACCCTCTGGTACCTCATCGTCTGCACCATCCTCATGGTCGGGCAGTCCTGGCTGGAGCGGTACTTCGGCCGCGGCTACGGCCCGACGCCGAAGGCCACGAAGCAGAAGCTCACCGAGATCGGAGCCGACCACTGATGCCCGCCACGTCGGACGCCCCGCTCGTCCACGCCGTCAACGTCACCAAGTCCTTCCACGGCAACGAGGTGCTCAAGGGCATCGACCTCGACGTGCGCACCGGCGAGGTCGTCGTCCTCCTCGGTCCGTCCGGCTCCGGCAAGACGACCTTCCTGCGCTGCATCAACCAGCTCGAGACCATCGACGGCGGGCGGATCTGGGTCGACGGCGACCTCATGGGCTACGCCGACCGCGGGGGGACCCTCCACCGCCTCACCGACAAGCGGATCGCGGCCCAGCGCCGCGACATCGGGATGTGCTTCCAGCGCTTCAACCTCTTCCCGCACAAGACCGTCCTCGAGAACGTCGTCGAGGCGCCGGTGCAGGTCAAGGGCGTGGACCGACGCACCGCCGAGGCGCGGGCGCACGAGCTGCTCGAGCAGGTCGGCCTGCAGGACAAGCCTGCCGCCTACCCGAGCCAGCTCTCGGGTGGGCAGCAGCAGCGCGTGGCCATCGCCCGGGCCCTCGCGATGGAGCCCAAGCTCATGCTCTTCGACGAGCCGACCTCGGCCCTCGACCCCGAGCTCGTCGGCGAGGTCCTCAAGGTGATGCGCGACCTCGCGCAGAAGGGGATGACGATGATCGTCGTCACCCACGAGATGGGCTTCGCCCGCGAGGTCGCGGACCGGGTCGTCTTCATGGACGGCGGCGTCGTCGTCGAGGAGGGGCCCCCGAGCCAGGTCATCGGGAACCCGCAGCACGGGCGCACCCGCGCCTTCCTCTCCCGGATGCGCCAGGAGGAGCAGGCCCACGCGCAGGCCGTCACCGAGGCGGTGAGCGCCGGGGTCGCGGCGCTCGACGACGCCCCGAAGGAGCCGTGAGGCCGGCGCTCGTCCGCGTCCGCGGGCGCTCGATGCTCCCGACCTACCGCGACGGCGACGTGCTGCTCGTGCTCCGCGGGCTGCGCCCGCGCGCCGGAAGGGCCCACGTGGTGCGCCTGCCACCGGACGCCGCGGGCCGCCCGCGACCCCTCGCCGTCAAGCGGCTGACCGGGCGCGACCCGGACGCGCCCGAGCGCTGGTGGGTGGACTCGGACAACCCGGCCGAGGGGGTCACGTCCTTCGACGTCGGCTCCCTCGCCGAGGCCGACGTCCTCGCGGTGGTCGCCGGGTTGGTGTGGCGTCCGCTGGGGTAGGTTGAGGACGACCGCGCGTCCCCCCATCTGAGTAGGAGTGACCCACATGCTGTCCCTGTTCCGCGTCACCGAGGTCTCGGCCCACTGCGACCTGCCGTGCGGTGTCTACGACCCCGCCCAGGCCCGCATCGAGGCGGAGTCGATCAAGGCGATCATCGCCAAGGTCGCCGACAACGACGACCCCGACTTCCGCACCCGCGCCATCCTCATCAAGGAGCAGCGCTCGGAGCTCGTCAAGCACCACCTCTGGGTGCTGTGGACCGACTACTTCAAGCCCCCGCACTTCGAGAAGTACCCGCAGCTGCACACCCTCTTCAACGAGGCCACGAAGCTCGCGGGCGCCTCGGGCACCAAGGGCGAGCTCGACGCGGCGAAGGCCGACGAGCTGCTCGCCAAGATCGACGAGATCGCGACGATCTTCGCCGAGACCAAGAAGGCCTGAGCCACCGGCTCGAGTCCGACGGCGGGCGTCCCCTCGGGGGCGCCCGCCGTCGTCGTGTCCGAGGGTGCCCGGCTCAGAGGCCGGGGACGGTGACGACGTAGACCTCGCCGGAGCCCTCGAGGTCGACCGGACCCTCGTGGTCGGGCAGGAAGGCGGAGCCGGTGTCCGCCAGCGCCACCTCACCGCTCGCCGAGCGCAGGGTCACCCGCCCGCGCAGGCAGAAGACGAGCCGCGGTCCCGCCTCCCCCGGCAGTCGTCGCCCGGGCTGCACGCGGTGCAGGAGGAAGCGGTCGGACGCCCCGGGGTACACCTCGACGCCGTCGGCCAGCCGCACCCCGCGACCCGCGACGCCGTCGGCCGCCGGGTCGACGATCCGCAGCAGCTCCGGGACGTTGACCTCCTTCGAGGTCAGCCCCGCCCGCACCACGTTGTCCGAGTTGGCGAGGACCTCGATGCCGAGCCCGTGGACGTACGAGTGCAGCACCCCGGCGGCGACGTCGATGTACTCCCCCGGCCGCAGGACGCGGTGGTGCATGAGGAGCAGGACGACGAGCCCGATGTCGTCGGGGTGCTCCTCCGCGCGGGCGACGACGGCGGCGGCCGCGCCGGCGATCTCGTCCTCGCCCTCGGACATCCGCAGGCACGCCGCGACGACCTCACGCGTCAGCGATGGCACCTCGACCGGCGGGGTGGCGAGGACGTTCGCCAGCACCGCGTGGCACGGGTCGTCCGCGCCCCCCGCCGCCTCCACGGCCCGGGAGAAGGCGGGGACGGCGAGCCGCCGGGCGATCTCGGAGACCTCCTCGGGCGCGCGCATCCCGACGAACACCTCGAAGGGGGCGACGGCGAGGAGGAGCTCCGGCTTGGCCGAGTCGTCGACGTAGACGCTGTCGCCGGTCAGCGCCCGCAGCTCGCCGGCCTGCTCGGCGCTCGGGTGGACCTGGATCGAGATGGCCCGTCCGGGAGCGAGGACCTTGAGGAGGAACGGGAGCCGCTCGCCGTGGCGCTCGACGCACGCGGCGCCGAGCTCGAAGACCGGGTCGGCGGCGACGACGGCCGCGAGGTCCGGGCCGCCCGGGCGGTCGGTGCCGGCGGGCCCGCTCTCGTGGGCGCCCATCCACAGCTCGGACTCGGGCAGGGCCGTGGGGATCGAGCGGCCCTGGAGGCTCGCGATGGCCACGTGGGAGCCCCACGCGTCGTTGAAGACGACAGGGGTGAGACGGTCCACGGGGTCCTTCGGGTCGAGGCTGCCGGTCCGGCGGCGGGGGTCGCTCGACTCTACCGGGCGCCCGCCCGACGCTCGCCGACCCGGCCCACGGCCCCGTCCTCGACGATGCGGGTCAGGGCGTCCACGACGTCCGGGTCGTACTCGTAGCCGAGGCCGAGGTGGATCCGTTCCATCGCCGCGTCGACGAGCGCCGGGTCCGAGGACCCTCCGGTCAGGTCGTCGTAGGCGTTGGCGCACTTGATGATCCGGCTCGCCATCGGGACGTCCTCCCCCAGCTCGCGGACCATCCGGTAGGGGATGGTCTGGCCCTCCACGTAGTCGGCGACGTCCTCGAAGATCTCGGCGCGGCGGATGATGCGACCTCCCTCGAGGGCGATCGAGCGCTGGTCGGCGGGCGCCGCGAGCACGGTGGCGCCGTCCGGGATCGGGTCGAGCAGCGAGATCTGGCCGAGGTCGTGCAGCAGGGCCGCGTACTCCAGGTCGCGCAGCGTCCGCTCCGACAGGCCGAGGACCCGCCCGATCCGCACGGACACCTGCGCCACGCGCTCGGCGTGGTGGACCGGGGTGTAGCCACCGTGCTCGGTGAGGTGCGACAACGTCGCGATGAGCTGCCGGTTCGTGGCCCGGTTGCGTGCGTACTGCTGCACGGCCGCGTAGGCCATCGCGAGCGGGACGAGGGCGACCGGCAGGGCGAGGAGACCGAGCTCGGGAGCCATGAGGGCGACCATGGGGCCGGTGACGACGACCGCGGCCGTCAGCGGGGCGACCTCGCCGAGCTCGTCGCGCACGGCCGCCGACCACGGGGTCCGCTGTCGCTCGGACCGGATGCCGGCGACGAGCACGGACTCGAGCACGAGCCCGGCCGCCGCCACGAGCGCCATGCCCACGGCCACGGACGCGCGCGGGACGGACGCCTCGGACTGCATCGCCCACAGGGTCGGCTGCCCCCAGTCCCGCGCGAGGACGGCCGCGGCCCAGACCCCGACGACGCGGGCCGCGAGCGCGCTGACACCCGCCGGATGGTGCCGCACCCGGCGGACGACCACCGCGAGACCGAGACCGGTCGTGACGACGAGCACCACGAGGCCGCTGGGGATGTCGAGCGGCGGCTCCCCGGCGATCGGCCCGACGAAGACCACGGCCATCGCGGTGGCCGCCGACAACGGCGCCGACTCGCGGCCGCTCGGCATCCGGGTGCGGGCGAGCTCCCCCGCGGCCACGAGAGCCACGAAGACGAGGAAGGTGTCGCGATGGGTGGACAGCAGGGTGGGGAGGGCCCAGCCCGAGCCGAGGATGCCGGAGAGCACGACGAGCGCCCCCGTCACCAGGACGAGGGTCGTCAGCATCCGGCCGGGCCGGCGGAACAGTGGTGTCACCGGCGCGGGCCCGGCTCCGAGGGGCGGGTGAGGGCGACGTGCAGGGCCCGGGCGATGGCGGGGTCGTTCCCGGCCCGCTCCGCCAGCAACGCCTCGGCTCGGGTGGGGGCGTGCACCCTCCCGAGGGCGTCCCCGACCTGGGTCAGCAGGTCGTAGGCGTCCGCCAGCCCGACGATGCGGGCCGGCAGCGACGTCCCGGAGCCGACGGACATCCCCTCCTGGTGCCGGAGGATCGGGTCGATGGCGCCGCGGAGGAAGTCGAGGTCCCCGAGGATGGCCGCGCTCCTGGCCGGGTAGTCACGGGAGGCGGCCGGGTCGGTGAGGTCGAGGGCGCGGACCAGGGGTGTGGGCAGGCTCGTCTGGCCGACGTCGTGCAGCATGCCGGCGACCCGCGTGTCGGCCACCTGCTGCGGGCTGAGCCCCAGCTGCTCGGCCATCCGGCCGCTCAGCTCCGCGACCCTCGCGCTGTGGCCGGCGAGACGGGGCGCCTTGGCCTCGACCGCCGCGACGAGCACCTCGAGGGCGCGTTGCTGCCCGCGGAGCTCCTCCGCGTGCTGCCGGTAGGCCCACTGGGCGACGACCAGCGGGGCGAGGACGATGACGGCGGCCGTGGGCCCGAGGTCCGCCGGCCGCCAGAGGACCACCATCGTGAGCGCGATGACGCCGTAGCCGACGTACGCGAGGCCGGTCCCACGCAGCACGAGCAACATCTGGTGACGCATCGGGATGCCGGTCGAGATGCGGACGACCGCGGCGAGCGCCACGAGGTTGACGACGGCCTGGGCGACGTCGGCCACGAACAGCGGGAGCGCGAGCCCCTCGACGAGCTCCGTGGGGCCTGCGAGCAGCTCGGGCAGCAGGGTCCCGCCTGCCCACAGGTAGACGAGACCGCCGAGGCTGGCGGCCAGGGAGAACTGCGCGGCGTTGAACAGCCGCTTGTTCCAGGGCAGTCCCCGCCCGAGCGACACCCCGAGCACGGCGCCGACCACGGACGCGCCGGCCGGACCGACGATCGGCAGGCCGGCCAGCTGGACGACGCTCGCCAGCGACACGCGCGTCTGCGTCTCGACGACGGCGTCCGGGAGGACGATGTGCAGCAGCGCGAGGAGCAGGAACACGCCGAGCGCCGGCACGTCGGGGAACCCGTACCCACGCACGACGAACGCCCCCACGAGGACGGCGAAGGCCGCGACGATGACTACGTACGCCATCGTCGCGGCCGACCGAGAGATCCCGGATCCCTGACCGATCACCGGGATCGCTCCGATGCGGGGTCGATCAGCCCCAGCCCCAGCCGCTGGCGTGCGTGATCGGAGCCGTCTCGACAGGGGCGGCGGAGGCGGCGCCGGAGACGGTGATCGTGGCGAGAGCAGCGAGCAGCGCGGCAGCGGCGAGAGAACGGAACGTGCGCATGATGTGTCCTTCCAGAGGGTGGATGTCCCGACCCTGGCTCTCCGGGGCGGCCGAGACAGCGGAATTCTTTCACGGGCGGTGGTGTGCGACAATCGCAACGGACACATCCGCCCGCGCGTGTCGTCGCGCTGGGCACCCCACGGACGAGGAGTCACCATGAGCAAGCGCGCCCGCAAGCGCCGCTCGCGCAAGGGCAACAAGGCCAACCACGGCCGCAAGCCCAACGCCTGAGCCGGACCGATGACGAAGGGCCCGGAGTGCATCGCACTCCGGGCCCTTCGGCGTCCGCGGTGGGTCAGTCCTCGTGCTCGACGCGGACGACGGTGAGCCTCTGCAGCACCTGCATCCGCACCGCGGCGGGCGTCTCGGTCTCGGCGCAGGACCGCTTGACGACGGCCTTGACCGCGGCGTCGAGGTCGTGCTCCGCGAGGCACGGACGGCACTCGGCGAGGTGGGTCGCCACCCGCTTGACGTCCTCCGGGCTCATCTCGCCGTCGAGGTACTCGTAGATGTGGTGCAGGACCTCCGAGCAGTCGGCGTGGCCCTGGTGGTCGGCGTGCTGGTGCCCCATCACTCCACCTCCGCCCCGACGAGGCCGCGGTCCCGGGCGTAGCCGGTGAGCAGCGCGCGCAGCTGACGACGCCCGCGGTGCAGGCGGGACATGACGGTGCCGATCGGGGTCCCCATGATCTCGGCGATCTCCTTGTACGCGAAGCCCTCGACGTCGGCGAGGTAGACCGCGAGCCGGAAGTCCTCCGGGAGCTCCTGGAGCGCCCGGGTCACCTGGGTGTCGGGCAGGTGCTCCAGGGCCGCGGCCTCGGCGGACTTCAGGCCGGCGGAGGTGTGCGACTCCGCCCGCGCCAGCTGGTAGTCCTCGACCTCGGCGGCGTCGGACTGCTGGGGCTCGCGCTGCTTCTTGCGGTAGGTGTTGATGTAGGTGTTGGTGAGGATGCGGTACATCCAGGCCTTGAGGTTGGTGCCCGGACGGTACTGGTGGAACGCGGCGTAGGCCTTGGCGTAGGTCTCCTGGAGGAGGTCCTCGGCGTCGGCCGGGTTGCGGGTCGTGCGCATGGCCGCGGCGTACAGCTGGTCCATGAGGGGCATGGCCTCGCGTTCGAAGCGGGCCTGCCGCTCCTGCGGGGTCTCGGTCGCGAGGTCGACCTCCTGCGAGGTCTCCTCGAGCGGTGTCTGGGGGGTGCTCATCGCCTCCCAGCCTATCCGGGCCCGGGGACGGGTCGAGGTGTCGAGGACGAACACGAGTGGGGCCTCCGGTCGGGGACGGTGCTGACGGTGGCGAGAACGCCGGGGGGCGCGGAGTCATTCCGCACCCCCGGCCCGGTCAGGACCTCAGCGACGCCAGGACGGCGAGGGCGGCGGCCGCGACGGACGGGGCGGAGCGCTCGAGCGAGTGCGGCCCGTCGACCTCGGCGAGGGTTCCGCCCGGGGGCAGGACCGCGCGCACCTCCGCCGGGGTACCGAAGGGGTCGGTGCGGCCCTGGACGACGTGGACCCCCAGGCCGTCCGCGGCGGGCCGCACGAGCTCGTCGGCCCGGGAGCGCTCCGGGCGTCCCGGTGGGTGCAACGGGAAGGAGAGGGCCAGCACCGCCCGCGCCCCCACCTCGGACGCCGTGCGGCAGGCGACGCGCGCCCCGGCGCTGCGACCCCCGACGACGAGGAGCGGCCCGGGGTCGAGGGCCCCGAGCACGGTGACCCACGCGGGGTCGAGCACCGCGGGTCCCGGTCCCAGCCGCTTGCCGGACACCCGCCACGGCTGGTCGACGAGGACCACCCGCCACCCGGCCCCGAGCGCGGCGTCGCGCACGGCGGTGACGTCGTCGGTCCAGCGCAGCCCACCGGCCCCGTGACCGAGGACGAGGGTGCCGACGACGTCGCCGCCCGGCTCGCTCGCCGTGCTGCGGGCCGTCCCCGCCGCCGTCTCGTGCAGCCGCTCGCTCACTCCGCCGGACCGCCCACGACCTCGCCGGTCGTCGGGTCGACGACGCCGACGAGGTCCGCGACGGGAGCGGGCTCGAGCAGGCCCGGCCCGTTCGCACGGCTGCTGCTCACGGCGCGCGAGACCGGGTACGCGGTGAACCGTCCCGGCGCCCGGGGCCCGAGCAGGTCCGCCACGTCGGCGGCGCCGGTGCCCGGGTCGAGCCAGCGGGCCCACTCCCCCGCCTCGAGGACGACCGGCTGGCGGTCGTGGATGCGGTCCAGCCCGGGCTCCGCCGGCCCGGTGAGGACGGTGAAGGTCGTGAGCCAGGCCAGCGGGTCGTCGGGGTCGGTGACCGCGGGGTCGCGCCAGAACTCGTAGAGGCCGGCCATCGCGACGCTCGCGCCGTCGGCGCGCGAGGTGAAGAACGGCTGCTTGCGCGGCTTCCCCTTCGCGTCGAGCGCCGTCGGCGACGCCTGCCACTCGTACCACCCGCGCGCCGGGACGAGGCAGCGCCGGGCGGCGAGCGCGCGGGCGAAGGCGGGCTTCTCGGCGACGGACTCGACGCGGGCGTTGATCATCCGGACCCCGCCCTTGGCGTCCTTGGACCAGCTGGGCACCAGCCCCCACGTGAGGAGGCGCAGCTGGCGCCGGGCCGCGGCCTCGCGGTCCTCCCGCGGGGGCCGGCTGAGGACGACCGGGGCCTGCTTGGTCGGCGCCATGTTGTGGTCCGGCGTCCCCGGCGGGGGCTCCTGCGGGTTGACGAGGACGCTGCGTCCCGGCTCGCCGGTCCGGTCCTCGTCGACCTCGAACTCGAGCACGAGCTCGTCGGGGTTCGCCGTCGCCGCGTAGCGCCCACACATGGTGCTCAGGCTACGCAGCGGCAGCCCGAGCAACTACGGTAGGCCGGGAGGTCCTGACCAGCAGCGACCCCGACCCGGAGGTCCCGGATGTCCTTGGTGCGACGCATCGCCCGACCCCTGCTCGCGTCGATGTTCGTCGTGGGGGGCACCGACCAGCTCAAGCACCCGTCGGCGAAGTCCTCGACGGCGCGACCGGTCGTCGAGAAGATCGCCCCCCGCCTCGGGCTCCCCGACGACACCGAGCTCCTCGTGCGGGCCAACGGCATCGTCATGGTCGGCGCCGGCACGATGCTCGCCCTCGGCAGGCTGCCCCGCCTCTCGGCGGCCGTCCTCGCCGCGTCGCTCGTCCCGACCACCGTCGCCGCGCACCAGTACTGGAACGAGGAGGACCCCGCGACCCGTGCCCAGCAGCGCGTGCACCTCCTGAAGAACCTCGGCCTGCTCGGCGGGCTGCTCCTCGCCGCGGTCGACACCGAGGGCCGACCCGGGCTGGCCTACCGCGCGCACCTGGCGAACGAGAGCGTGCACCGCGCCGGACGCACCACCCGGCGCGAGGTGCGGCACGCCGCACGGACCGCCACCACCGAGGCGAAGCTGAAGGCGGCCCAGGCGCAGCATGCCTTCTCCTGACTGGCCCGCTCCGACCGCCGGGTCCCCGGTCGACGCCCGCGTCGTCCTGCCCGGCAGCAAGTCCCTCACCAACCGCTACCTCGTCCTCGCCGCGCTCGCCTCGGACGTCTCCCGCCTGCGGGCGCCGCTGCGCTCGCGGGACACCCTCCTCATGGCCGGGGCGCTGCGGACGCTCGGCGTGGGTGTCGACGACGTCGACGACGGAGACTGGCTCGTCACGCCCGCGGCCCTGACCGGCGGTGGCACCGTCGACTGCGGCCTGTCCGGCAACGTCATGCGGTTCGTCCCGCCGCTCGCCGGCCTCGCCGTCGGCTCCACCCGGTTCGACGGCGACGAGGGAGCCCGCCACCGCCCGATGGCGCCCGTCCTCGAGGGACTGCGCGCCCTCGGTGTCGAGGTCGACGACGGCGGCCGGGGCGTGCTGCCCTGCACCGTCCACGGCACCGGCGCGATCCGGGGCGGTGAGGTGACCATCGACGCGTCGGCCTCGTCGCAGTTCCTCTCCGGTCTGCTGCTCTCGGCGCCGCGCTACGACCGGGGGGTCACGGTGCACCACGCCGGCGGCACCCTGCCGAGCCTCCCCCACGTCGAGATGACCGTCGAGACGCTGCGCGACGCGGGGGTCGTCGTCGACGACGGGGACGCGGACACCTGGCGGGTCGAGCCGAGCGAGGTCAACGCCCTCGACGTCCAGGTCGAGCCGGACCTCTCCAACGCCGCGCAGTTCCTCGCGGCCGCCCTCGTGACCGGCGGCACGGTGACCGTCCCCGGCTGGCCGCAGTACACGACCCAGGGCGGCGACTTCGTCCGCGAGGTCCTCGACATGATGGGCGCCGAGGTCGTCCTCGACCGCTCCGGCCTCACCGTCACGGGCACCGGGGGCATCCTCGGTGTCGACGTCGACCTGCACGGCTCGAGCGAGCTCACCCCCGTCGTGGCGGCCGTCGCGGCGCTCGCCGAGGGCCCCAGCGTCATCCGCGGGGTCGCGCACATCCGCGGGCACGAGACCGACCGCCTCGCCGCCCTGCGGACCGAGCTCACCGGCGTCGGCGCCGAGGTCACCGAGACCGAGGACGGGCTGCGCATCGTCCCGAAGCCGTTGCACGGCAACCGGTTCCGCACCTACGCCGACCACCGGATGGTCATGGCCGCCGCGGTCCTCGGCCTCGCCGTCCCGGGCATCGTCATCGAGGACGTCGGGACGGTCGGCAAGACGATGCCGGAGTTCACGACGCTCTGGGAGCGCATGCTCGACGAGCGGGTCCCCGCGGACGCGTGATGGCCAGGTCGAGCCGGGACTACGACGAGTCCGACGTCCGCATCCGTCCCAACCGTCGTGGCTCGCGGCCCCGCACCAAGGACCGTCCCAAGCACGAGGACGCGGTCGTCGGGCGCGTCCTCGGGGTCGACCGCGGCCGCTACCGCGTCCGGGTCGGCGACGGCTCCGCGCACCACGACCTCGTCGCCATGCGGGCCCGCGAGCTCGGCCGCAAGGGCATCGTCGTCGGGGACGAGGTGCACCTCGTCGGCGACACGAGCGGGGCCGAGGGCTCGCTGGCCCGCATCGTGCGGCTCGGGGAGCGCGTGACGCTGCTGCGACGCACCGCCGACGACACCGACCCCGTCGAGCGGGTCCTCGTCGCCAACGCCGACCAGCTCGTCGTCGTCTCGGCCCTGACCAACCCCGAGCCGCGCCCGCGGCTCATCGACCGCTGCCTCGTCGCCGCCTACGACGCGGGGATGGACCCCCTCCTCGTCCTCACCAAGGCCGACCTCACCGACCCCGCACCCTTCCTCGAGCAGTACGCCCCGCTGTCGGTGCCGCACGTCGTCACCTCGCGCACGGGGGACGGGATCGACGGGCTCGGCGCCGTGCTCGAGGCGCTGCGCGGGCGCACCAGCGTCCTCGTCGGCCACTCCGGCGTCGGCAAGTCGACGCTCGTCAACGCGCTCGTCCCCGACGCCCTCCGCGCCGTCGGCGTCGTCAACGACGTCACCGGCCGCGGCCGGCACACCTCCACCTCCGCGGTGGCCCTCCCCCTGCCCGAGGACGACGGCTGGGTCGTCGACACCCCGGGCGTGCGCTCCTTCGGGCTGGCGCACGTCGACCCGACGCGCATCGTGCACCACTTCCCCGACCTCGAGCCGGGGACGGCCGAGTGCCCGCGCGGGTGCACCCACGACGAGGAGGAGTGCGCCCTCGACGCCTGGGTGGCGAGCGGGGCCGCAGGCCCCGCCGGTCCGTCGCGCCTGGACTCCCTGCGCCGGCTGCTGCGCACGCGGACGGCCGCCGGCGAGGACTGATCCCCACCGGCGGCCGTCACGGGTGACGCGTCGGGCGCGTCAGCGCGGCTGGTCGTCCGTGTCCTGGACGGCGCGGCTGGTGTCGGCCGGCGGCCGCGGGTCGGACACGCTCGAGCGCTCGACCGTCGAGCGGTCGTCCGGAGCGAGCGAGTCGTCCTGTCCGAGACCGGAACCCACGTCGTCGAGGTCGTCCGTGTCGCTGCTGACGAAGCGCGCGTCCGGCTCGAGCTCGCTGACGTCGACCGTCTCGACGACGAGGCGCGGCTCGGCGAAGTGGCACGCCGAGAGGTGCCCTCCGGCGCCGTCCTGGCGCATCTCCAGCTGCGGCTCCTCCTGGCTGCAGACGTCCTGCGCCTTCCAGCACCGGGTGTGGAAGCGGCAGCCCGACGGCGGGTTGGCCGGCGAGGGCACGTCACCGACGAGGACGATCTGCTCGCGCTTGCCCCGCAGGGTCGGGTCGGGCACCGGCACGGCCGAGAGCAGGGCCTGGGTGTACGGGTGCGTCGGCCGCGAGTACACCTCGTCCTCCTCGCCGAGCTCGGCCATGCGGCCGAGGTACATGACCCCGACGCGATCCGAGATGTGCCGGACGACGGACAGGTCGTGCGCGATGAACACGTACGCCAGGCCGAGCTCGTCCTGCAGCTTCTCCATGAGGTTGACGACCTGCGCCTGCACCGACACGTCGAGCGCGGAGACCGGCTCGTCGCAGATGAGCACCTTCGGGTTGAGCGCGATGCCGCGCGCGATCCCGATGCGCTGGCGCTGACCGCCGGAGAACTGGTGCGGGTAGCGGTTGATGTGCTCCGGGTTGAGGCCGACGAGGTCGAGCAGCTCCTGGACCCGCTGCCGGCGACCGCCCTTGGGGACGACGTCGGGGTGGATCTCGAGCGGCTCGCCGATGATGTCGCCGACCGTCATCCGCGGGTTGAGCGAGGTGTACGGGTCCTGGAACACGATCTGGATGTTGCGGCGCAGTCGGCGGGTCTCGCGGGCCGAGGCCCCGGACCAGTCCTGGCCCTCGAACTGCACGGTGCCGGCGGTCGGCTCCTCGAGGCGCATGAGCAGCCGGCCGAGCGTGGACTTGCCACAGCCGGACTCACCGACGATGCCGAGCGTCTCGCCCTTGTGCAGGTCGAAGCTGACCCCGTCGACGGCCTTGACGTGGCCGACGGTGCGGCGCAGCACACCCTTCTTGATCGGGTAGTGCTTGACCAGGTTGTTGGCGCTGAGGACGACCTCAGGCATCGATGACCTCCTCGGCGAAGTGGCAGGCGGACAGCCGGCCGGGGGCGACCTCGCGCAGGGCGGGACGGTCGGTGCGGCAGATGTCCTGCGCCATCCGGCAGCGCGGGTTGAAGGGGCACCCCGGCGGGATGTTCATGAGGTTCGGCGGCAGACCGCCGATCGCCGCGAGGGTCTGGCCCTTCTGGTCCAGGCGCGGGATCGACTCGAGCAGGCCGCGCGTGTACGGGTGCCCCGGGGAGGCGTAGAGGTCGAGGACCTCGGCCTTCTCGACGAGCCGGCCCGAGTACATGACCGCGATCCGGTCCGCGACGTCGGCGACGACGCCGAGGTCGTGGGTGATGAGGATGAGCCCCATCTGGCGCTCCTCCTGCAGCTCCTCGAGGAGCGCCATGATCTGCGCCTGGACGGTGACGTCGAGGGCGGTCGTCGGCTCGTCGGCGATGAGCACCGCCGGGTCGAGCGCGATGGCCATCGCGATCATGATGCGCTGGCGCATGCCGCCGGAGAACTGGTGCGGGTAGGCCTTGACCCGGTCGCGGGCGGCCGGGATCTGCACCCGCTCCATGAGGCGGACGGCCTGCTCGAGCGCGTCGCTCTTGTTCATCCCGCGGTGCACGCGGAACATCTCGGCGATCTGCCAGCCCACGGGGAAGACGGGGTTGAGCGACGAGAGCGCGTCCTGGAAGATCATCGAGATCTCCGGGCCGCGGGTCCTGCGCCGCTGCTCCTCCGGCATCGTCAGCAGGTCCTCGCCGCAGTAGCGGATGTGCCCCTGCGGGATGACCGCCGGCGGCATGTCGAGGATGCCCATGATCGCCTGCGCGGTGACGGACTTGCCCGAGCCGGACTCGCCGAGGATGGCGAGCGACTCGCCCTGGCGCAGCTCGAACGAGACGCCGTTGATGGCCGTGGCCACCCCGTCGCGGGTGTGGAACTCGACGAACAGGTCGTCGACCTCCAGGAGGACGCCGTCCTTCGGGGTGTAGGTGTGCCCCGAGGTCGTGGTGTCGGTCGCGGTGCTCATCGTGTTGCTCACCGGTTCTTCGGGTCGAGGGCGTCACGGACCACGTCACCGAGCATGATGAACGCGAGGACCGTGAGGGACAGGAACAGGCTGGGGAAGAACAGCATGTGCGGGGTGGTGCGCATGCCGACGACCGCCGCGCTGATGTCGACGCCCCAGGAGACGGTCGGCGGCTGCAGGCCGATGCCCAGGTAGGACAGCGTCGCCTCCGCCGAGATGTACGCCCCGAGGTTGATCGTCGCGACGACGATCATCGGCGCGAGGGCGTTGGGGACGATGTGCGAGCGCACGACGCGCCACGGGCTCGCGCCCAGGGCCCGCGCGGCCTGCACGTAGTCGTTCGGCTTCACCTGGATGACGCTGGAGCGCATGAGGCGCGCCATGCTCGGCCAGCCGAGGACGACGAGCGCCAGCACGACCTTGAGGACGATGTAGAAGTAGTTGTCCGTGGCCGGCAGCGTGACGAGGACGATGACCGCACCGAGCAGCAGCGGGATGGCGAAGAAGACGTCACCGAGCCGCGAGAGGATCGTGTCGGTCCAGCCGCCCACGTAGCCGGCGAAGACCCCGACGATGCCGCCGACGAGCGTCGTGAAGACGGTCGTCAGGAGGCCGACGAGGATCGACGCGCGCGCCCCGTAGATGCAGCGGGCGTAGATGTCGTAGCCCTGGATGTCGCGGCCGAACCAGGCGTCGGCGTTGGGCCGCACGCGGGCGTCGCGCAGGATCGCCTCGGTCGGGTTCGTGCTCGTGAAGAGGCTGGGGAAGACGGCCATGAGCGTGAAGATCACGATGAGCACGGACGAGACCCAGAACAGCGGGTTGCTGCGCATCGTGCGCCAGGCGTCCGAGGCGAGCGATCGGGCGGGAGCGGAGTCGCCGCCCTCGGGGGTGGACGTGGGGGCTTCGGAGACGGCGGCCTCAGTCATGGCTGATCCTCGGGTCGAGCAGTCCGTACAACAGGTCGACGAGCAGGTTGACGACGAGGTAGACGATCACGAGGAAGGTCACCGAGCCGACGACCGAGGCGCCGTCCCGCACCCGGATCGCGCGGAAGATGTAACCGCCGACGCCGGGGATGTTGAAGATGCCCTCGGTGACGACGGCGCCGCCGAGGAGGGCCCCGAAGTCGAACCCGATGAAGGTGACGACGGGGATGAGCGAGTTGCGCAGCGCGTGGAGGCCGTAGGCCCGGCGCTTCGTCAGGCCCTTGGAGATCGCGGTGCGGACGTAGTCCGAGCGCAGGTTCTCGACGAGGTTGGTCCGCATGAGGCGCGCGACGTAGGCCACCGACAGCGAGCCGAGGACCAGCGCGGGCAGCAGCAGCTCGTAGAACGTCGGGTTGCTCGAGGTCACCGTGACCGGGAACAGCCCGAACTTCACCCCGAGGTAGAGCTGGGCGACGTTGCCGATGACGAAGATCGGGATCGAGATGAGCACGAGGGTCGAGACGAGCACGAGGTTGTCGAGGAACCCGCCCTTGCGGATGCCTGTCAGCACGCCGGCGAGGATGCCGACCAGCGCCTCGAACGCGACCGCCATGAGCGCGAGCTTGGCCGTGACCGGCACGCGCAGCTTGAGCTGGTCGGCGACCGGGGTGTCGCTCGCGGTCGTGCCCAGGTCGCCCTTGGCGAGGTTCAGCACGTACTTGCCGTACTGGACGGGCAGGGGGTCGTCGAGGTTGTACTTCTCGATGAAGGCCGCGCGGTAGGCCGCCGAGCAGGGGCGCTCACCGCACTTGCCCGCGACGGGGTCGCCGGGTAGGGCGAAGACCATCGCGAAGATGAGGAACGTAGCTCCCAGGATCACGGGGATCATCTGCAGGATCCGCCGGACGATGTAGGTGCCCACGTCACCTCCTTGGGGTTTCGGGACGCGTCGCCGGGGGTCGGGCGAGGGGCGTCGGGGTGGATTACCGGGTTGAACCTAGACCATGCGTGCGGGCATCGGTAGCAGGGGACCCGGCCTTTCCCGCCTGCTCTGCCCGGACACGGCCGTGGGGGGGGGGGGGGGGGGGGGCCCCCCCCCCGCGGGGGGGGGGGGGGGGGGCCGGGGGGGGGGGCCCCCCCCGCGGCGGTGG
>NZ_JAHHWP010000002.1:0-58316 GCF_018729305.1 Phycicoccus mangrovi | reverse complement strand
CGGCCGGCCCCGCCGCCCCGCCCGGGCGCGGCGCGTCGCCCGCCGGGCGGCGCCCCCCCCCCCCACGACTGTGGGGGTCGGGACCTCAGGAGGTCCCGTCCGTCACTTCAGGGCGACCGACGAGAAGTCGATCGTGCCGAAGGCGGTGATCTTCACGCCGGTGACCTTGTCGGACCAGCCCATCGTGGTCTTGCCGTACCACATCGGGATGGCCGGCATGTCCTGCGCGAGGAGCGCCTCGGCCTGCTGGTACAGGCTGTTGGCCTCCGCCTCGTCGGTCGACGCGGCCGCCTGGGTCAGCAGCTTGTCGAACTCCGGGTTGGAGTAGTCACCGTCGTTGGAGGACGCGCCGGTCTTGAAGATCGGGGCGAGGAAGTTCTCGATCGACGGGTAGTCCATCTGCCAGCCGGTGCGGAACATGCCCTTCATCTTGCGCTCCGCGATCTGCGTGCGGAAGGTCGCGAAGTCGACGACACCGGTGGCGACGCAGTCGACGCCCAGGGCCTGCTTGATGCTGTTGCAGGTGGCCTCGGTCCAGTCCTTGTGCGCGGCGTCCGCGTTGTAGGACAGGGTGATCTTGTCGCCCTTGAAGCCGCCGGCCTCCTGGAGGAGGGCCTTGGCCTTGGCCGGGTCGTAGGTGCAGTACTCACCGCACTGGTCGGCCTTGTAGCCGTCGACGACCGGGGAGACCCAGCCGGTCGCGGGGACGCGGGTGTTGTTGAAGATCTGCTTGATGATCGTGTCGCGGTCGATCGCCATGGAGATCGCCTGACGGATCTTCGGGTCCGCGTAGTTCGGGTCGACCTTGGTGGGCGCGAAGGTGATCGTCTGGATGACGCCGGTCTCCTTCTGCGCGTTGCGGTCGGGGAGGTCCTGCTTGTACTTGTCGTCGATCAGCGCGCTGGTCGGGATCTCGTCCGTGATGTCCAGGTTGCTGGCGATGACGTCGTTGTACGCGGCGTCGGACTCCGTGTAGATCTTGAAGGTGATCTTGTCGACCTTGCCGCCGAAGTCACCGGAGTAGTCGGCGAACTTGGACAGGACGATCGACTGCTCCTTGTTCCAGGCGTCCAGCTTGTACGGGCCCGAGCCGATCGGCTTGTCGCCGAAGGCCTTGGGGTCCGAGAAGAAGGCGTCCGGGAGCGGCGAGAACGCCGAGTAGCCCAGGCGGACCGGGAGGTTCGAGACCTTCTCGGTCGTCTTGATCGTGAAGGTGTAGTCGTCGACGACCTTGAGGCCGGTCAGCTTGTCGACCTTCGCCTTGCCGTCGCCGGCGCAGGGGTCGTCACCGGTGCCGGTGCACTGGAGGTCGCCGTAGCCCTCGATGGGCTCCATGAAGTAGCCCGAGGACTGGCCGTTGGGCGCGTAGGCGGCGTAGTTCCAGGCGTCGACGAAGTTCTTGGCCTTGATCTCGGTGCCGTCGTGGAACTTGCGACCCTGCTTGAGCTTGATCGTGAAGTTCTGGTTGTCCGTCGTGTCGATGGACTCCGCGAGGTCGTTCTCCGGCTTGGCCGTCTCCGCGTTGTAGTGCACGAGCTTCGAGAAGATGGCGTCGATCACGTTGCCACCGCAGGTCTCGGTCGTGTTGCTCGGGACGAGAGGGTTCTGCGGGTTGCAGCCGCGGACGGTGATCTCGCCGCCCGTCTTGCCGCCGGCCGCCGAGCTCTGGTCGCCGCCGCTGTCCCCGCTGCCACAACCGGCAGCGAGCAGAGCAACGGCGGACATGGCCGCAACGGCGACCGTGCGAGCAGTTCCTCGCATGGATGTCCTCCTGTGACGTGGTGCCACCCGAGGTCGGGTGGTCTTCTCCGTGAGGATGCCCCGGTCGGGTGCATCTCCCTGACAACGCCCTCCGGCGTGCCCGCACCACTAAAGACCAGAACCTCCACAGAGGGAAGTTCCGTGGCGCACCGAGACCCGATTGTGACCGAAGTGCGACCGCGCCGTGCCGCACGCCGGAAGATCTTCGGCCGGGGGCGGGCGCGGGGTAGGTTGAGCCGCGTGCCGGGCTACGACGACGACCTCCGCCTCGCCCACGTCCTCGCCGACGCCGTCGAGCGGCTGACGATGGAGCGCTTCCGCGCCGAGGACCTCCACGTCGAGACCAAGCCCGACCTCACGCTCGTCAGCGACGCGGACCGCGCGGCCGAGGAGCTGCTCCGGGCGCAGCTGAAGCGCACCCGCCCGCGGGACGCCGTCATCGGCGAGGAGATGCCCGACACCGGTGCCAGCCCCCGGCAGTGGGTCGTCGACCCGATCGACGGCACGCACAACTTCGTCCGCGGGGTTCCCGTGTGGGCGACCCTCATCTCCCTCGTCGACCATGGCGTCCCGGTCGTCGGCCTCGTCGCCGCGCCGGCCCTCGGCCGGCGCTGGTGGGCCTCGCAGGGCACCGGCGCGTGGTCCGGCCGGAGCCTGACGAGCGCCCGGCGGCTGCGGGTCTCGGGCGTCTCGACGCTCGACGACGCCTCCCTGTCGATCTCGAGCACGACCTCGTGGGAGGCGGTCGGCCGCCTCGACCCGATGCTCGACCTCGCGCGCGCGTGCTGGCGCGAGCGGGCGTACGGCGACTTCTGGTCCTACATGCTCGTCGCCGAGGGGGCCGTCGACATCGCCGCCGAGCCCGAGCTCTCGACGTACGACATGGCGGCGCTCGTCCCGGTCGTCACCGAGGCCGGCGGCCGCTTCACCTCGCTCGACGGGGTGGACGGCCCCTTCGGGGGCAATGCCCTGGCGACCAACGGCCTGCTCCACGACGAGGTCCTGGCCCGCCTCTCCCCCTAGGGCCCGAAGAGCGAGCCCTGGTCGGCCTCGGTGGCCACGCCCTCGAGGTGCAGGAGGAAGGCCTTGCGCTCGAGTCCGCCGGCGTAGCCGGTCAGGGTGCCGTCGCTGCCGACGACGCGGTGGCACGGGAGGACCACGGGCAGCGGGTTGGCGCCGTTGGCGGCCCCCACCGCCCGGGACGCGCCGGGCGGCAGCCCGAGCCGGGCCGCGAGCGCGCCGTAGGTGGTCGTCCTCCCCCACGGGACGAGCGCCAGCTCGCGCCACACCCGTCGCCGGAACTCGGTGCCCTCCGGGCGCAGCGGCAGGTCGAAGACGGTGCGCTCCCCGGCGAAGTACTCGGCCAGCTGCCGGCGGGCGGCCACCAGGACGGGGTGCGCGCCGAGGACCTCGTCGTCGAGCGGGCCCTCGGCGTCGAACCGGATCGCGACGAGGGCGTCGCCGTCCGCGACGAGCTCGAGCGCGCCGACGGGCGAGCCGACGACCAGCGAGGCGGTCCCGGCGTCAGCGGGCAACCGTCGTCACCGGCCCGGGGACCCGGCCCTCGAGGGCGGGCAGGATGCTCGCCGCGTCGCCGACGAGGACGACGGTCCACTCCCCCGTCGCCACCCCGCGGTAGGCGGCGTCGAGGTCCTCGACCTCGAGCTCCCGCAGCGCCGCGAGGTTGCGCGTCGTGAAGTCCAGCGGCAGCCCCTCGAGCGCGAGGGCGGCGGTCTCGTCGGCGACCGCGTCGGCGGTGGCGTAGCGGCCGGGGGCGGTCTTGCCGATGAAGTCGACACCGGAGCGCAGCTCGGCCGCGGTGAACCCCTCCCGGGCGTCGGCGAGGATGCCGAGGAGCAGCTCGAGCGCCTCCCCCGTCACCTCCGAGCGCACCGACCCGGACGTGACGAACGAGCCGCCCGCGACCCGGGGCCGGAAGGAGGACCGGACACCGTAGGTGTAGCCCTTCTCCTCGCGCAGGACCGCGTCGAGGCGCGCGTTCGGGGAACCGCCGACGACGAACGCGAGCACCGGGTGGGGCGCCCACCCGTGCGGCGTGGAGCGGTCGGGCCCCGGGCAGGAGACGGCGATCTCGGTCTGGACCGACCCCGGGCGGTCGACGACGACGACCCGCGCCCGGTCGCCGGCCGGTCGCGGCGCGACGGGGCGGCTGCCCGGCTCGTGGCGCGGGGCGTCCCATGAGCCGAGGGTCGCGGTGAGCACCTCGAGGGCGTCGGTGCCGGTGAGGTCGCCGGCGAGGACGACCGTGGCGCCCTGCGGGCCGACGCGCCGGGCGTGGTGCTCGACGATCGCCTCCCGGGTGATCCGGCCGATCGACTCCACGGTGCCGGCCGCCGGCCGGGAGGCCCGGTCCCGGGGGTCCCAGAGGGTCGCGGCCACCTCGCGCGCCGCGCGGTGCGCGGCCGACGCCCGCTCCTGCTCGATCTCGGCGAGGCGCCCGCGCAGGATGCGCCGCACCTCCGGCTCGGGGAAGACCGGGTGGGCCAGCGCCTCGGTCAGCAGCCGCGCCGCCGTCGGCAGGTGCGCCTGCGGGACGTCGACGTCGACGAGCAGGCCGCCGTCCGAGACACCGGCGCCGAGCGCCATCCCGTGCCGCTCCATCAGCTCGGCGAACTCCTCGGGCCCGTGCTCGGCGGTCCCCTCGTCGAGCAGGCGCGCGGTCATCGACGAGATGCCCTCGAGCCCCTCCGGCTCGTCGGCGAGGGAGCCAGGCACGACGACGCGCAGGGACAGGACGTACTGGCCGGGCAGGTCGTGCAGGAGGACCCGGACCCCGTTGGGCAGGAGGTGCTCCCGCGCCGCGGGGAAGACCCAGGGCTCGGGGTCGAGGACGACCGGGCGGGTGCTCACGCGACCGCCTCCGCCGCGTCGGCGTCGCCGGAGGCGTCGAGGTAGGCGACCACCGCCCGGCTCTCCGGGCGCAGCCACCGTCGGGTCGCCTCGACGACGCGCTCGGCGGTGACCGCCCGCACGCGGTCGAGGTGCGTGTTGACGACCTCGGGGTCGTCGTGGAGCAGCGCGTACCGGCTCAGGAGGTCCGCCCGCTCCTCCTGCGAGGCCAGGGCCGAGAGCCAGGCCCGCTCGGACTGGGCGATGGACGCCTCCAGCTCGGCCTCGGTCGGGCCGTCGGCCGCGAGGCGCTCCAGCTCCTCGACCAGGGCCGCCTCGAGGTCGTCCGGGTCGGCGTCCGGGGCGGCGTCGATGACGACGAACCCGAGCGAGACGCCGTCGACGAAGCCCCACGCGGTGGCGTGGGCGCCGACCGCGCTCTGCTCGCGGCGCACGAGCCGGCGCACGAGCCGGGACGTCGACAGGCCCCCGAGGCAGTCGAGCGCCACGGTCGCGGCGACGAGCTCGTCGGTGCCGTCGACCGGCAGCCGGAAGGCGACGTGCAGGCGGTCGTTCGGCACCTGCTCGCGCCGCTCGACCCGCACCGGGGCCGCGAGCGGCTCCAGCTGCGCGAGGGTGGGCCGGGGCTCCTCCGCCCGGGCCTCGATGCCGCCGAAGTACCGCTCGACGAGGGCGAACCCCTCCTCCGGCTCGACGTCGCCGCACAGCGTGAGGACCGTGTTGTCCGGCGCGTAGTAGCGGCGGAAGAAGGCGTGCACGTCCTCGAGCCCCGCCGCGTCCAGGTCCTCCATCGACCCGATCGTCGGGTGGTGGTACGGGTGGCCCTCCGGGAAGACGGTGGCGTAGACGTCGATCAGCGCGGTGCCGTACGGCTGGTTGTCGTACCGCTGGCGCTTCTCCTCCTTGACGACGTCGCGCTGGTTGTCGAGGTTCTCCTGGGTCAGCGCGTCGAGGAGGTGGGCGTGCCGGTCCGCCTCGAGCCAGAGCGCGAGCTCGAGGGCGCCCTTCGGCACCGTCTCGAAGTAGTTGGTCCGGTCGAACCACGTCGTCGCGTTGAGCCGGCCGCCCTCGGCCATGAGCGCCTCGAAGTGCTCGCCGCTGCGGACGTTGCGCGAGCCCTGGAACATCAGGTGCTCGAAGAGGTGCGCGAACCCGGTGCGGCCGGCCTGCTCGTGACGGGAGCCCACACCCACCCAGAGGTTGACGGTGACGTTCGGGACGGTGTGGTCCGGGGAGACGACGACACGCAGCCCGTTCGGGAGCGTGCGCCGGTGCACCGGGTAGTCGAGCGGCATGGCCGTCACCCTAGGTCAGCGGCACCCCCGCGTCCCAGCCCCGACACCGGACGCGGGCTCAGCCCGCGTCGCGCAGCTCGTCCTTCGGCGTGGAGCGCAGCTCGTCGCCGACCTGGAGCATGGCCCGCCGCCCGAACACCTGCTGGTGCGTGGCCACCCGCTCGGCACGACCACGGCCGAGGAAGCTGACCGCCCAGTGCAGCAGCGTCGTGATGCGGTTCTTGAAGCCGATGATGTAGACGAGGTGCACCCCGAGCCACAGCAGCCACGCGAGGAAGCCGTGGAAGCGCAGCCGGCCGATCGAGGCGACGGCGCTGAAGCGCGACACCGTGGCCATCGAGCCCTTGTCGAAGTACTCGAACTCGCCCTGCGAGGGCTTGCCGTCGAGCCGGTGCGCGATCTCCTTGGCGGCGAAGCGCGCGCCCTGGATGGCGACCTGCGCGACCCCCGGGAGGTCCTTGAGCGCGATCATGTCGCCGACGACGAAGACCTCCGGGTGGCCGGGCAGCGTGAGGTCGTCCTGCACCTTGACGCGGCCGGCCCGGTCGAGCTCGACGCCGGACTGCTCCGCCAGCTGCTTGCCCAGCGGGCTGGCCTGCACCCCGGCCGCCCAGACCTTGGTCAGCGTCTCGATGCGCGTCACGTGGTCCTGGCGGTCCTTGTACGTGAGGCCGTCCTCGTCGACACCCGTCACCATCGCGCCGGTGCGCACGTCGACCCCGAGCTCCTGGAGCCGCTTGCGCGCCGCTCCCCCGAGGCGCTCGCCGAAGCTCGGCAGGATCGTGTCGGCCGCGTCGAGGAGGATGACGTGCGCCTGCGTCGGGTCGATGCGGCGGAAGTCGTGCCGCAGCGTCCGGCGCGCGAGCTCGGCGATCTGGCCGGCCATCTCGACCCCGGTCGGGCCGGCCCCGACGACGACGAAGGTGAGCGCGCGGCGCACGTCCTCCTCGCTCGTCGCGAGCTCGGCGAGCTCGAACGCGCCGAAGATCCGGCCGCGCAGCTCGAGGGCGTCGTCGACCGACTTCATGCCCGGCGCGTACTCGGCGAACTCGTCGTGGCCGAACCAGGACTGGCCGGCGCCGGCCGCGACCAGCAGCGAGTCGTACTCCGTCACGGTCGTCGTGCCGAGCAGCTCCGAGGTGACCGTGCGCGCCGTCAGGTCGACGTCGGTCACCTCGCCGAGGATGACCCGGGCGTTCTTCTGCTTGGCGAGCACCTCGCGGGTGCTCGGGGCGATCTCGCCCTCGGAGAGGATGCCGGTCGCCACCTGGTAGAGCAGCGGCTGGAAGAGGTGGTGCGCGGTGCGCGCGACGAGGGTGATCTCGACGTCGTCGCGGCGCTTGAGGGCCTGGGTGCCGAAGAGGCCACCGAAGCCCGACCCGATGACGACGATCCGGTGCTTGCGGTTCAGGGGGGTGGTCACGTCCGGGTCAACGTGCTCGGCGCTGTCGGTATGCCGGGGCTGCGGCGTGCTGGGGGTCACGGCGGAGGTCTCCTGGGGCTGGGCGCGGGTGGGGCGGTGCCCGCGCGGGCGGAGGGAGCGTCGGCGGTCCCTGGTGGGTGGGGTCGTCCCCCGATCATCCCGGCTCGGCCGAGCTCGTGGGGGGGTCCGTGCCGGACGATGCGCCCGCCCATGACATCGGCCCCGACCGGCTGTCGCCGGTCGGGGCCGATGTCATTCGTGGTAGCGGGGGCAGGATTTGAACCTGCGACCTCCGGGTTATGAGCCCGGCGAGCTACCGAGCTGCTCCACCCCGCGTCGTGGTGAGTCGCGCCCCGGGGGGCGCGCTCGGTATGTCTCGAGGTTAGACGATGGACTCCGCCGTGACCAAATCGGCCCCGGCGGAGCCCTGCGTCATCCGGCGCTGGCGGTCGTCGACGCCGACGGCGCCGGGGACGGCGAGGCCGACGGGGACGCCGAGGGCGTCGGGGTCGGAGCCGTCGTGCCGAGCTGGCGGGCGAGTTCGTCGGCCTTGGCGATCGCCGCGGACAGCTGCTTCTGCGCCTCGCCGTACGCCGCGAAGTCGCTCTTGCTCAGCGCCTCCTGCCCGGCCGCGTACGCCGACTGGATCTCGGCGATCGCCGCGCTCAGCTGCTGCGGCAGACCCGTGCCGGGGTCGGTCGGCGTGCCGCCGCCGTTCCCGCCGTCGCCGCCGCCGCCGTCGGTGCCGCCCGAGTCGCCCTGGCCCTCGCCGAAGAGACCGGTGATGGCCTGGTCGAGGGTGTCGCCCCAGGCGACGTTCGAGCCGTAGACGGCGACGGTGATCTTGTTCTGCGGGAACGAGCCCGACCCCTCCGAGGCCTGCACGTAGATCGGCTGCACGTAGAAGGTGCGGCCCTGCAGGGGGAAGGTCAGCAGGTTGCCGAAGGTCAGCTTCTTGCCGCCGCTGGAGTTGTTGGTGATGTACTGCGCGAGGCCCAGCTGCTCCGCGGGGTTCTGCGAGCGCACGTTGGAGTTCTGGATCTGGTTGCGCACCTGCCCGGGTCCGGACGGCGCCTGGTTCGAGGAGTACTCGACGAGCCGGAGCTTGCCGAAGTTCTCGGCCCGCTCCCCCGCGGTCGACCCGGCGTCGGCGTCGACGGCGAGGAGACCGCGGAGGATCTCTCGTCCGCCCTCGGCGTTGCTCGCCGGGACGAACGGCGAGGTGATCGAGAACGAGGCGCGGTCCTCCCCCGGCAGTGCGATCGACTGGAACACCACGGGGATGTCCTGGGTCGACAGCGAGGGGTCGCGCGGCACCCGCCAGCGGTCGTTGCCGGTGTAGAAGTCGTCCGGGTTGGTGATGTGGTACTCGTTGAGCAGGTCGCGCTGGATCTTGATGAGGTCCTGCGGGTAGCGGATGTGCGACATCAGGTCGCCGGAGATCTCCGAGATCGGGCGCACCGTGTTGCCGAACGCCTGGCTCCACGCCTTGAGGATCGGGTCGCTCGTGTCCCAGCCGTAGAGCTTGACCGAGCCGTCGTACGCGTCGACGGTCGCCTTGACGGCGTTGCGCACGTAGTTGGCCTCACCGGTGCGGACCTGGACGACGTTGCTGCGCTGGGCGACCGAGTCCGACGTCGCGTTCGCGAGGTCGACGAGGCGGCTGTTCGGGTAGGCCGACGAGGTCGTGAAGCCGTCGACGATCCACTGCACCCGCCCGTCGACGACCGCCGGGTAGACGTTGCCGTCGAGGGTCAGCCACGGCGCGACGCGCTCGACGCGCTCCTGCGGGGTGCGGTGGTCGAGGATGCGCGAGCTGCCGTTGACCGCGTTCGAGAGGAAGAAGTTGGCCTCGCGGTACTTGATCGCGTACGCGAGCTTGCGCAGGGTGGAGCCGATGGCGACACCGCCCCCACCGGAGTAGGTGTTGTTGACCGACGACCCCTCCGAGGAGCCCGGGCGGTCGTACTCCTTGGCCTGCGCCCCGGCGGGCGCGCCGACGACCGAGTACGACGGCGAGAGCTCGCCGAAGTAGATCCGCGGCTCGTACTCGCCGAGGTTGTTGCGGGTGCCGCCCTCGAAGAAGACCGGGTCGCCCTCCGGCGTGCGCTGGTTGCCGTAGGCGGCGTAGAAGCCGTAGCCGTGGGTGAAGACGGTGTGGTCGTTGATCCAGTTGCGCTGGCTGTCCGGCAGGCCCGAAAGGTTCATCTCGCGCACGGCGACGACGGCGTCGTTGACGCGCCCGTCGATCGTGTAGCGGTCGACGTCGAGGGTGTCGGGGAAGGCGTAGAAGTCGCGCTCGCCCTCCAGCTGGCGGAACGTCGGCGCGACGACGTTCGGGTCGATGACGCGCACGCCGGGGATCGCCTCGGCGTTCGAGCGCAGCGTGTTCTCCGAGGGGGCCTGCGCCGGCACGGTGTTCTCGATCCGCTCGACGCGGTCCAGCCCGAACGCGCTGCTCGTCGCCTTGATGTTGCGGTCGATGTACGTCGCCTCGAGCGAGCGCTCGGACGGACCGACCCGCAGCGACTGGATGAGCGCGGGGTAGATCGTGCCGGCGACGACGGCCGTGACGACGAGGAGGCCCACCCCGATGATCGGCAGCCGCCAGCTGCGGCTCCAGATCGCGGCGAGGAAGAACAGGGCGCACATGATCGCCGCGACGGCGAGGATCGCCTTGGTCGGCAGGACCGCGTTGGCGTCGGTGTAGGTGATGCCGGTGAGCAGCGACCCCTTCTGCGTCGAGAGGGAGTAGCGGTCGAGCCAGTACGACCCCGCGCGGGTCAGCGCGATGAGCGCGCCGACGACCCCGAGGTGCACGTAGGCGGCGCGCGTCGACGGCCCGCGGCCCGGCAGCTGGAGGCCGCCGTAGACGTAGTGGGTGAACGCGCCGGCCAGGAAGGTCAGCACGAGCAGGACCGTCAGGAAGCTCACGAGGAAGCGCAGCCACGGCAGCGTGAAGACGAAGAAGCCGACGTCGAGGCCGAACTGCGGGTCGGTGACGCCGAATGGCTGCCGGTTGGCCCAGAGCAGGTAGGTGCGCCACGCCCCCATCGACCCCGAGCCCGCGAGCAGGCCGAGGACGCCCGGGACGACGAACAGCGCGATCCGCCGCAGCGGCTCGATGGCCTGCCGGTACTGCTCGAGCACCTGCTGCGCCGGCGTCACCGGGACGTAGATGGGTCGGGTGCGGAAGGCGACGACGAGCGAGGCCGCCACCGCCCCGGCGGTCAGCACGAACGCGACGACGAAGATGACCGCCTTCGTGGCGAGCTCCGTCGTGAAGACGCTGCGGTAGCCGACGGACTCGTACCACCAGACGTCGGTCAGCAGGTCGGCGGCGATGCCTCCGACGACGGCCAGACCGATGAGGACGAGCAGCGTGGGCAGCAGCGGGCCCCTCCGGCGCGGCCGCGCGGGGCGGGCTCCCTCACCGGCGGACCCGGCTCCGTCATCGGGTCCGTCCGGGCGGTCGCGTCCGTCGAACCAGTCCGAGCGACTCACAGCTCTCCTCGTCCCGTGTGCCGGGGTCGTCGTGCGATGGGTGTGGTCAACCTATCTCGCACACCCGAACGCGCGGAGGGCGGGAAAGGTTGCGTCGGGCACCATGGAGCCCGTGAGCCCCGACCGACGCCCCGTCACCGACCCCCTGACCCTCGCCGCGCTCGACACCGAACGCCACGTCGCCCGCTCCGGGTGGGACCAGCCGGTCCGGCTCTTCGCCCTCGTCCCCACGGCCGAGCTCGTCGAGCGCGAACCCCAGCTGGCGCAGGGCCTGGCCACCCACGACGCGGTCGCCGGCGCCCTGTCGGCCATCGAGCAGGACGAGCTCCCGGACGCCACCGGGCTCGAGGAGCTGCTCGGCCGGATCGCCTGGCCCGCGGAGGTCGCCGGCTGCGCGGTCGCCGTCGAGCGGGTCGTCCTCCCGCCGGCCGCCGAGCGCGACCTGCCCGAGGACCCCGACGAGGCGGTGCGCGCCGTCGCCGGGCACCCCGACCGCGCCGACGTGCGCCTGCTCGTGGCCGTCACGCGCGACGGCGCCGCCCGCTGCCTGCTGCGCCAGCGGGCGCACGACAGCGACGACGAGGTCGCCCTCGGCGAGGACCTCGCGCCGGGCATCGTCCACGCGCTGCGCGCGACCCTGGACTGACCGCCGGGCGGGCGGTCCGCGTCAGCCGCAGCGCGGCAGGCCGGCCGTGTCGCCCTTCGCGATGCCCTCGACGGCGGTCCTCGCGTCGTCGAAGGTCGTCACCTTGAGCAGGGTCATCCCGTCCGGCACGTGGCCGACGGCGTCCGCGCAGTCCTGCTCGGGCGAGAGGAACCAGCGGGCGCCGGCCTCGTGGGCGCCGACCATCTTCTGCCGGATGCCGCTGATCGGCCCGACCGCTCCCCCGTCGGTGATCGTCCCGGTGCCGGCGATGCGCTGGCCACCGGTCAGCGCGCCCGGCGTCAGGGCGTCGTAGATCGCGAGGGTGAACATCAGGCCCGCGGAGGGCCCCCCGACCTGGCCGGTGTTGAGGGTGACCGAGACGGGCAGGTCGTAGTCGGTGCGCAGGAGCACGCCGATGACCGGCTGGCCCTGGACGTCGCCGGTCGTCACCGTGAGGCGCTTCTCGAGGCCGTCCCGCTCGACGACGAGCGCGACGTCCTCCCCCGGCCGGTGCTCGCGCACCGCGCCGCGCACGGCCTCCGGGTCGGACGCCTCGACCCCGTCGACGCTCCGCAGCACGTCGCCCTTCTCGAGCACGCCGGTCGCCGGGCTGCCGTCCGGCACGTCGGCGATGGCGACGTCCGTCGTCACCGGCTTCCCGAGCGCGCGCAGGGCGGTCGCCGCCGCGACGACCTGCGACTCGTTCATCAGCTCGGTGTTCTGCTCCTGGACCTCGTCGGCGGTCGTGTCGTCGGGGAAGTAGTCGCTCTCGGGCGCGGTCTCGCTGTCGCCGCGCCACCACGCCTCCGCGAGGTCGTAGATCGTCACCGTGCGTCCGGGGCCTCCCTCGAAGGCGACGGTCGTGAAGTCGAGCGCGCCCTGCGTCGGGTACGTCTGCGCCCCCTGCACCGACAGCACCGGCTTGCCCTCGACCTCGCCGAGGACGTTGGTGGCCGGGCCGGGCGACAGGATGACGTAGGGCAGACCGACGAACGTCATCCCGGCGGCGAGGACGACGAGCAGGAAGAGCGAGGTGAGGAGGGTCGCGGCGAGGCGGCCGCCGCGCGGGGAGGGCGGGGGGACGCCCAGGCTCACGGCAGCCCCACCCACTCGGTCGAGCCGTCACCGAGGGACTGGTGCTTCCAGATGGGCGTGCGCGCCTTGAGGGTGTCGATGACCGCCCGGCAGGCGTCGAAGGCCTGGCCGCGGTGCGGCGCCGCCGCCGCGACGACGACCGCGAGGTCGCCGATGGCGAGCGTCCCGGTGCGGTGGACCGCGGCCACCCGGACGGCGTCCGAGGACGCGAGGACGTGCTCGCACACCTCCTGCATCGTCGCGAGGGCGCTCGGGTGCGCCGAGTACTCCAGCCCCGTCACGGCGTCGCCGTGGTCGTGGTCGCGCACGAGCCCGACGAAGAGCGCGACGCCGCCGCACGCGGGGTGGCGCACGGCGTCGAGCGCCTCGTCGACGGACAGCGGCTCGTCGCGGACCGCGACGAGCGCGACCGCGGAGTCATCGGTGGCCATGGGGCTCCTCGGGGGACGGCCGCCGGAACGATTCGCGCGCGGCCGTGGTTGGGTACGACAGACGCCCATCCTCTCATCCGACCTGCAGGAGACCGGCCGTGACCGACCACGCCGACGACGACGAGACCCCCGACCTCCCCCCGGAGCTGGAGCAGATGCTGCGCGGCCTCACCGGCGGCGCCGAGCTCGACCCTCAGATGGTCGCGATGATGCGCAGCATGGGCCTGGACCGCATCGACCCGCAGATGCTCCAGATGGTCATGTCCCAGGTGCAGGCGATGTTCGCCGCCCCGCCCGGTGACAGCACGCTCGACCCGGCGCTGGCCACCGACACCGCGCGCAAGACCGTCGCGTCCGCCGGGGACGCCCTCGCGGCCGAGGCCGACCGCCGGGCCGCCGCCGAGGCCGTCCAGGTCGCGAACCTCTGGCTCGACGCCGTCACCGACCTCACGGCCCCCGCCCTGCGCGGCACCGCCTGGAGCCGCGCCGAGTGGGTCGAGGCGACGATGCCCGTCTGGACCGACCTCGTCGAGCCCGTGGCCGAGGGCGTGACCGACGCCGTCACCGCGGCGATGACCCGCCAGCTCTCCGACCTGCCCGAGGACGCGCTGCCCGCGGGGATGGCCGGGATGCTCGACCAGGCCGGCCCGATGCTGCGCCGCATGCACGGCTCGATGTTCGCCCTCCAGCTCGGCCAGGGCGTCGGGACCCTCGCCGGCGAGGTCGTCACCGGCTGCGAGGTCTCGCTCCCGCTCGTGCCCGCCCCCGACGTCGTCCTCATGCCGCAGGCCCTGCGCGAGCTCGCCGACGGCCTCGAGGTCGACGAGCCGCAGGCGCGCCTCTACCTCGCGGTCCGCGAGGTGGCCCGCGTGCGCCTGTTCGCCGACGTGCCGTGGCTCTCGGCCGGGCTGCGCGCCGCCGTGCGCGACTACGCCGGCGACATCACGATCGACACCGACGGCATCGAGGAGGCGGTCCGCTCGATCGACCCCTCCGACCCCCAGGCCGTCCAGGAGGCGCTGCAGGGGCGGCTGTTCAACCCGCAGCACTCCCCCGCGCAGCAGGCCGCCCTCGGCCGGCTCGAGACGCTGCTCGCCCTCGTCGAGGGCTGGGTCGACGTCGTGACCGAGCGCGCGGTCGCCGGTCACCTGCCGGCCGCCGACGCCCTCGGCGAGGCCGTGCGCCGGCGCCGCGCGAGCGGCGGCCCGGCCGAGAAGGCCTTCGGCTCGCTCGTCGGGCTCGAGCTGCGTCCGCGCCGGCTGCGCGACGCAGCCAACCTCTTCCGGGCGCTCGAGGACCGGGCCGGCGCCGAGGGCCGCGACGCCGCGTGGCGCCACCCCGACCTCGCACCGTCGTCGGCCGACCTCGACGACCCGCTGGGCTACGCGGAGCGGTCGACCACACCGGCCACCGACGACCTCGACGCCGAGCTCGACGCGCTGCTGCGCGGCGAGGGCGACCGGTGACGGAGCCCGCCGACCCCACCCGCACGTACGCCCACCTGCACGCCGACGCCACCGCGGTCCTCGACCGCTGGCGGGCGCCGGACGCGCAGCAGGACGAGCTGCGCACCGGCTACCTGGCCCACCTCGCGGCGCACCCGGACGGCGTGGCCAAGGCCGGGCCGCCGGCGCACCTCACCGGGTCCTGCCTCGTCGTCGACGCCACCGGCGAGCACGTCCTGCTCACCCACCACCGGCGGGCCGGGCAGTGGTTCCAGCTGGGCGGCCACCTCGAGCCCGGTGACGCGACGCTCCACGACGCCGCCCGCCGCGAGGCGCGCGAGGAGTCCGGCATCCCCGACCTCGAGCCGCTGCCCGAGCCGGTGCAGCTGGACCGGCACACCCTCGAGGGCGACTTCGGCCGCTGCCGCGAGCACCTCGACGTCCGCTTCGTCGCCCGGGCCGCCGCCGACGCCGTGCCACGGGTCAGCGCGGAGTCGCACGACGTGCGCTGGTGGCCGGTCGACGCGCTGCCCGAGGGCACCCGCGCCGAGCTGTCACCCCTCGTCGAGGCCGGCCGACGGGCCCTCGGGCTCCTCTGACGGGGGCATCCCGGACGCGTGCGCGAGGCCGTCGAGGAACCCGCGGGCGCGCTCGAGGCGCGGGTAGGACCCCAGCAGCCGCCAGAAGGCCGGGCCGTGGCCGGCGACGAGCAGGTGCGCGAGCTCGTGGAGCAGGACGTAGTCGAGGACGTGCGTGGGCACGTCGCGCAGCCGGTCGGAGACCCGGATGGTCCCGTCGGTCGGGGTGCAGGAGGCCCAGCGCTTCTCCATCGTCGACACCCACCGGACGCTGCTCGGGCGCGCGTGACCGCCGAGGTAGCGCTCGGAGAGGCGGGCGGCGCGCGCCGCGAGCGCCTCGTCGCCGAGGGCGCTGCGGGTGTCGCCGCGCTCGAGCCGGGTGAGCATCCGCTCCACCCAGCGGGCCTCCTCGGCGGCCGAGAACGAGGCGGGGATGAGCACGACGGTGCGTCCGCCGTCCCGGTAGGCGCTCACGGTGCGGCGGCGTCTCCGGCTGCGGCGGACCTCGACGTCCCGCGTGGCCACCCCCCGACTCTACGCACAGCGGTGTCCGTGGGGCCGGTGGGACGCGCGTGACCAGCGAGGACGCCACCGCCCGCACCCGCCGCGCGTCACGTGGGCAGCGACCCGCTGCGTGGCTAGTGTGGGACGGTCCAGGCCGCCCCCGGGGGGCGGTACACCACTCCGGACGGGTACCCGGCCGGTGACAAGGAGTACGTCGATGGCTGACGAGACCTACAAGGGCGAGTTCTACTGCGTGAAGTGCAAGGAGAAGCGCGAGGCGGAGGGGAAGGTCGTCGTCTCCGAGAACGGCCGGCGGATGGCCAAGGGGCAGTGCCCGGTGTGCGGCACGAACCTCAACCGCATCCTCGGGAAGGCCTGAGCGGCCGACCCGCGACGACGGCCCCGGACCACACGGTCCGGGGCCGTCGCCGTGCCCGGGGGCCTGTGGACGACGGGCGCGGTGTGGCCGCACGGCCGGGCAGGATGCCGCCAGGGGTCCGGGCAGGAGGCAGCGATGGAGCGGGTGCGGGTCGTCGTCGACGGGTGGGGCGTGCTCGCGTCCGAGACCGCGGGCCGGCTGCGCCGTTGCGGGGTGCCGGTGCGCGCCGGGGCGCACGAGGCCGACGCCACGGAGCTCGCGCTCGTCGCCGGCCTGCCCGGGCCCGACCTCGTCGTGCTCGTCGCCGAGCACGGGCCGCCGGAGTGGTGGAGCGCGCCGTGGCTCGGGGCGCCGTGGCAGGCGCACGACGTCGCCCTGCTGCCCGTCGTCCGGCACGCGGCCGGGGTCGACGTCGGGCCGCTCGTCCTCCCCGGCCGCACGCCGTGCCTCGTCTGCGTCACCCCGCCCCCACGGCCGACGGGTGCCGCCGCACCGCTCGGTGCGGGGGCCGTGGTGCTGGCCGCCGCGGTGGCCACGGTCACCGCGCTGGCGACCCTCGCCGGGGACTCCTCGCTCGGTGGGGTCTCGACCGAGATCGGCACCCAAGGCACGACCGTCGTGCACCGGGTCTGGACCTCCCGGCCCGGGTGCGGCTGCGCGTCGGTGAGAATGGCGGGGTGAGCGAACGCGACCGGGAGATCCCCGGCTCCTCCATCGCCCGGGCCGCTCGGCTCGCGGGCCTGCCCCTCGGCCACGCCGGGCGGGCCGCCCTCGGCATGGGCAAACGGGTCGGCGGCAAGCCGGCCGAGGCCGTCGCCGCCGAGCTCCAGGCCCGCACCGCCGAGCAGATGTTCGCGGTGCTCGGCCAGCTCAAGGGCGGTGCGATGAAGTTCGGCCAGGCGCTGTCGGTCATGGAGGCCGCGATGCCCGAGGAGGTGCTCGGCCCCTACCGCGCCACGCTGACGAAGCTCCAGGAGTCGGGGCCGCCGATGGGCGCCGAGCGCGTGCACGGCATCCTCGCCCAGGAGCTCGGGCCGCGCTGGGCCACGACCAAGCTCGTCGAGTTCGACGACGTCCCGGCCGCCGCCGCCTCCATCGGCCAGGTGCACCGCGGCGTGTGGCGCGACGGCCGCGAGGTCGCCGTCAAGATCCAGTACCCCGGCGCGGGCAAGGCGCTGCTCTCCGACCTCAACCAGCTCTCGCGGATGGCCCGGATGGCCGGCTCGTGGGTCCCCGGGATCGACGTGAAGCCGATCATGGAGGAGCTGCGGGCGCGGATGAGCGAGGAGCTCGACTACTCGCTCGAGGCCCGCCACCAGCGGCACTTCGCCCGCGCCTTCCGGGACGACGAGGACGTGCTCGTCCCCGACGTCCTCGTGGAGTCGCCGCAGGTCCTCGTCACCGAGTGGGTCGAGGGCACGCCGCTCGCCCGCGTCATCGCCGACGGCACGCCGGAGGAGCGCGACGAGGCCGCCTCGCTCTACCTCGAGTTCCAGCTGCGCGCCCCCACCCGGGCCCGCCTCCTGCACGCCGACCCGCACCCGGGCAACTTCCGGATCACGCCCGACGGCCGTCTCGGCGTCCTCGACTTCGGTGCGGTCAACCGCCTCCCCGAGGGCATGCCGCCCGAGATGGGCGAGATCCTCACGGCGAGCCTCGCGGGCGACGGCGAGGGGCTCGTGGCGGTCCTGCGCCGCGCCGGCTTCATCCGGCCCGGCATCCAGATCGACCCCGACGGCCTCGTCGAGTACCTCCAGCCGCTCGTCGAGCCGATCCTCCACGAGCAGTTCACGCCCACGCGCGAGTGGCTGAGGGGCGCGGCCGCGCAGATCCAGGACCCCCGCCGGCCGCAGTTCCTCATCGGCCTCAAGCTCAACCTGCCGCCCGAGTACCTGCTCATCCACCGAGTGTGGCTCGGGGGCATCGGGGTGCTCAGCCAGATCGGCGGCACCGTGCCGCTGCGCGAGATGGTCTGCGCCTACCTCCCGGGCGTGGATGAGTCGCGCATCCCCCCGGATCCCGACGCCGCCTGACCCCTCACCACCAGGCGGAGTCGAGCTTGCCCTCGATGCTGCGCAGGTGCCGGCGGCTGCACGCCGCGCAGGTCCAGACCTCGCGACCGGCCTCGGTCCCGCGGCTCCACGTGAGCCGGGCAAGGGCGGCGGCCTCGGCGTCCGCCGGCGTTCTGCCGCACGTCGCACAGACCGGGCGCTCCTCCCCCGCCGCGACGCTCACGCTCAGCCCTTGGTCTTCGCCGCGGCCTTGGCCGCCTTCTTGAAGTCGCGGACCTTCTGGAGGGAGTCGGGGTCGACCACGTCGGCCACCGAGCGGAAGGAGCCCGTCTCGGCGTAGGCGCCGCACGCCTCCTGCCACCCGTCGGGCCGCACACCCAGCTGCTTGCCGAGCAGGGCCGCGAAGATCCGCGCCTTCTGGTCGCCGAAGCCGGGCAGCGCCTTGAGCCGCGCGACCAGCTCACGACCGGTGGAGGCGGTGGTCCAGAGGCGGGAGGCGTCGCCGTCGTACTCGTCGCGGACGACGACCGCGAGCGCCTGGATGCGCCCGGCCATCGAGCGACCGTAGCGGTGGACCGCCGGCGGCGTGGCGCAGAGGTCGGCGAAGGTCTCGGGGTCGGCCGCGGCGAGGGCCGCGGGGTCGAGGGTGCCGAAGCGCTCGAGGACCTTGGCCGGCCCGGCGAAGGCGCGCTCCATCGGGAACTGCTGGTCCAGGAGCATCCCGGTGAGGAGCGCGAAGGGATCCTCGGAGAGGACGCGGTCGGCGGCGGGGTCCTGGGCGATCGTCAGCGCGGCCATGGGGTCAGCGTAGCCAGCACGTCGGCGACCACGGCGCGCCAGAAGTCCCGCCCGCGCAGAGGTGGGACGGGCACCGCCCCCGGCGTGGTGCCGGGGGCGGTGCGGTCCGCGGTGTGCACGCCGGCCCTCATCGGACGATGGCGTGGACGACCGCCTGCATCTGCTCGCGGTTGGCCGCCTCGCGCTCGACCCGCTGCGCCTCGTGGGCGCGGCGCTCGTGCACGACGCGACGGATCCGCTGCATCCGTCGGTGGTACATGTCGTTCTCCTGTCGGAAGTGCTTGTGTGCGTTGATGATCGGGGCCGCGGTCAGGCCGCGACCTCGGTCTTGCGCGGGCGGCCCCGGGGCCGCTTGCGCGCCACGGTGACGCCCTGGACGAAGTACTCGCCACCCCAGACGCCCCACGGCTCGCGCCGCTCGAGCGCGCCGGCGAGGCAGCTGCGGCGCACCGGGCAGGTGCGGCACAGGGCCTTGGCGAACTCGACCCCCTCCGGGGTGTCGGCGAACCAGAGCTCGGCGTCGTTCTCGCGGCAGGGGATGCCCTCGCCGTCGATGACGTCCGGGTCCTGCAGGTCGAGGAGATCGGTCAGCTGCATCGGGGGGTCACCTCCGTTCGTCGAGCGCCGGGTGTGGCGCGGGGTGGTACTGGGCGGGCGGTCGGTGTCGGTCCGGTCGCTCACTGCGGTCATGTCGGTTGGTCCTCGCGTGCTGTGGTGGTCGGTGGTGCGGCGCCCGGGCCGTGCGGGCAAAGAGAGAGGCCGCGGATCCCTGGGGGGATCCGCGGCCTCGAGGTGCGCCTGTCTGGTGGTCAGACGGGGGGTGCCTCGAGGCGTGGGTACACGGATCCCGTGGACGGGACGGCGATGCCGAAGCCGGTGGCGTCACCGGCGACGACGCGGTCGCGCATGCCGAGGTCGGCAGCGGACACAGTGCGCCCCTGGACCTGACGGAGATCGACCGCGTGGGCGGTGTTGGAGCCGTACCAGACGGTCGTGCCGGTCTCACGGGCAGCAGCCATCGCCGTGCCGTTCGTCGTCATCGTCTTCTCCATCGGTCCAACCCTCCTTCGCGGTCTCGGTCGTGTCGGTGCCCGGGCGGGCACGCGAGGTGTTGCGAGCAACTGTAGGGGGGCCCGCGGAACGTCGGCAACGGATTTACACCGGTCGCCCGTGACTTTCCTCCGCACAGCGGTCCGAAACCGTTGCGCCTCAGGCGTTCTGGGCCTCAGAAAAAGTTCTGACGAGATCGAGGACTGCCTCTCCGAAGCGCTCCAGCTTGGCTGGGCCGACCCCGGCGATGCGGGACAGCTCGGCCGCGTCGGCGGGCTCGCGCTCGGCGATCGCCGTGAGCGTGGCGTCCGTGAAGACCACGAACGCCGGGACGTCGAGCTCCTTGGCGGTGGCGAGGCGCCACGTCCGCAGCTCCTCGAAGAGCTGCTCGTCCATCGTCGGCGGGCATGCCGTGCACCGGCCGATCGTGCGCTCCTTGGCGGTGGCCAGGCCTCCGCCGCACACGCGGCACGTCGTCGGGAGGGAGGCACGCTCACGCCCGCGGACCTTCTTCGCCGACTGCTTCGGTCGGCTGCGGGCCGCCTCGCCGAGCACGGACTCGGTGCCGTCGAGGAAGCGCGAGGGCCGGCGGGTGCCCTTGGCCCCGGGCGTACGGGCGCGGGCGTAGGACAGGACGAGCCGGTCGCGGGCGCGCGTGACGCCGACGTAGAGGAGCCGGCGCTCCTCCTCGATCTCGTCGGGGGTCTCGGCCATGGTGATCGGCATCAGCCCGTCGGAGCAGCCGACGAGGAAGACCGTGCCCCACTCCAGGCCCTTGGCGGCGTGCAGCGACGCGAGGGTGACGCCCTGGACGGTCGGGGCGTGCTGGGCGGCCGCGCGCTCGTCGAGCTCGCGGACGAGGGCGGGCATCCGGGCGTCCGGGTCGGTGGCGGCGAAGGAGTCCGCGAGGGCGGCGAGCGCCGAGAGCGACTCCCACCGCTCGCGGGCCGCCCCGCCGGAGGTCGGCGGTTCGCGCGTCCAGCCGACCCCGAGCAGGACGTCGCGGACGAGGTCGGGCAGCGCCACCTCGCCGTCGTCGCTGCGGGCCGCGCCGCGTAGCAGGACGATCGCCTCGCGCACCTCCCGGCGGGAGAAGAAGCGCTCGCCCCCCCGCACGAGGTAGGGGATGCCGCGCTCGGCCAGCGCCGACTCGTGCATCTCGCTCTGCCCGTTGGTCCGGAAGAGGATCGCGATCTCGGAGGCCGGGTGGCCCGCGTCGAGCAACCCCCGGATCCGCTCGGCGACCTGCTCGGCCTCGTGCGGGTCGTCGTCGGCGACGAGGAGCTCGGGGACGACGCCGTCCTGGCGCTGCGCGCGCAGCTCGACGGAGCCGGAGCGGCGGCCGCCGCCGGGGCTGCGCAGGACGAGGTTGGCCAGCCCGACGACCTGCGGGGTCGAGCGGTAGTTGCGGACGAGCTCGACGACCCGGGCCTGCGGGTGACGCGAGCGGAAGCCGAGGAGGTGCGCCGGGGAGGCACCGGTGAACGAGTAGATCGTCTGGGCGGGGTCGCCGACGACGCACACGTCCTCGCGCTCGCCGAGCCACAGCTCGAGGAGGGTCTGCTGGAGGCGGTTGACGTCCTGGTACTCGTCGACGACGAAGTGCCGGTACTGCGCCCGCACGGCCCGCGCGACCTGCTCGTGCTCGCCGAGGATGCCGGCGGTCAGGAGGAGGACGTCCTCGAAGTCGATGACGCCACGCTCGGTCTTCACCGCCTCGTACTGCTCGATGACGCGAGCCATCGCGGTGGCGTCGAGGCCGGCCGGCGGCTCGCGCCGGACGCGCGTCGCGGCGGCGGCGTAGGTGTCGGAGGTGAGCATCGACACCTTGGCCCACTCGATCTCGGCGGCGACGTCGCGCACCCCGGCCGAGTTGAGGCCGAGGCGCAGGCGGCCGCCGGTCTCGGCGACGGCGCTCGCCTTGTGCGGCATCACCTCGGGGGCGGCGCCACCGATGGCCTGCGGCCAGAAGTAGTGCAGCTGGCGCAGCGCCGCGGCGTGGAAGGTGCGCGCCTGGACCCCGCCGACCCCGAGGTCGCGCAGCCGGGTGCGCATCTCGCCGGCGGCCCGGGCGGTGAAGGTGACGGCGAGGACGCGCTGCGGCTGGTAGGCCCCGGACAGCACGCCGTACGCGATGCGGTGGGTGATGGCGCGCGTCTTGCCGGTGCCCGCGCCGGCGAGCACCGCCATCGGCCCGAGGGGGTGCGAGGCGACCTCGCGCTGCTCGGGGTCGAGCGCGTCGAGGACGTCGTCGGCGCCGGGGTGCACGGGGAGGATCGTCATCGGGGTCGATCCTAGGTCGCGCCGCCGACGCTCCCCCGGCCCGGGCGACGAGGGCGTCGGGAAGGACCCGGCGGCCCCCGCTGTTGACGTCGCCATGAGCACTCCCGCGAACCCGGCCCCCGGCACCGTCACGATGTTCACGACCACCTGGTGCGGCTACTGCCGCCGCCTGAAGTCCCAGATGGAGCGCGAGGGCATCGAGTTCACCGAGGTCGACATCGAGCGCAAGCCCGACGCCGCGGACTTCGTCATGCTCGTCAACGGGGGCAACCAGACCGTGCCGACCGTCCTCTTCCCGGACGGCACGGCCGCGACCAACCCCTCGCTCGCCGAGGTGCGCAGCCGCCTCGGCTGAGCCGCCACCGGCGGCTCAGCGCATCGAGGTGACCTCGGGCGCCTCGATCGGGCCGCCGTACCAGTGCTCGACGATGCGCCGGGCGATGGACACCCGCCCCGGCACCGCGACCGACCCGTCGGCGACCGCCGCCGCGAGCTCCTCGCGGGTGAACCAGCGTGCCGCGGCGATCTCGTCCTCCTGCAGGCGCAGGTCGGTGCCCCGTGCGTGGGCGGTGAAGCCGACCATGAGCGAGGACGGGAAGGGCCACGGCTGGTCACCGAGGTAGCGCACGTCGTCGACCTCCACGCCGACCTCCTCCGCCACCTCGCGGGCGACGGCGCCGGCCAGGGTCTCCCCCGGCTCGACGAACCCGGCGAGCACCGACATCCCGCGCGTTCGGAAGCCGCGTCCGCGGGCCAGGAGCAGCCGGTCCTCGTCGTCGACGACGGCCATGATGACCGCGGCGTCGGTGCGCGGGTAGTGCTCGCTGCCGTCGGCTTGGCAGCGCCGCACCCATCCGGCCTGCACCGGCCGCGTGGGCGACCCGCAGCGCGGGCAGAAGCCGTGCACCCGGTGCCAGTTGGCGAGGGCGAGCGTCGCGGCGAACAGGGCCGCCCCGAGGTCGTCGACGTGGGCCCCGACCTCGCGCAGCGTCGCCGTGCCCGGGTCCGGCTCGACCTCGTCCGTGGCGTCCGGCCCGTCCTCGACCACCCCGACGTACTGCGCCCCCTCGTGCTCGCCGAGGTAGACGACGAGGTGCTCGGCGTCGGAGGCGACCGGGGGCCGGGTCACGACGCGGACGACGCCGTCGCCGCCGCTCTCCACCGGCACCCGGTCTCCGCACAGGTGCACCACGCGCGTCGCCGGGTCGGCGAGCAGGCGGGGCGTCAGGTCGGGGTCACCGCGCCGCTCGGCGTGCCGGTCGAGGGTGCGCCGGGTGAGGGCTACGTCGGGAAGAGTTCGCTCGGCACGGGCCACCCTCCCAGCCTAGGTGGCGGGCACGGCCTACCGTGGGGCACGTGGACCGCAGCCCCGCACAGCTCGCCGCCCTGGCCAGTGCCGCCGTCCCGGGCCTGGACCCGGTGAGCGTCGAGGCACTCCCCTCCCTGCCCGGGCAGGCCTTCGACGTCGCCTTCGTCGAGGACCAGGAGCACCGCCGCTGGGTGGTGCGCGTCCCCCGCACCGAGGTCGCGGGCGCCGAGATGGACCGTTCCGTCGCCCTGCTCGGCCTGCTCGCCCGCCGGCTGCCGTTCGCCGTGCCCGCGCCGCGCGGGTTCGTCGACCTCGGGACCGGTGGCCGGGCGGCCGTCTACCCGTACCTGCCGGGGCACCCCCTCGACCTCTCCGCGCTGCCCCACGGTCCGGGGCTGGCGGCCGAGCTCGGCCGTGCGATCGGCGCGCTGCACAACACCGACCCCGCGCTCTTCGAGGAGGCCGGGCTGCCGGCGTACGACGCCGACGCCTACCGCACCCGCCGCCTCGCCGAGCTCGACCGGGCCGCCGAGACCGGCCGGGTCCCGACGACCCTCCTCACCCGCTGGGAGGAGGCCCTCGAGGACGTCGCGCTCTGGCGGTTCGCCGCGACCCCCACCCATGGCGACCTCGGTGGCGAGGAGGTCCTCGCCGTCTTCGACGACCCGCAGGACGCGTCCTCGGGCCGGGTCAAGGCGATGACCGGCTGGGAGGACGCCCAGGTCGCCGACCCCGCCGACGACTTCGCCGCGCTCGTCGCGGAGGCCTCGCCGGAGGCGGTCGACACCGTGCTCGAGGCCTACGCCCACGTCAGGGTCGAGCGGCCCGACGTCAACCTGCTCGTCCGGGCCCGGCTCGGCGCCGAGCTGCGGATGCTCGGCCGCCTCATGGCCGCGCTCGCCCGCAAGGACGTGCCCGCGGTCGAGGTGCTCTCGACGCAGCTGCGCCGGCTCGACGACGCCGTCCACGTGGCGATGGAGCGCGGCGAGGACGACTACCGCCGCACCTCCCTCGCCCCCGTGACCCCGCGCTCGCGCCCCGCTCCCCCGCCGGCGCTCGTCGTCGACGACGACGAGGACGAGCTGCCGGAGGTCACCGCCGACGCCGACGAGGTCACGGACGACGCCGACGACGCCGACGAGGTCAGCGAGCCGCGGCGAGAGCTCGGCTGAGCTCGGCCTCGTCCGGCAGGTCGGGCCACACCGTCTCACCGGTCGCCGCGTGGAAGAAGGCGCCGCGCACCCGCTGCGGGTCGACGCCGCGCAGCCGCGACCACGCGAGGCGGTAGGCGCCGAGCTGCACCGCGCGGGCCCGGGCCCGCGCGCCGGTGGCCGGCTGCCCGGTCTTCCAGTCGACGACCGTCCACTCGGGCTCGCCGTCGGCGCCCCGCCCGGCGAACACGGCGTCGATGCGCCCGCGGACGGCGATGCCGTCGATGACCGTCTCGACGCTCGTCTCGACCTCGAGGGGGGTGCGTCCGGCCCACTCGGACGCGAGGAAGGCCTCGCGGAGCGCGTCGAGGTCCTCGCTGCCCCCGTCGTCGTCGGCGAACCCCGGCAGCATGTCGACGTCGACGATGGCCGCCCGGGCGTAGTGCTCCTCGACCCACGCGTGGAAGGCCGTGCCCCGGCGGGCCGCGAGCGCCGGCGGCTGCGGCATCGGGCGGCGCAGCCGGCTTGTGTAGGCCTCGGCGTCCTCGGCGAGGGAGACCAGGGCCGAGGTCGAGAGGTGGGCGGGCAGGACGACGTCGACGTCGGCGCCGTCGCGGCGGCGTCCGCGCTCGTCGAGGAGCATCCGGACCTCGGCGTCCCACGGGCCGGCCCCGCTGGCGGGCTCGGGGTCGGCGGCGGCCGCGACCACCTCGCGGGCCGGGCCGAGCAGCAGGTCGCGGCGGGCGACGTGGTCGGGGGTCGGCCAGAGCACGCTCACCGCCTGCGCCGTGCGGGGATTCTGCGGCTTCGGGTCGTCGGTGGGCGGCAGGTCCGCCCACGGCCCCGGCGCGACCCCCTCGAGGACCCGGACCTCCTCGAGGAAGCGCGAGGTGACCCGCGGGGACGCTGCCGTGCCCCAGACGTGGGCGGTGAGCAGGAGGTCGAGGCGGGCGCGGGTCGTGGCGACGTACGCGAGGCGGCGCTCCTCGGCGATGCCGTGGTCGGCCGAGGCCGCCGTGAAGCGGGCGAGGGCCTCGGCGGAGCTCTCCCAGTCGTGGCCGTCGGCCCAGCCGAAGCGGGGCAGGCCGTCGCGGTCGCCGCGCAGGTCGTGCGGCAGGGCGGCGAGGCCGACGAGCCACGCCTTGTCGTTGGGGTCGCCGTGGCCCCAGGTGTCGCCGGCCGGTCGGCTCTGGGTGGCCGAGTGCGCCGGGAACGAGGACTCGACGAGGCCGGGGACGGCGACGACGTCCCACTCCAGCCCCTTGGCCGCGTGGACGGTCATCACCTGGACGGCGTCCGGCCGGGCCTCGACCCAGCCGAGGTCGAGGCCGCGCTCCTCGTCGACGGCCGCCTCGAGCCACGCGAGGAAGCCGCCGAGCCCCGGTCGGTCGGCGCTCGCGGCGAAGGTGGCCGCGACGTCCGCGAAGGCGTCGAGGTGCGCGCGGGCCGCACCGGTCGAGTACCCGGGGCGGGCGAGGACCTCGATGTCGAGGCCGAGCGCGACCTCGGCCTCCGCGACGAGCTCGGGCAGGCCGAGGCCGGTGAGGCCGCGCAGCCGGCGCACGCAGGTGCCGAGGCCGGTCAGCCGGGCCAGCGCGGCGGGAGCGAGTCGCTGCCCCTCCTCCCCCACCCAGTCCGGCGGCGGCAGCGCGTCGAGCGCCTCGACGATGCTCGCCTCGTCGGCGGCGTCGGGGGCGAGGTCGGCGCCGCGCTCGGGACGGTGGCGGCCCTGGCGGACGCGGGCCCACTCGCCGAGGCCGTCGAGGTCGGCCGCGCCGAGCCGGCAGGAGGGACCGGTGAGCAGGCGCATCAGCCGGTCGCCGCGGGTGGGGTCGGCGACGACGTGCAGGAGCGCGACGAGGTCGGCGACCTCGGGGGTGTGCAGCAGCCCGCCGAGCCCGACCACCTCGTGGGGCACCCCGGCCTCCTCGAGCGCCTCGACGACCGGGTCGAACTGGGATCGCTTGCGGCACAGGATCGCTGCGGTGCGGCGTCCGGGCCGGGCCATCCGCGCGCGCAGCCACCCGACGACGTGGGCGGCCTCCTCCTCGAGCGTGCCCAGGCGGGCGACGGCGACGTGGCCGGGTCCGGCGCCGGGGCGCTCGACGAGCCGCTGGACGGGGACGCGCGTGGTCGACGCGAGCGGGTCGGCGACGACGTTGGCGGCGGCGAGGACGGCCCGGTCGTTGCGCCAGCTCGTCGAGAGGTGCAGGACGTCGGCGGGGGCCGGGTCGCGGAAGTCGGAGCGGAAGCGGTCGAGGGTCGTCGAGGAGGCGCCGCGCCATCCGTAGATCGACTGGTGGGGGTCGCCGACGGCGGTGACGGGGACCGGCTCGCCGGGGGCGACGAACAGCGCCCGCAGCAGCTGCAGCTGGGCCTCCGAGGTGTCCTGGAACTCGTCGAGGAGGACGGCCCGGAAGCGCTGCCGCTCGGCGGCGCCGACCTCGGGCACGGTGAGGGCGAGCCGGGCGGCGAGCGCGACCTGGTCGGAGAAGTCCATCGCGTCCCGGGAGCGCTTGAGCGCGTGGTAGGCCTCGACGAGCGGGACGACGGCGGCCCGGGCGCGCAGGACGTCGACGGTGTCGCGCATCGGGTTCGTGCGCTTGCGCGAGCCGTCCGGCTTGGTCAGCGTGTCGAGGGCGTCGATGACCTCCTCGAGGTGCTCGGCGACCTGCCGGGGCTCGACGAGGTGCTCGGCCATCTCGCCGGCGAGGTCGACCACGGCGGTCGTGACGGTGGACTCCGCCTTGTCGACGGCGTCCATCGGCCCGTCCCAGGCGACGACGGCCTCGTGGGCGAACTGCCACGCCGCGGCCTCGGTGAGCAGACGGCTCTCCGGCTCGACCCCGAGGCGCAGGCCGTGCTCGCGGACGATGCGCCCGGCGTACGCGTGGTACGTCGAGACGGTCGGGGTGTCGTCGAGGACCGCGGCGCCGGCCTCCGGCGCGGGGGTCCAGAGCCCGGCCTCGCGCAACGTCGTCAGGCGCGCCGCGAGCCGCTCGGACAGCTCGCCGGCGGCCTTGCGGGTGAAGGTCAGCCCGAGCACCTCGTCGGGCTGCACGAGCCCGTTGGCGACGAGCCAGACGACGCGGGCGGCCATCGTCTCGGTCTTTCCCGAGCCGGCGCCGGCGACGACGAGCAGCGGCCGCAGCGGCGCCTCGATGACCGCCGCCTGCTCGGGCGTCGGGGCATACGACTGGCCGAGCGCCTCGGCGAGCGCGACGGCGCTCCAGCGCGGAGGCGCCTGTGCCGCAGCGAGGTCGGTCGTCACAGCCGCCTCCCCTCCGGCTGGGCCGGGCAGGAGTCCTTGACCTGGCAGGTGCCGCAGACGTCGCGCGAGGGGGTCGCGAGGACGGTGGCGGCGGCCATCCCGTCGGCGGTGCGCAGGACGAGGTCACGGGCCCACGTCGGCTCGGGGTCGGCGGTCAGCGGTGCCTGCACCTGGAGCGTCGTGGAGCGGTTCGCCGCCCGCCCGAGCTGGAGCAGCGCTGCGCCGCCGGACCCGGTGCCGTGCGCGGCGAAGGCGCCCTCCTCGACGGCGAGCTGGTACGCCCCGAGCTGGCCGTTGCGGGCCAGCTCGTCCTTGGTCGGCTTGCGCGACCCGGTCTTGAGGTCGATGACGCGCACGGCACCCCCGGGCCCGATCTCGATGCGGTCGACGGTGCCGGCGACGACGGCCCGGCCGAGCGCGACCCGCATCCGCTCCTCGGACGCGGCCCGGCGCCAGCCCTCGGCGCTCGCCTCGCGGTGGTAGGTGGCCAGCCGCGCCGTCATCTCGCGGGCCCGGCCGAGGTCGCGGCGCGAGAGCCATCCGGGCGGCAGGCCCAGCCGACCCCAGCGTGCCTCGAGCTCGGCGGCGTAGGTCGCGGCGTCGACGTCACCGAGGTCGTGGGCGACCTCGTGGACGAGGGTGCCGATGTCCTGGGCGCCCATCGAGGGGCCGTCGCCGCCGCTCGTGCGCAGGAGCCACTGGAGGCCGCACTGCCCGAACCGGTCGATCGTCGACGGGGAGACCCGGACGGGAGCGTCGTCGGTACGGCGCGGGCGGTCGTCGGTGGTGCCGCGCAGGGCCCACCACTGGGCGGGGTCGGCGCCGGGCACGCCGGCGCGGGCGAGCCGGCCGAGCGTCGTGACGGCGGCGCCGCGCAGGGCGGGGTCGGGGTCGACGAGCGCGCGGCGCAGCTCGGCGACGAGGCCGGGGAGGGTGAGGGGACGCGGGACGTCGGTGAGGGGGCGGGCGTCGGGGCGGGGGTCGACGACGTCGAGGTAGGGCGAGGGCTGCTCGTCCTCGCTGCGGACGGCGGTGACGACGAGGCGGTGGCGGGCCCGGGTGGCGGCGACGTGGAACAGGCGCGTCTCGTCGTGGGCGACCTGGGTGCGCGCGGCGCGGGGCGAGGGGTCGCGGCCGGTGACGACGTCGACGAGGTCGGTGGAGCGCAGCATGGATCCGCGCAGCCGGAGGTCGGGCCAGGCCCCCTCTTGCACCCCGGCGACGACGACGAGGTCCCACTCGAGCCCGGCGGCCGCGGCGGGGGTGAGCAGCGCGACGGCCTCCCCGGTGGCGGCCCGCGCCGCGAGGGTGTCGCCGGCGACCTCCTGTCCGCGCAGGTGCTCGAGGAAGTCCGCGGGCCGGGCGCCCGGGAGCCGGTCGACGTACCGGGCGGCGGCGTCGAAGAGCCCGATGAGCGCGTCGAGGTCGCGGTCGGCGCGCTGCCCGGCCGGCCCCCCGGCCAGCGCCGTCTCGCGCCACGTGTCCGCGAGGCCGGCGGCCGACCACATCGCCCAGAGGACCTCCTCGACGCCGAGGCCGTCGCGCAAGGCCGCGACCCCGGCGGAGAGGACACGGTGCACGCGGCGGGCCGGACGGGCCTCCGGGCCGATGTGGTCGAGGGCAGCCGGGGTGAGCACCGCCTCGGCGAGGAGCACGTCGCTCGTGCGCCCACCCCCGCTGTCGAGCTCGAGCCGGCGCAGCGACCGACGCAGGCGGCGCAGGCCCACGGCGTCGGCCCCGCCGAGGGGGGAGGAGAGCACGTCGACGACGGTGTCGGGGTCGAGCTCGTCGGCGCCGGTCACGACCTCGAGAGCACAGGCGAGCAGGGTGAGCAGCGGCCGGACGGCCACCTCGTCGCGGACGGGGAGCTCGGCGGTGGCCGTGTCGACGGGGACCCCGGAGGATCGCAGGACGCGACGCAGCGAGGCCGTCCGGGAGCCGCCGCGCACGACGACGGCCATTCGGGACCACGGCACGCCGTGCAGCAGGTGGGCCTTGCGCAGCAGCCCGGCGACGAAGGCGGACTCCTGGGCGCCGGTGCGCAGCAGGTGCGCCTCGACCGCACCGTCGCCGGCCACGGGCTCGGGCGCCCGGTGGGCGGCCCCGCCGACGACGCCGACGTGCGCGACGACCCGCCCGGCGGCGCCGGCCACCGGCGCGGTGCAGCGGTGGCCGGTGCGCAGGACGTGGGTGGCGGCGTCCGGCCACGCCGTGACGAAGAGACGGGGGTCGGCGCCGCGGAAGGTCTGGGTCGCGGCGTCGGGGTCGCCGGTGAGGACCACCGGGACGCCGCTGTCGCGGGTCAGCACGGTGACGAGCCGGACCGCGGCCGGTGTCAGCTCCTGGGCGTCGTCGACGACGACGAGGCGCAGGCGGGACCGCATCCGCCGCAGCGCCTCGGCGTCCTCCTCGAGGAGGTCGGCGGCGGCGGTGAGGACGGTCGCGGGGTCCCACGCCCCGGGGGCGGACAGCGCGGTGACGTCCTCGTACTCGGCGAGGACGGCGGCGCCGGCGACCCACTCGGGGACCCCGTGCTCGCGGCCGAGGCGCTCGAGGTCGGGCGGGGTGAGGCCGAGCTCGAGGGAGCGCATCAGCAGGTCGCGGAGCTCGGCGCGGAAGCCGCGGGTGGCCAGCGCCGGGAGGACCGACCGCGGCCACGGCGGTGTGGGGGCGCTGCTGGTGGCGTGGCCGGCGAGGAGCTCGCGGAGGATGACGTCCTGCTCGGGGCCGCTGAGCAGGCGGGGCGCCGGGTCCCCGGCCAGGGCCGCCGCCTCGCGCAGGACGCCGAAGCCGAAGGACTGGTGGGTGCGCGCGAGCGGGGTCGACGTGGTGCCGCCGAGCCGGGCCGTCACGACGTCGCGCAGGCGGGCGGCCGCGAGGCGGGTCGGGGCGAGCAGCAGGCAGGAGTCGGCGGGGGCCCCGTCGCGGACGGCGCGCACCACGCGCTCGACCGCCACCGTGCTCGTCCCCGTGCCCGGCGCCCCGAGGACGCGGACCACGAGGTCGTCGGCGTCGACGGCCGCCTGCTGCTGCGGGTCGAGCGCCGGCGCGGCCACCGAGGCGGTGGCGGGGCGGCGGAGGACGAGCACGTCGCGATTCCACCACGTCCGACCGACACCGGCTCGGCCGGGCGTCCTGCGGGAAACCGTGTTGCCGGTGGCCGCCGACGGACCTAGCGTCGGGGCGTCACCGACGACGGGGAGGATCCCGGATGACCCTGCAGCTCGAGGCCCTGGTCGTCGACGCGGCGGACCCGGCGGCCCTCGCCCGGTTCTGGGCCGGCGTCCTCGGTTGGACCACCGCCGAGGACCGACCCGGTGCGGTCACCGTGGTCCCGTCCGACCCGGCCTGCGTCGCCCTCCGGTTCCGGGCCGCGGCCGCGCCGTCCGGGGCGAGCCGTCACCACCTCCACGTGACGAGCACCTCGACCGACGACATGGCCGCGACGGTCGAGCGGGTCCTCGCGCTCGGCGGCCGGCACCTCGACGTGGGGCAGCAGCCGGACGAGGAGCACGTCGTCCTCGCGGACCCCGAGGGCAACGCGCTGTGCGTCATCCCGCCGTGGAACCGCTTCCTCGCGGGCACCGGGCGGCTCGGTGAGGTCGCCGGGGACGGTGGTCGGGCGACCGGTGTGTTCTGGAGCGAGGCGCTGGGCTGGCCTCTGGTGTGGGACGAGGACGACGAGACGGCGGTCCAGTCGCCGGCCGGCGGCACGAAGGTCGCGTTCGGCGGCGGCCCGGTGGCGCCGAAGGACGGGGTGAGCCGCACCCGCATGGAGGTCGCCGCTGCGGAGGGGACCGAGCTCGCCGATGCCGTCGCCGAACTCGAACGCCTGGGCGCCCTGCGCGTGGATGCCGTTCTCGCCGAGGGCGACTCGGTCACCCTGGTCGATCCGTCCGGCACCGAGCTCGTCGCCCTTCCGCCGCGCTGACGCCCGGGCTCAGCCGGTGGTGCGGTGCTGGGGTTCGGTGGTGCGGGTGGCGCCGTCGGGGCCGCGCCAGGTCACGGTGCCGTCCGGAGCGAGGTGGGGTCGCCACCGTCCTTGTTGCTTGAAGCGGTGGTGTCGGCGGCAGAGGTCTGCCAGCCCGGTCGGGGTGGTCGCACCGGTGGGCCAGGGGCGGACGTGGTCGAGGTCGCAGTGTTCGGCGGGTCTGGTGCAGCCCCACATCCGACACGTCCCGTCCCTCGTCTTGACGAAGTCGCTGATCGCCTTCGGTGGCTTGTACGCCCCGGTGGTGAGGGAGGCCAGGGTGCCGGTGTCGGCCTCGAGGACCGCACGGGCGACCTCGAACGGCAACAGCTTCAGCAGGTTCGCGAGCGTGGCCGGGTCGACCCAGCCCAGACCCGGCAGCTGCGTCCCCGACACCGCGTACCCGGGCGACACGACCGCCTGGCTCACGCTGAGGTCGCCGTCGAGCTCGGCCGGCTCCTCCAGCCACGACAGGGCCTCCCGGCTGGCCGCGTCGAGATCGCCGTAGCGCGTCTCCAGCCCGGTCACCGCGTCGATGACCGTCTCGTCGTCGTCCCACTCCACCCGGAACCACGTCCCGCACTGCTCCTCGGGTGCGGGACGGTCCGTGACCACCGGCACGCCGAGGGTGACCTGCGCCGAGACCTTGACGTTGCGCAGCACGAGGTCGGCCAGCGCATCCGCCCGCGACTCCGGCACCGAGAGGGCCTCGTCGACCTGCCGGTAGTCCCCGGCCAGCTCCTCCACCGCCGCCCACATCGCCGAGGACGTCGCCGTCGGCAACGAGGCGAACCAGTCCGTGAGCCCGTCCTCGCCCGGGCACACCTCCACCCGGCGCCCCTTCCGCGTCCGCGCCACGTGCGCCGCGACCTGGTCGGCCGCCACCCGCGTCGCGACGCGCCGGGCCTCACCCGCGACCCGGGCAGGGTCCATCCCGGCCAGTCGCGGCGCCAAGTCGGCATCGACCCGCAGGGACGCCTGCACGTCCAGCCCGGCGCAGGCGTCGACCACCTTCTGCACGTTCACGCACGCCACGTCACCCGCGACGAGCAGGTCACGCACCCGCGGGAACCGCTCACCCAGCGCGGCCCCCAGCGCCGCCTTCCGACCCGCGACCCCCTCGGTCAGACCCGTGGCCAGACTCATCCGCGTCGCGGCCATTGCGTCGACGAACCCCACCGGGTGCACCCGCTCCCACGACCCCGACCGCACCGTCGTCTCCACCCGCGCACCCCACGCGCCAGCCACGGCGACCATCGCGTCCGCGGCGTTCGCCACCCCCTGCGCGGCCCCCGCGAGCGAGAACGCCTCCTCCGACGACAGCGAGTGACCACCCTCGACCAGCTCACGACCCAGCCGCGCGCACTCCTCACGCAGCCCCGCGATGCGGCGGGAGAGGGTCTCGGTGTCCATGCCTCAGTGTACCGAACATTTGTTCGAGAGAAAAGGGTTTGGCTGCACCTGTGGACAACCAATCGAACTGGCGCACAGTCGGATCGCACTCAGCCGAACCGTCCGAGGGATCAGAGGAGGCGCAGCGTCTCGGGGTCCTCGGCGCCGCCGAAGTACTGCTCGAGCACCTCCCGGAACGGCGTGTCCTCTCCCGGACCGGAAGCCACCGCGAAGAGGGTCATCGAGGAGCGCAGCTTGACGGCGTCGATGCCGCCGAGGACCGCCTCGGCGTCCGACCCCGGCAGCGCGAGCAGGGCCTCGACGCACTCGTGCAGCCGCGGCCCGAGCACCGGGTGGGCCAGGTAGTCCCGGGCCTCCCCCACGCCACGCACCCCGTAGTGCTGCGCCGTCGCGCTGCGGCCGAGCCCGGCCACCTGGGGCAGGACGAACCACATCCAGTGCGAGCGCTTCCGGCCGGCGCGCAGCTCGGCCAGCGCGGCGGAGTACGTCCCGCCCGAGTCCTGCGCCGCGACGAACCGTTCCAGGCCGTCCGCACCGTCGCCGGCCACCGTCAGTACCCCGGCACCGACGGGTCGACGTCGCGCGACCAGGCGAGGATGCCGCCGGGCACATCCCACGCGTCGACACCGCGGGCCCGCAGCAGGTCGACGGCCTCGGCCGAGCGACCACCGGCCTTGCAGTGCACGACGACCCGGCGCCCGTCACCCCCGGGCACGGACGCACCGGCACGCACCTCACCGACCGGCAGCAGCACCGAGCCCGGGATGGCCGCGACGTCGCGCTCCCCCGGCTCGCGGACGTCGAGCAGGACGAAGTCGGCGCGCCCTGCGTCGCGCTCGGCGAGCAGCCGGGCGAGCTCCACGACCCCGACCTCCGGCCGGCCCAGCGAGCCGTCGTCCGCCGGATCGCCTGCAGCACAGACATCTTCACGCTGCGTCGCCCAGCCCAGTGGACGCGTCGCGTCGGCCGCGGCACCACACACCGCACACCCCGGGTCGCGCCGCACCGGCACCGCGTCCCACGTCTGGCGCAGCGCGTCGTGGACGAGCAGCCGGCCGACGAGCACCTCCCCCGACCCCGTGACGAGCTTGACGGCCTCCGTCGCCATGACGGACCCCACCGACGCGCAGACCGCACCGAGCACCCCGCCGACCGCGCACGACGGCACCGCGTCCGGCGGCGGCTGCTGGGGGAAGACGCAGGCGTAGCAGGGACCCTCCCCGGCCCACCACACCGACACCTGTCCGTCGAACCGGTACACCGAGCCCCAGACGTGCGGGATTCCGAGCCGGGCGCACGCGTCGCCGACGAGGTAGCGCGTCGGGAAGTTGTCGGCGCCGTCGAGGACGAGGTCGTAGTCGGCGAGCACCTCCATCGCCGTCACGGCGTCGAGCCGCTCGCGGTGCCGCACGACGACCGTGTCGGGCGATATCGCCGCCACGGCGTCCGCGGCGGAGTCGACCTTGGCGCGACCGACGTCGTCCACACCGTGCACCACCTGCCGCTGGAGGTTGGTCGACTCGACGACGTCGTCGTCGACGACCCCGATCGTGCCGACCCCCGCCGCGGCGAGGTACAGCAGCGCGGGCGACCCCAGCCCCCCGGCACCGACGACGAGCACGCGCGCGGCGCGCAGGCGACGCTGGCCGTCGAGCCCGAGGTCGGGCAGCAGGAGGTGGCGGGCGAAGCGGGTCCGCTCGGCGGCGGTGAGCTCGGGCCCGGGCGGCACCAGCGGGGGACGCGCCATGCGGCGAACCTAACACCGGCGCGGGGCACAGCCCCCGGCCACGACCTACCCGTCCGTAGGATGACGCGCGACGCCACGACCGGAGGACCCCATGACCAGCACCACGACCCCTCGCAGCTCGCGGATGCCGCGCAGCGAGCGCCGCGCCCAGCTGCTCGAGGCCGCCCAGGCCGTGTTCGTCCAGTCCGGCTACCACGCGGCCGCGATGGACGAGATCGCCGACCGCGCCGGCGTCTCCAAGCCCGTCCTCTACCAGCACTTCCCCGGCAAGCTCGACCTCTACCTGGCCCTCCTCGACACGCACTGCGACACCCTCGAGCAGCTCGTGCGCCGGGCGCTCGGGACCGACGCCGGCGACAACGAGGCCCGCGTCCGCGCGACGGTCGCCGCCTACTTCGACTTCGTGACGCGCGAGGACGCCGCCTTCCGGATGGTCTTCGAGTCCGACCTCACGAGCGTCCCGCAGGTCCGCTCGCGGCTCGACGCCGTCGAGCTCGCCTGTGCCGAGGCGATCGCCGAGGTCATCGCCGAGGACACGGGCGCCGACGACGAGCGGGCGCTCCTCCTCGGCTCGGCCCTCGCGGGGATGGCCCAGGTGGCCGCCCGCCACTGGCTGGCCCAGGACGGGGACATCCCCGAGGCCGAGGCCGCCGCGACGATCAGCACGCTCGCCTGGCGCGGACTCGGGTCCTTCCCGAAGGTCGGGTCCTGACGACCGCTGCGCTGCGCCCTCGGCGAACACGCCCGAGCACCGGAACAGCCCCGACGCGTCGCGGGTTAGCCTGAGCGCGAGTACCCATCCGAGCGGGCCCCGGCCCGCGAGACCGACGAAAGGTGCGTGCCCCGTGGAGGTCACCATCGGTGTCCAGAACGTCGCCCGCGAGCTCAGCCTCGAGACGAACGCCGACGCGGACGAGGTCGCCGCGGCCGTCGACGCCGCCCTCGCCACCCCGGAGGGGATCCTGCGCCTCACCGACACCAAGGGCCGCACGGTCCTCGTGCCCGGTCGCTCGGTCGGGTGGATCCAGGTCGGCGAGACCGACAAGGGCAAGGTCGGCTTCGGCATCTGAGGCACACCGGCGCTGACCTGCGCCGATCCCCCGTTCCGACCCGCCCTGTCGAAGGTTTGACGAATCTTCGTCCACGGTCTAGCGTCGCGTCGTGCCCGAGATCCGGGCACGTGTGACGGGGCCCTCGGGCCCGGAACGGGAGAACCGCATGACCGAGCTCCTTCCCATGGCCGCCAGCTGCGCCCCGTCGGGCGTCGGCGGATGGATCGGCACCATCATCTTCGGCGCCGTCATCGGCGTCCTCGCCCGCCTCGTCCTCCCCGGTCGGCAGGCGATCAGCATGGTCGTCACCGTCGTCATCGGTGTCGTGGGCGCCCTCATCGGCTACTGGCTCTCCGCCCAGATCGGCGTCTGCAACACGGGCGGCATCGACTGGCTGCGCTGGGTCATCTCCGTCATCGTCGCGGCCGTCCTGGTCGTCATCTACGAGCGCGTCATGGCCTCCCGCGGCGGCGCCCCCCGCACCCGCGTCTGACCGACTCCCGCTCGACGACGGCCCCCGCCACGTGGCGGGGGCCGTCGTCGTGCCGGGACGGGCCGCTCAGGCCTCCAGGCCCATCCGGGCCATCCGCTTCTGGTGGTTCTCGGTGAGCCGGGTGAACATCCGGCCGACCTCACCCAGGTCGAGCCCTCCCCCGACGAGCAGCGCCGCCATCGCGTCGCGCTCGACGGCCACGGCCTGCGCCTGCGAGAGCGCCTCGCCGAGCAGGCGACGCCCCCACAGGGCGAGCCGGCCCGCGGCCGTGCGGTCGGTGCGGATGCTGTCGCGGACGATCTGGACGACGAACTCCGCGTGCCCGCCGTCGTCGAGCGCGCCCTGCATCACGCCGCGCGTCTCCTCGTCGACGAACGCCGACATCTCGCGGTAGAAGTCCTTGGCGATGCCCTCGCCGACGTACGCCTTGACGAGGCCCTCGAGCCACCCCCGCGGACGCGTGCGCTCGTGGAAGGCGGAGAACGGCGCGACGAAGGGGGCCATCGCGGCCTCGGGGTCGACGCCCAGGCCCGCGAGGTGCGCGCTGAGGCGCTCGTAGTGCTGGAAGTCGGTCGTCGCGAGGCGTCCCATCCGGGACTTCAGCGAGAGCGTCGGGGCGAGGTCGCAGTCGGCCGCCATCCGCATGAAGGCGGTCAGCTCGCCGTAGGCCAGCACCCCGAGGAGGTCGACGACCGCGGCGTCGTAGCCGTGCTCCTGCGCCCCGTCCGCGTCCATGCGTCGGAGCCTAACGGTAGAGTGGCGGCGACCACGGTGCCCGGTCGGCTCGCACCCGTGTAGTGACCTTGATGGGCGGACGCCCGGTGTCCCCGGACGCCGCGACCGCCCCCGATGACCTCCGATCGGCCCGCAGCCTCTGCGCTGGTGCGCCCCGCGCGCCCGCCGACCGAAGAAGAGAGTCCATGACCGACGTCACCGACGCCCAGGCCGAACCGCAGGCCGCCCCGACCGAGCCGACCCCGAGCTTCTCGGACTTCCCGATCCACCCCGACATCGTCGCGGCGCTGGCCGGGCACGGCATCACGAGCCCCTTCCCCATCCAGGCGATGACGCTGCCGGTCGCGCTCGGCGGCCACGACATCATCGGGCAGGCCAAGACCGGCACGGGCAAGACCCTCGGCTTCGGCATCCCGATCCTCAACCGCGTCGTCGCCCCGGGTGACGACGCGTTCGCCGGTCTGCCGGCCGCGGGCAAGCCGCAGGCCCTCGCCGTCGCCCCGACCCGCGAGCTCGCCGTCCAGGTGGCCGGCGACCTCGAGCGCGCCGGCGCGAAGCGCGGCATCCGCGTCCTCACCGTCTACGGCGGCCGGGCCTACGAGCCCCAGGTCGAGGCGCTCAAGCGGGGCGTCGAGGTCGTCGTCGGCACCCCGGGCCGCCTCATCGACCTCGCCCAGCAGGGCCACCTCGACCTCGGCCACGCGCGCATCGTCGTCCTCGACGAGGCCGACGAGATGCTCGACCTCGGCTTCCTCCCCGACGTCGAGAAGATCCTCGCGATGACGCCGGCCGGCCGCCAGACGATGCTCTTCTCGGCGACCATGCCGGGCGCCGTCGTCACCCTGGCCCGCCGCTACATGAACCAGCCGACGCACATCCGCGCGATGGGCGACGACCAGGAGAACGCGCACACCGTCAAGGCCGTCGAGCAGCACGTCTACCGCGCGCACGCGATGGACAAGGTCGAGATGCTCGCGCGCATGCTCCAGGCCGAGGGCCGGGGTCTGACCATCGTCTTCAGCCGCACCAAGCGCACCGCCGCCAAGGTCGCCGACGAGCTCGTCGAGCGCGGCTTCGCGGCCGCGTCCATCCACGGCGACCTCGGCCAGGGCGCGCGCGAGCAGGCGCTGCGCGCGTTCCGCAACGGCAAGGTCGACATCCTCGTCGCCACCGACGTCGCGGCCCGTGGCATCGACGTCGAGAACGTCACGCACGTCATCAACTACCAGTGCCCCGAGGACGAGAAGACCTACCTGCACCGCATCGGCCGCACCGCCCGCGCCGGCAACACCGGCACCGCGGTCACCTTCGTCGACTGGGACGACCTGCACCGCTGGGGGATGATCAACCGCGTGCTCGACCTCGGCATCCCCGAGCCGGTCGAGACCTACTCCTCCTCGCCGCACCTCTACACCGACCTCGCGATCCCCGAGGGGACCAAGGGCCGCCTACCGCGCGCGAAGCGCACCCGCGAGGGCCTGGACGCCGAGGTGCTCGAGGACCTCGGCGAGACCGGCAAGTCCGGCGGTCGTGGTGGCCGCGGCGGTCGCGACGCTGGTCGCGGCGGGCGTGACTCCGGCCGTGGCGGACGCGACGGCGGACGTGGCGAGGGTCGCTCGTCCGACCGCCCGGCCGAGGGCGGCGAGCGCCCCCGGCGCAACCGCAACCGCCGCCGCACCCAGGGCGGCAAGCCGGCCGGCGAGGGCGCCCAGGGCTGAGGTCGACGCAGGCGAGGGGCTCGTGACGGATGTCATGGGCCCCTCCGCCGTTTCCTGACTGACTGGAGGGGACCACCCGACGACCCCCCGGGGAGGACCTCCATGTCAGCACCGACGACCACCCCACCGACGCAGGACGAGCACCGCCTCAAGCGGCACGTGGGCAGCATCGGGCTGCTCTTCGCGAGCATCGGCTCGATCATCGGCTCCGGCTGGCTCTTCGGCGCGATGAACGCCGCCCAGACCGCCGGCCCGGCCGCGGTCGTGTCGTGGGCCCTCGGCGGCGTGATGATCCTCTTCATCGGGCTCTGCTACGCCGAGCTCGGCACGATGTTCCCGCTGTCCGGCGGGGTCGTGCGCTTCCCGCACATCGCGTTCGGGTCCACGGCCAGCTTCGTCACCGGGTGGATCACGTGGGTGGCCTGCCTGAGCGTCGCGCCCATCGAGGTCGAGGGCGCCCTGCAGTACGCGACCAAGTACGCGCCGTTCACCGAGAAGCACGCGGTCTCGGGCGGCGCCACCGTGCACACCCTGACCGGTCTCGGGCTCGTCGTGGCCGTCCTGCTCATGGCCCTGTTCGTCGTCATCAACTACGTCGGTGTGCGCTGGTTCGCCCGGATCAACACGATCCTCGTCTGGTGGAAGCTCGCGATCATCACGATCGTCGTCGTCGCCTTCCTCTTCACCTCCTTCCACGCGGCCAACTTCACCTCGCAGGGGTTCACGCCCGCCGGCTGGCACGGCGTGTTCACGGCGATCGCCACCTCGGGCATCGTCTTCAGCTTCCTCGGCTTCCGGCAGGGCATCGAGCTGGCCGGCGAGACCGACAACCCGCGCCGGAACGTCCCGCTCGCGGTCATCGGGTCGGTGCTGGCCACCGGCGTCATCTACGTGCTGCTCCAGGTCGCCTTCATCGGTGCGCTGCGTCCGCAGGACTTCGCGAACGGCTGGGGCTCGGTGAGCTTCACGGACGACTTCGGGCCGCTGGCGGCCATCGCCTCGTTCCTCGGGCTCGCCTGGCTGGCGGTGCTCCTCTACGTCGACGCCGTCATCTCCCCCGCCGACACCGGCCTCATCTACATCACCGTCACGGCCCGCATCTCGCACGCGATGTCCCGCAACGGCAACGCCCCGCAGGCGCTCAGCCGGACGACCGACCGCGGGGTGCCGCTCGTCAGCATGGTCCTCGCGTTCGTCGTGGGCCTCTTCCTCTTCCTGCCCTTCCCGAGCTGGCAGCAGCTGGTCGGCTTCATCACGTCGGCGACGGTGCTGTCCTTCGGGTCCGGTCCGCTGGTCCTCGCCGCGCTGCGTCGCCAGCTGCCCGACCACGAGCGCACCTTCCGGGTCCCCGGCGGCCCGGTCATCCCGTTCCTCGCGTTCTTCTCGAGCAACCTCATCGTCTACTGGACCGGCTGGGCCACGAACTCCAAGCTGTTCGTCGCGGTCCTCCTCGGCGTCGTCGTCCTCGGCATCACCTACGTCGTGCACCAGCGGCGCGCGGAGCCCTACGACTGGTCGTGGCGGGCCGGGTCCTGGTACCTGCCGTGGCTCGGCGGGCTGGCGCTGCTCTCGTGGCTCGGCGACTACGACGGCGGCATCGGGGTGCTGCACTTCGACACCGCGATCCCGGTCATCCTCGTGTTCAGCGCGGCCGTCTACTGGCTGGCCGAGCGGGTGCGCCTGCCGAGCGCGCAGGTCGAGGAGAACGTCGAGCGCACCCGCGAGGAGTCCGCGCTCGAGGACGCCGCGACCGCCTGACCCCACGACGAGAGGGGCCGCGTCCCGGGTGGGATGCGGCCCCTCTCGCGCGGGGTGGACCGGGTCAGTCCTGCGGGGTGATGGTGCTCGTGTCGATGACGGCGCGGTAGCGGACGTCACCGTCGACGACGCGGTCCCAGACGGCGTCGACGTCGGCGGCGTCGACGACCTCGATCGTCGCGGCGATGCCGTGCTCGGCGCAGAAGTCGAGCATCTCCTGGGTCTCGGCGATGCCGCCGATCTGCGAGCCGGCGACCGCGCGGTTGCCGCCGATGAGGGCGCCCGGCGGGATCTCGTAGGGGGCCGGCGGCAGACCGACGTTGACGACGACACCGGCCGGCTTGAGCAGCGCGACGTAGTCGGCGATCGGGATGTCGGCGCTCACCGTGTTGAGGATGATGTCGAAGGTGCCCTTGGCGGCCTCCATCGCCTCCTCGTCCTTCGAGGCGATGTGCGCGGTGGCGCCGAGGCCGATGGCGTCCGCGGCCTTCGCGTCGCTGCGCGAGATGGTCGTGACGGTCGCGCCCATCGCCGCGGCGATCTTGACGCCCATGTGGCCGAGGCCGCCGACGCCGACGATGGCGACCTGCTTGCCCGTGCCGGCGCCCCAGCGGCGCAGCGGCGAGTAGGTCGTGATGCCGGCGCAGAGCAGCGGGGCGGCGACGTCGAGCTCGATGCCGTCGGGGATGCGCAGCACGAAGCGCTCCGAGACGACGACCTCCTGGGCGTAGCCGCCCATCGTCCACTCGCCGTCGTAGCCCTGGGCGTTGTACGTGCCGACGGAGGGCTTGACGCAGAACTGCTCCATGCCGTCCTTGCACTGCTCGCACTCGCCGCAGGAGTCGACGAGGCAGCCGACGCCGACGCGGTCACCGACGGAGTGGCGGGTCACGTCGGAGCCGACCTCGACCACGGTGCCGGCGATCTCGTGGCCGACGGTCAGGGGGAAGTGGGCGGGACCCCACTCCTCACGGGCGGTGTGGATGTCGGAGTGGCAGATGCCGGCGAAGGCGATGGCGATGCGGATGTCGTCCGGTCGCAGGTCGCGCCGCTCGATCGTGCCCTGGCGGAAGCCGGAGGTCGCGGAGTCGGCGATGAGAGCAGGGGTGGTTGTCGTCATCCCAGCAGGCTAGGACCGCTCCCCCACCCGCGGTCAGACTCTGGACAAACATTCGACGATGAGGGATCTCACCGCCGACCGGGGAATACGGTCAGAGCTGCTCGAGCAGCCCGGCCGCGACCTCGCGGTAGGCCGTGGCGCCCTTGCTCGAGCGCGCCGTCGAGAGGATCGAGCGGCCGACGGCCGGGGCCTCGGCGAAGCGCACCGTCTTGGGGATCGGGGGGCTGAGCACCGGCAGGCCGTAGCGCTGCCCGACGTCCTCGAGGACCTCGCGCGCGTGGGTGCTGCGGCCGTCGTACAGCGTCGGGAGGATGCCGATGACGCGCAGCTTCTTGTTGAGGATCTTCTTGACGTCGGCGACGGTGTCGAGCAGCTGGCCGACGCCGCGGTGGCTGAGCATCTCGCAGGGCATCGGCACGACGAGGCCCTGCGCGGCGGTCAGCGCGTTGAGGGTGAGCACGCCGAGGCTCGGCGAGCAGTCGAGCAGGATGACGTCGTAGTCCTTGCGGACGGTGTCGAGGGCGCCCTGGAGCACGTACTCGCGCGCCGGCCGGCCGAGGAGGACGGCCTCCGCGCCGGCGAGCTCGATCGAGCTGGGGACGAGGTCGACACCGTCGGCGCAGGTCTGCACGACGTCGGCGAGCTCGGCGGCGCCGAGGAGGACGTCGTGGACGGAGGACTCGACGGTGTCCGGGTCCACGCCGAGGCTGAAGGTCAGGCAGGCCTGGGGGTCGAGGTCGACGAGCAGCACCCGCTTGCCGGCCTCGGCGAAGGCAGCGCCGAGCGAGGCGACCGAGGTCGTCTTGGCGACCCCGCCCTTCTGGTTGGCGAGGGCGATGATCGTGGCCTTGCGCTTCGGCGCCATGGGGGCGGCCCTTTCGGATCGTCGTCGGGGACGGCCCGATCCTCTCATCCGGCGCGGCGGCGCCCGGACGCGAGGACGAAGCGGCGGAACGCCTCGGCCGACGGCAGGAGCGGGCGGCCGTCGACCCACGCGAGCCCGACCTCGCGGTGCGCGCCGACGTCGGTCAGGGGCAGGAGCCGGGTGCGGGCGAAGGTGGCCGGCACGGAGAGGCCCTGTGCGGGGACGACGGAGACCCCGAGACCGGCCGCGACGAAGCCGCGGATGGTCGGCAGGTCCTCGGCCTCCATCGCGACGGCGGGGATGAAGCCGGCGGCCCGGCAGAGGTCGAGCGTCTGCTGGCGCATCCCCGAGGGCGGGGCGCGCAGGACGAACGGCTCCGTGGCCACCTCGGCGAGGGCGACCTCGGAGCGGCCGGCCAGCGGGTGGTCGGTGGAGACGGCGAGGACGAACGGCTCGTCGAGGACGTGCTGCCACACGACGCCCTGGCCGGCGACGCGGGCCGCGGTCAGCTCGAGGTCGGCGCGGCGGGTCGCGAGCTGGGTGGAGATGCGCCCGTCCTCGCCGACCGCGGTGCGCTCGATGACGACCCGGACCCGGGGGTGCTGCTCGCGGAAGGCCCCGACGAGGCCGGGGACGAGCCAGCTGCCGAGGCTCAGCGGGTAGGCGAGGGTGACGACGCCGCTCTCGGGGTCGACGATCTCGCCGACCGCGGCGAGGCCGTCGTCGAGGCTGTTGACGAGGGCGTCGACGTGGCGCTTGAACGCCGAGCCGGCGTAGGTCATCCGCAGCACCCGGCCCTGCCGGTGCAGGAGCGGCGTGCCGACCTCGTCCTCGAGCCGGGCCAGCGCACGTGAGACCCCCGACTGGCTGACGCCGAAGACGTCGCTCACCTCGGTCACCGTGTAGCCGTCGGCGACGAGCTGGAACCAGCGCAGCGACTCGGTGTCCATCCCATGACGATACGTCATGTGTCGCTTGCACCGTTTTCATTGGACGCATGGATGGGGTCGCTCGCACACTGGATGCATGACGAACACCACCGCTCTCTGGACCACCGTCAAGGACGAGCTCCGCGAGCGCCGCGAGCAGCGCGCCGCGGTCCGTCGGCTGCGCGAGGACCTCTCGCACTACCGGACCCCCCACGAGATCGAGGACCTCCTCGTCGCCGTGGACACCCAGGAGGCGCAGGGCATCGCGACCGAGGAGGCCCCGCTCATCCGCTCCATCCTCCAGGAGAACCTGCAGGCGTACTACGGCACCCAGTCGCCGGTCCGCCGCGCCGCCGGTCTCTGACCGCACCCGACGCCGCACGGGGTCGCGCCGCGTCACGCGGCGGGCCCGCCCGCGGTTCCTGAGAGCCGGCGCCTGAGGTGTGCGCTCCCGGGATCCATGCGCCGCGGAAGGAATCCCTCCCACCCCGCAAGCAGCTCCTTGCGCGGCGCGAGGGATTCCTTGCGTTCGAAAGCGAAACCTTGCCGGTCGCACGGGAAACCTTCCGCGGTGGAAGGGAAACCTTCCGCGGTGGAAGGGAAACCTTCCGGAGCGCATGGAGTCCGGGCGGGTACACCTCAGCCCGGGAGGGAGGGCTGCGTGCCCGGGACGACGCGGCGGCCGATCGTGCCCGGGTTCCAGGCGACCTCCCAGCGAACACCGTCCGGGTCGGCGAAGTAGCCGGAGTAGCCACCCCACTCCCGGTCCGCCCCCGGCCCGACCGGCGCCCCGGCCGCCGCGGCGAGCGCCAGCACCTCGTCGACGAGGGCCGGCGTCTCGACGTTGTGCGACAGCGTGACCGGCAGCAGGCCGGGTCCGCTCACCGTGACGCCGCCGACCTCGGCCTCGAAGTGCGCCCGGTCCCAGAGCGAGAGCACGAGCCGCTCCCCCGCCGGGAACATCACGACCTCGCCGTCCACCTCGAGCTCGGGCACCCACCCGAGCCCGTCGACGTAGAAGCGCCGCGAGGCCACGAGGTCGGCGACGGCCAGGGTGACGAACGAGATCCGCTGCTCCATCCCGGCAGCCTGCCACCACCACCCGACACGCCTCTGGCGCCCGAGGCACCCCCACCCCTACGCTGGCTCCGTCGGTGCGTATGACGAGACGGGTTGCACGATGAGCAACGAACTCCCCACCGTGGCCCTCGCCCACCTCCTCGAGGGGGCGCGCTACGAGGTGATGCCCACGCCCTCGATCACCGAGGCCGTCCTCGAGCACGTGCCCACCTCCCTCACCGTCACCGTGACCGCCGCGCCCAGCAAGGGGCTGGCCGCCACCCTCGACACCTCCGTGGCCCTCGCGACCGCCGGCTACCGCGTCGTCCCGCACCTCGCCGCACGCATGGTCACCGGCCGCGCCGAGCTCGAGGACGTCGTCTCACGGCTGGCCGAGGCCGGGGTGACCGCGGTGTTCGTCCCCGGCGGCGACGCCGACCCCCCGGCCGGCGACTACACCTCCGCCCTCGACCTCCTCCAGGACCTCGCCGCGCTCGAGCACCCCTTCACCCACGTCGGCATCACCGGCTACCCCGAGTCGCACCCGAGCATCGACGACGACGTCACCGTCCAGTCGATGTGGGACAAGCGGCGCTACGCCACCCACGTCGTCTCCAACATGACCTTCGACGCCGAGCACCTCGGCACCTGGACCGAGCGCGTCCGCCGCCGCGGGGTGACCCTGCCGATCCTCGTCGGCGTCCCCGGGCCGGTGGACCGCACGAAGCTGCTCGGGATGGCGACGAAGATCGGGGTCGGCGAGTCGCTGCGCTTCCTGCGCAAGCAGAAGTCGGTCTTCGCCCGCATCGCCTCCCCCGGCTTCTCGACCGACCGTTTCGTCAGCCGGGTCGCCGCGCTCGCCGCCAACCCCGCGCTCGACATCGAGGGCCTGCACGTCTTCACCTTCAACCAGGTGGCGGTCATCGAGTCGTGGCGACGACGGATGCTCGACGAGGCCGTCTCCGCCCGGGTCAGACCGCCCGGTTGACCGGGTCGCAGTCGCTACCGTGGTCCTCGTGACCAACCGACTCACCACCCTCCTCGCCGGGCGCCCGGCGGTCGCCGACGGCGGCTACGGCTGGCTGCTCCAGGAGCGGGGTCTGCCGATGGGCGAGTGCGCCGAGTCGTGGAACCTCACGAACCCCGAGGCGGTCGCCGCGCTCCACGAGGAGTACGCGGTCGCCGGGGCCCGCCTGCTCACGACGAACACCTTCGGCGCGACCGAGCCCCGGCTCGCCCAGCACGGGCTCGCCGGGCAGGCCGAGGAGATCAACCGGGCCGCGGCCGCCCTGTGCGCCACCGTCGCCCGCCGCCACGACGCTCTCGTCGCCGGCGACATCGGTCCCACCGGCGAGCTCCTCGAGCCACTCGGGTCCCTGACCCCGGACGCCGCCCGCGGGCTCTTCGCCGAGCAGGTCCGTGGCCTGCGCGACGGCGGCGCCGACCTCCTCCTCGTCGAGACGATGAGCGACCTCGAGGAGGCGCGCGCCGCCGTCGCCGCCGCCCGCAGCGAGGCTCCCGACCTCCCCCTCGTCGTCACGCTGTCGTTCGACACCAACCTGCGCACGATGATGGGCGTGACCCCGGCCGCCGCCGTGGCCGCCCTCGCCGCGGACGGCGTCGACGCGGTCGGCGCCAACTGCGGCCGCGGCCCGGACGAGATGCGCACCATCGCCGAGCAGCTCGTGGCCGCGCGGCCGGACGGGGTGCTGCTCGTCGCCCAGTCCAACGCCGGGCTGCCGGAGCTCGACGGCGACCGGTTCGTCTACACGGTCGGGCCGGAGGAGATGGCCGACCACGCGCGTGAGCTGCGCGACCTCGGCATCGACGTCGTCGGCGCGTGCTGCGGCTCCTCGCCCGCGCACCTGCGGGCGATGGCCGCCGCGCTCACCTCGGGCTGACCAGCGCGGCCAGAGCCGCCTCGAGCCCGCCGGACCCGGTGTGCCGCACCGTCAGCGGCAGACCGATGGACGCGGCGGCCTCCTCGGCGAGCGCGCGCAGCTCCGCCTGCTCCGCGGGGTCGCGCGTCTGCACGAGCCACACGACCCGCGCGTAGTGGCGGAAGTAGTCGTCGCGCAGCTCGGGGTACCGGTCCAGCCCCAGCTCGCGCACGACCGTCCGCGCGAAGGACCGGACGAGGAAGTCGGTGAGCAGGTAGGTGCCGGGCTCCTCCGCGGACAGGGCCTCGACGGTGGCCGGCCCCGCGAACAGGTCGTAGCAGTGCAGGCCCGGCAACCGCTCCACCCCGAGCTCGCGACAGACCGCGTCGAGCGCCCCGTAGGTGCCGCAGTCGGCGTACCCGACGACGACGCGTTCGTAGACCTGTCCCAGGTCCGCGACGGCCTCGGCCACCGTGGGCGCGATGCGCTCGGGCCGGTTGTGCAGCAACGGGGGCAGCGGGTGGACGTCGAGCGGCCACCCGTGCCGGGCCGCCACCTCGGCCGCCGGCTGCGCGATGGCTCCGCACGCGACGAGGGCGATGCGCCCCGGGCCGCGCCCCTCAGACGGGGAAGGCGAGCTGGTCGACGAAGCGGTCGTTGAAGTCGGGGCGGTCCGAGAGCTCGACATAGCGCACCTCCTCGAGCAGCGCGTCGGCGCCGGCCCGCTCCCGGGCCGACAGCAGCACCATCTTCGCGCCCTCCCCCGCGACGTTGCCGGCCGAGACGATGCGCAGCACCGACAGCTTCGGCACGAGCCCGATGCGGACCGCCGACGACGGCGAGAGGTAGGACCCGAACGAGCCGGCGAGCAGCACCTGCTGCACCTCGGACGCCTCGAGCCCGAGCTCCTCGAGCAGCAGCGACCAGCCCGTCGAGATGGCCGCCTTGGCGAACTGCAGCTCGCGGACGTCCCTCTGCGAGAGGTAGACCGACTCCTCGACGGGTGCGTCGGCGGAGTGCCGGTGCAGGACGAAGACCCGTTCCCCCTCGCGCACCGTGGCCATCCGGTCGGCGAGCGCCGGCGCGAGCTCGGCGGCGCGCTCGTCGGTGACGAACCGCCCCGAGGTGTCGAGGAGGCCGACGCGGGCGAGCTCGGCGACCGCGTCGACGAGCCCCGACCCGCACAGCCCGCGGGCCTCGACGTCGCCGATGACGCCGAGCGCGACCGCGAGCGACGGGTCCTCGGCGTCGGGGTCGAGCCGGACGACCTCCACGGCCCCGTCGGCCGCGCGCATCCCGCAGCGGATGGCGCCGCCCTCGAACGCCGGCCCGGCGGGCGCGGCGGTCGTGACGATGCGCTCCCCGTCGGTCAGCGCGATCTCGCAGTTCGTGCCGACGTCCACGAACAGCCGGACCCGCTTGTCGCGGTCGAGGCCGCTGGCGAGCATCCCGGCGACGATGTCGCCACCGACGTAGGCGCCGAGGGCCGGGAAGACGACGGCGCGCGCGCCCGGGTGGAGCGTGAGCCCGAGGTCGGACGCGAGCAGCACCGGCCAGTCGGCGGTCGCCTGGACGAAGGGCGCGACGCCCAGCGGCTCGGGGTCGACGCCGAGCAGGAGCGCGGTCATCGTCGCGTTGCCGGCGAGGGCCACCTCGTAGACGCCGGCCGGGTCGACGCCGCCCTCCTCGCACACCTCGGCGGCGAGCCCGGCGAGGGTCTCGCGGGCGAGGGTCGTGAGGCGGGGCAGCGCCTGCGGGTCCATCATCGTCGCGCTGATCCGGGTGATGACGTCGCCGCCGAACGGCTGCTGCCGGTTGAGCACCGACGACACCGCGACCGGCGTCCCCGTCTCGAGGTCGAGCAGCGTCGCGACGACCGTCGTCGTGCCGAGGTCGTAGGCGATGGCGTGCCGTCGCCCCGTCGTGTCACCGGGCTCGACGTCGACCAGCGTCTCGTCGACGACGACCGCCGTCACCTTGAAGTCGTTCTGCCGCAGGACGACCGGCAGCCGGCGCAGCGCGTAGAGGTCGGGGTTCAGGGTGAGGTCGTCGACGGCGTCGCGCAGCCGCGCGAGGTCGGTGCGCTGGTCGGCGAGCGTCGGCTCGGTCAGCTCGACGTAGCGCTTCTGCACCGACGGCCGAAGGATGACCTGCCGGCCGACGCCGACGGTCGAGGCCTTGGGCCGGGTGACGAGCGGCGGTACCTCGACGTCGAGGTCGTGCGTCGCGCGGACGAGGCACGCGAGGCGCCAGCCGTCGTGGATCTGGTCGGCCGTGAAGGTCCGCACGTCGTGGCGGGTCACCGGCGCCGTGCCGCGGGTGAGCCGGACGCGGCACTTGCGGCAGGTCCCGTGACCGCCGCAGGTCGAATCGACGGCGATGCCGTTCCACGACGCCGCGTCGAAGACCGACACCCCCGGCGGCACGCGGACGACGCGCTCGGCCGGGCTGAAGGACAACGTGACCCGGCCCGCTCCTGCGAGCTCGGAGTCGTCGACGTCGGGGGTCAGCGGCGCGGGCGGCTCGAGCAGCCCCTCGCGTCGCAGGCCCTCGACGACGTCCTCGAAGGGCTGGTCCGGCCCGCGCTCGCCCGTCACGCCGTCCCGGCGGCCGCGGCCTCCGCCGCCTGCCGGGCCCGATGCGTGCCGATCCACGACATGCCCCACTCGTCGTTGCCGAGGAGGAGGTCCGAGGCCCGCACCGCGTCGACGACGTGCGGCGTGCGGGCGTCCATGATGGCGCTCGTCATCCCCGCCGACATCGCGAGGGGCAGCCAGGCCGCGTTGATGGCGTGCCGGCCCGGCATCCCGAAGCTGACGTTCGAGGCGCCGCAGGTCGTGTTGAGGCCCCACCGTTCGCGGATGCCGCGGATCACCTCGAGCGTCGTCCGGCCGACCGTCGAGTCGGCGCCGATCGGCATGGCGAGCGGGTCGATGACGATGTCCTCGATCGCGATGCCGTACTCCTCCGTCGCGACCCGGACGATCTTCTCGGTGAGGGCGAGGCGCTTCTCGGCCTCCATCGGGATCTCGTCCTCGTCGTTGGGCAGCGCGACGATGGCGGCGTCGTACTTCTTGACGAGCGGCAGGATGGCGGCCATCCGGTCGTCCTCGGCGGTGATCGAGTTGACGAGCGCGCGGCCCTGGTAGACCGACAGTCCCGCCTCCAGCGCCTCGACGACCGAGGAGTCGATGCACACCGGCAGGTCGGTCAGCGACTGCACGAGCCGGATCGCCTTGGTCAGCAGCTCGGCCTCGTCGGTGAGTGGCACGCCCATGTTGATGTCGAGCACGTCGGCACCGCCCGCGACCTGCGCCGCGACGTCCTTGGCGATGATCGAGAGGTCGCCCTCGCGCAGCGCGGCCTGGAAGACCGGCCGGCCGGTCGGGTTGATCCGCTCGCCGATGACGCAGAACGGCTTGTCGGCACCGATGACGACCTCCTTGGTCGCCGACCGGAGGACGGTGTGCCGCAGCGGGGCGCTCACGCGGGCACCTGCGAACGACGCTCGGCGAGAAGGGCCTTGGCGCGCTTGACGGTGGCCGAGGCGTCCGCCGCGTAGCCGTCGGCGCCGACCGCGTCGGCGTACTCCTGGGTGACCGGCGCGCCGCCGACCATGACGATGACCGAGTCGCGCATCCCCGCCTTCTCGAGGGCGTTGATGTTCGCCTTGAACATCGGCATCGTCGTCGTGAGGAACGCCGAGAAGCCGACGATGTCCGGCTGGTGCTCGTCGATGGCGGCGACGAACTTCTCCGGCGCGACCTGCACCCCGAGGTCGATCACCTCGAAGCCGGCGCCCTCGAGCATGATGTTGACGAGGTTCTTGCCGATGTCGTGGACGTCGCCCTTGACCGTGCCCATGAGGAACTTGCCGATCGTCTCGACGCCGGTGTCGGCGAGCAGCGGGCGCAGCACCTCCATCGAGCCGGCCATCGCCCGGCCGGCGATGAGCATCTCGGGCACGAAGAAGTCGCCGCGCTCGAAGCGCGCGCCGACCTCCTCGAGCGCCGGGATGAGCGCGTCGAAGAGCAGCGTGCCGGGGGCCATCTGCATCCCCAGCGCCTGGTGGGTGAGGTCGAGCACCGCCGGGCCGTTGCCGACGAGCGTCTCGTCGTAGAGGCCCTTGAGGATGTCGTCGGGTGTCATGCCGCTCCTTCGTGTGGGTGGTGCTCGAGCCGGGCGGACAGGGCCGCGGCGTGGGTGGCGACGAGGGCGCCGGTCGACGCGAGGTCGCCGACGAGGCGGGACGTCGGGCCGGAGATGCCGAGGGCGGCGACGACCGACCCGCGGTGGCGCACCGGCGCCGCGACACCGGTCAGCCCGGGCTCGAGCTCGTCGACGGTCGTCGCGTAGCCGGCACGCCGGATGCCGGGCAGCTGCGCGGCGAGCTCGGCGCCGCTGGTCACGGCGTCAGGGGCCGGCGGGTCGAGGGGGCCGGAGGGCACGGGCAGCGCGCCGTGGGCGTACAGGACCTTGCCGAGCGCGGAGGCGTGCGCGGGCACGTCGGTGCCGACCCAGTCGCGCGAGCCGAGGTAGTACGAGGAGTCGACCTGCGCCACCTGCACGACCGTGCCCCGGCGCGGCACACCGAGGTTCACCGTCTCGCCGGTGATCTCACCGAGCTCCCGCATCGTCGGGCCGGCGACCTCCGCGAGCACCTCGTCGCCGGTGCGCCGGGTCGCGTAGAGGTCGAACAGCGGGCCGGGGGCCCATGAGCCGGCGTCGTCCCGCGCGAGCAGGTCGGCCCGCTCCAGCGCGGCGAGCAGCCGCGAGGTGGTCGAGCGCGCGAGCCCCGTCGAGTCCGCGAGCGCCGCGGCCGTCAGCCCCCCGTCGGCGTGGACCACCCGGGCGACGAGGTCGGCGGCCCGGTCGATCGACTGGGTCCCGGTGGTCGGGGGCGGGGTCGGCACAGGGTGTCCTCTCGCAGGGCGGCGGCGACCGTCTGTCGCCGCTCACGATGTGGGCCTTGTGCGCCCACATGATGAGGCTAGGATGTGGCGCGGCTCACCGTCAACGCTCGTCCTGCCCTGTGGAGGCCCACGCGCATGTTCACGAACCGGATGCCGCGGTACGAGATCCTCTCGGCGGACGCGATGGCGCAGCTGGACGCCGGCTGGCGGCGGCTCGTCACCGAGATCGGGGTCGAGTTCATGAGCGAGCGGGCCCTCGAGCTGTTCCGGCAGGCCGGCCAGCGGGTCGAGGAGAACACCGTCTTCCTCGACCCCGAGTTCGTCCTCGAGCAGGTGGCGAAGGCGCCGCGCGAGTTCGACGTCCAGGCGCGCAACGCCGAGCGGAGCATCCACATCGGTGGCGACTCGATGGCCTTCGGCGCCGTGTACGGACCGCCGTTCGTCCGGGAGGGCGAGACCCGCCGCGACGGCACGCTCGAGGACTACCGCAACTTCGCCCGTCTCTCGCAGTCGTTCTCGGTGCTCGACTCGGCCGGCGGCGTGGTCTGCGAGCCCAACGACGCGCCGCTCGACTCGCGCCACCTCGACATGACCTACGCCCTCATGATGATCACCGACAAGGTGTTCATGGGCAACGTCGTCTCCGGCGAGAACGCCCGTGACGTCATCGCGATGTCCGAGATCCTCTTCGGTGGGCGCGAGGCCATCGAGCGGGCGCCGGTGAGCATCAGCCTCGTCAACTGCAACAGCCCGCTGCGCTGGGACGACCGGATGCTCGACGCGCTGTTCGAGTACGCCGCCGCCGCGCAGCCGGTCGTCCTCACGCCGTTCATCCTCATGGGGGCGATGTCGCCGGTCACCATCCCGGCGGCGCTCGTCCAGCAGATCGCCGAGGCGCTGTCGGGCATCGCGCTCGCGCAGCTCATCCGTCCGGGGTGCCCGGTGATCTTCGGCTCGTTCCTCTCGAACATCGACATGCAGTCGGGCTCACCGACGTTCGGCACGCCCGAGTCGGGCATCGGCCTGCTGTGCACCGGCCAGATCGCCCGCCACTTCGGCCTGCCGTTCCGCACCGGTGGCGGCCTCACGTCCTCGCAGGTGCCGGACGCACAGGCCGGCTACGAGGCCCTGATGACGCTGCTCCCGACCTTCCTCGCGGGCACGAACTGGGTGATGCACAGCGCCGGCTGGCTCGAGGGCGGCCTCGTCGCGGGCTTCGAGAAGTTCGTCATCGACTGCCAGATCGTCGAGATGCTCCAGCACGAGTTCACGCCCCTCGAGATCGACGAGGGCTCGCTCGGCTTCGACGCCCACCAGGAGGTCGGGCACGGCGGGCACTTCCTCGGCTCGATGCACACGATGGAGCGCTTCCGGACCTGCTTCTACCGGCCGTTCCTCAACTCCTCGGAGAACTACGAGCGCTGGATGCGCAACGGGGCGCAGGACACGGCGGCCCGCGCGGCGACGATCTGGCGCAAGCGCCTCGAGGACTACGAGCAGCCGGCGCTCGACGAGGCCGTGCGCGCCGAGCTCGAGGAGTACGTCGTGCGGCGCCGGCGCGAGCTCGGCGACTGACCGGGGGCCGTCGGCGAGGGTTGCGCCCTTCGCTACCGTTGCGCCATGCGCACCACCTCGCGGGACGCCGGCTCGACCGTCCAGTCCGTCGACCGGGCCGTCACCATCCTCGAGCTGCTGGCCCTGCACGGCGAGGCCGGGACGACGCAGCTGGCCCGCGAGCTCGGGGTCCACAAGTCGACGGCCAGCCGGCTCGTCGCCGCGCTCGAGCGGCGCCGGCTCGTCGAGCAGGTCGAGGAGCGGGGCCGGTACCGGCTCGGCGTCGGGGTGCTCAAGCTCGCCGGCGCGACCAACGCCCGTCTCGACCTCGCGAAGGAGGCCCGCCCGGTCGTGCGGCGCCTGGCCTCCGAGACCGGCGAGACGGTCAACCTCGCCGTGCTCTCGGGCGGCGCGGCGCTCTACGTCGACCAGGTGTCCGGTTCCTCCACCCTCTCGTCGTACAACTGGGTCGGCCAGCACATCCCGATCCACGCGACGAGCAACGGCAAGGTCCTCGTCAGCGAGCAGCACGACCCCGAGCTGACCCGCACCCTCGGCGAGCTCACGCCGTACACGCCCTCGACCGTCACCGACCGTGCGGTGCTCGACGCGCAGCTCGCCGAGGTCCGCGAGCGCGGCTGGGCCCTGGCGACCGACGAGCTCGACGTCGGCCTCACCGCCCTGGCCGCGCCCGTCCGCGACGCGCACGGCGACGTCGTCGCGTCGATCAGCGTCTCCGGGCCGACCTTCCGCTTCGGCGCCGACCGGGTCGACGAGCTCGTCCCGCTGCTCCTCGCCGCGACCGAGGAGGCGTCGGCCCGGATCGCCCACCAGCCCGTGGAGCGCTGAGCGAACCTGAGGACGCCGGGGACCACCCGCAGGAATGGTCCTTGACCGCGGCGACCCCTGAGCGCCATCCTGTTGCGCAGAACACGCGGTGTTGCACATCGCGCAACTCTGCGGAGGTGGAGCGTGACGGACCTGGCCGTGAGCAGCAGGACGACATCCGCGACGGACGCGACCTCGGCCGCCCTCTCCGTCCGGGGCCTGTGGAAGGTCTTCGGACCGAACGCCGACAAGCTCCTCGGCACCCCCGACCTCGAGCTGTCCCGGCAGGAGCTGCAGGCCAAGAGCGGGCACGTGATCGGCGTGCGCGACGTCTCGTTCGACGTCGCCCCCGGCGAGGTGTTCGTCGTCATGGGGCTGTCCGGCTCCGGCAAGTCGACGCTGGTCCGGCTCCTCACCCGCCTCATCGAGCCGACGGCCGGCACGGTCGTCCTCGACGGCGAGGACCTCACCGGGATGGGCGAGGACCAGCTGCGCGAGATCCGCCGCCGCAAGGTGTCGATGGTCTTCCAGCACTTCGGCCTGCTCCCCCACCGCAAGGTCATCGACAACATCGCCTTCGGCCTCGAGATCCGCGGCGAGGAGAAGTCCGGCCGCCGCTCGCGCGCCCAGGAGATGGTCGACCTCGTCGGCCTCACCGGCTACGAGCTCAACTACCCCGACCAGCTGTCCGGCGGGATGCAGCAGCGCGTCGGCCTCGCCCGCGCCCTCGCCGGCGACCCGGCGGTGCTCATGTTCGACGAGCCGTTCAGCGCGCTCGACCCGCTGATCCGCCGCGACATGCAGAAGGAGGTCATCCGGCTGCACCACGAGGTCGGCAAGACGATGGTCTTCATCACCCACGACCTCGACGAGGCGCTCAAGCTCGGCGACCGGATCCTCATCATGCGCGACGGCGAGATCGTCCAGATCGGCGCCCCGGACGAGATCATCGGCGCGCCCGCCGACGAGTACGTCCGCGACTTCACCGCCGAGGTGCCGAAGTCGCACGTGCTGACCCTGCGCTGGGTCATGCGCCCGCCGGGCTCGGCCGACGAGGGCGCCGGCGCCCCGGCCCTGCCGGACACGACGGTGGTCCGGGAGGCCGCGCGTGCAGTGCTCGCCGCCGACGGGCCGGTGCGCGTCGTCGACGCGAGCGGCGCCGTCGTCGGGGTCGTCGACGACGAGGACATCCTCCGGGTCGTCGTCGTCGAGCAGCACGCCCCGGCCGGCGCGCGGTGACCACGACCCTGGAGCCGGCCCGGCCCGCCCCGCCGAAGGAGGCGCAGCCCGTCGCCGAGCGCGCGACCTCCCGCCGCACCGGCCCCAAGCTGCTCGGCGTGCTCGCCCTCTGGCTCCTCGCGTGGGCGACGCTGCGCGGCCGGCAGACCCTCGAGCTGGCCAACGCCGACACGACCGGCCTGCACGACTGGTTCAACGACGTCCGCGACCGGGTGCAGCTCCTCGGGCAGGACAACTGGTTCTTCCACGGCGTGCTCGGGACGATCGCGAGCGGGCTCGACACGTTCGTCGGCGTGCTCCAGGAGCACCTCAGCTCGGTGACGCCCGGCGACTGGCTCGGCTGGTTCGGCGTGCTGCTGCTCGCCGCCTGGGTCACCTACGCGCTCGCCGGGCTGCGCTCGACGGTCCTCGTCACCGTCGTCCTGCTCTTCCTCGGTCTCGCCGGCCTCTGGACCGACGGCGTCGACACCCTCATCGTCACGATCGTCGCCGTCGTCATCTGCATGGTCGTCGGGCTGCCGCTCGGTATCGCGATGTCGCGCAGCCGGCGCACCTCGGCCGTCGTCACCCCGGTGCTCGACGCGATGCAGACGATGCCGTCGTTCGCCTACCTCACGCCGATCGCGCTGTTCTTCGGCATCGGCCCGGCGTGCGCCATCGTCCTCACCCTCGTCTACGCGCTGCCGCCGCTGGTCCGCATCACGGAGCACGGGCTGAACTCGGTTGCGGAGAACACAGTCGAGGCCGGCCGCTCGCTCGGGGTGACGAAGGGCCAGCTGCTGCGGCAGGTCCAGCTGCCGATGGCCAAGCGCACGATCGTCGTCGGCATCAACCAGTGCACGATGGCGGCGCTGTCGATGGCGACCATCGCGGCGCTCGTCAACGGCCCCGGCCTCGGGAAGCCGGTCATCGCCGCCCTGCAGACCCTCAACGTCGGGGCCGCCGCGGTGGCGGGCCTCGGCATCGTCCTCATCGCGATCATGCTCGACCGCACGACGACCGCGGCGAGCGAGCGCTCCTCCCCCGCGGGCCAGCGGGTGACGGCCGTGAGCTCGCCGGGCTTCTTCCGTGGCCGGACCGTCGTCATGGAGCGGCTGCCGCGCTGGGCCACCGAGGAGGGCGGGCGCGGCACCGACCGCCGCTTCCTCACCGCGAGCGGCCGGCGGCTCGTCCTCGCCGTGCTCCTGCTCCCCGTCCTCGTCGGCGCCTACTACTCGACCCGCTACCTCCAGCTCTCGCAGTTCCCCGACCTCTCCGGCGTGCCGGTCCTCGGCGAGCTGACCGCGGGCCCCCTCGGCGGGCACATCAACGACCTGACGAACGCCGTCGTCGACGCGATCTCCGGCGTGACCAACGGGTTCAAGGACCTCGTCACGGCCGTGATGCTCAACCCGCTGCAGTCGCTGATGTCCGACCTGCCGTGGTGGGTCATGGCCCTCGTGCTGCTCGCCGTCGCCTACCTCCTCGGCGGCTGGCGACCCACCGTCGTCACCCTCGTCTGCGAGGCCGTCGTCCTCGGCACCGGCCTCTGGTACGACGCGATGGTCACCTTGACGATGACCCTGGTCGCGACGTTCATCGTCATGCTCGTCGCCGTCGTGCTCGGCGTCGCGATGGGTCGGGGGCGCCGGGCGGACACCGTCATCCGGCCCTTCCTCGACGGCTTACAGACCATCCCCGCGTTCGTCTACCTCGTGCCCGCGCTGGCGCTCTTCGCCGCCACCCGGTTCACGGCGATCATGGCCGCCGTGGCGTACGCCGTGCCGATCGCGACCAAGCTCGTCGCCGACGGGGTGCGCGGCGTCTCGCCGGCCACCGTCGAGGCCGCCCGCTCCACCGGCATCACCCGGTGGCAGATGATCTCGAAGGTCCAGCTGCCGATGGCCCGCGAGGCCCTCGTCCTCGCGACCAACCAGGGCCTCCTCTACGTCCTGTCGATGGTCGTCATCGGCGGGATGGTCGGCGGCGGCAGCCTCGGCTACCTCATCGTCCAGGGCTTCGTCCAGGGCCAGCTCTTCGGCAAGGGCCTGGCCGCCGGCATCGCCATCACCGCGCTCGGGATCATGCTCGACCGCATCGCCCGCCACGCCGCCGCCCGGTTCGGCCGATGAGCCGGGCACCCCATCACGACCCGCGGACGACCGCGGACAGGAGAGAGGTCCAGCCCATGGCACGAGCAACCCACCGGACCGCGCTGGTCGCGGCCACCGCCGCCCTCGCCCTCGGGCTGAGCGCCTGCGGCGGCGGCAACATCGAGCAGCCGAGCGCCTCCGGGTCCGCCGGCGGTGGCGGCAAGGAGTGCGGCGACCTGCGCATCGCCGTCAACCCGTGGACCGGCTACGTGAGCAACGCCCACGTCATCGGCTACGTCGCGCAGACCAAGCTCGGGTGCAAGGTCACCTACCCCGACGTCAAGGAGGAGGTCGGCTGGCAGGGCATGGCCTCCGGGTCGATCGACACCATCGTCGAGAACTGGGGCCACGCCGACCTGACGAAGAAGTACGTCGACGAGCAGAAGAGCGTCCAGGACGCCGGCCTCACCGGCAACCAGGGGATCATCGGCTGGTACGTGCCGCCGTGGATGGCCGAGAAGTACCCGGACATCACGGACTGGCAGAACCTCAACAAGTACGCGTCGATGTTCAAGACCTCCGAGTCCGGCGGCAAGGGCCAGCTCCTCGACGGCGACCCCTCGTACGTGACCAACGACGAGGCCCTCGTCACGAACCTCGGGCTCGACTACAAGGTCGTCACCGGTGGCTCGGAGGCCGCGCTCATCACGAGCTTCCGGCAGGCCGAGAAGAACAAGACGCCGCTGCTCGCGTACTTCTACGACCCGCAGTGGTTCTTCTCCGAGATGAAGCTCGTCAAGGTCAACCTGCCCGCGTACACCGACGGCTGCGACGCCGACCCCAAGAAGGTCGCCTGCGACTACCCGCCGTACGCGCTCAACAAGCTCATCGCGACGAAGTTCGCCGAGTCCGGTTCTCCCGCAGTGAACCTCATCAAGAAGTTCCAGTGGACCAACGACGACCAGAACGCCGTCTCGGAGATGATCGCCAACCAGAACATGAGCCCCGACGACGCGGCGAAGAAGTGGGTCGAGGCCAACCCCGACAAGGTGGCCGCCTGGCTGTCCTGACCCCGTCCGACCCCGCCGTGGGGGGGGGGGCCCCCCCGCCCCCCCCCCCCCCCCCCCGGGGGGGGGGGGGGGCGCGCCCCCCCCACCCCCCCGAG